>JBDIVL010000005.1:0-126403 GCA_039794405.1 Candidatus Jinrextremum sp. | reverse complement strand
CAGGTATCTACGTGTTTAAATACCGGTTTGATCGTCTCTTTTTGGCGATATTCCCGAATCGTTTTTTCATCGACTTTACATAACTGTGCTAGGTATTTATCTGAGTATCCATGTTGCTTTGCCTCATTGAGCATTTCTTTATCTATTTTAAATTCATCCTTTTTGTAAGGAGTATAAGAATTTCCTGAGTATTTCTGTTTTATTTCATCCTCTATGTCCAGTACCTGTTTAATATTGTAGAGAAACCAGCGATCGATGTGTGTCCAGCCGAATATTTCATGTATATTGATACCAAGCCGCATTGCATCGGCAATATACCAGAGTCTATCGGGGTTTGGGATCATCAATTTTCCTCTTAGGAACTCAAATCGCTGTTCGGTAGACCATTTATCACTTCCGGACGGCCACAATGTTTCAAATCCGAACCGCCCTGATTCCATGGAACGGATGGCCTTGCCTATGGCTTCTTTAAAGGTACGTCCAATCGCCATAACTTCCCCTACCGATTTCATGTGGATAGTAAGCACTGGTTCGGTATCAGGAAATTTCTCAAAATTAAACCGGGGTATTTTTACGACACAATAATCAAGAGTGGGTTCAAAACTGGCAGGTGTATAACGGGTAATATCATTAGGAATTTCATCAAGGGTATATCCTACTGCAAGCTTCGCGGCTATCTTGGCGATTGGAAATCCCGTTGCCTTTGAAGCCAGGGCAGAACTTCTTGAGACCCTTGGGTTCATTTCAATTGCAAGCATTGCTCCATTTTCAGGATTAACGGCAAACTGGATATTCGAACCACCGGTCTCAACGCCGATTTCCCTGATAATCCTCATTGCAGCATCCCGCATGATCTGATATTCAACATCGGTAAGAGTTTGGGCAGGGGCTACTGTAATACTGTCACCGGTATGCACGCCCATTGGATCAAAATTCTCAATAGAGCAAATAATTACGACGTTGTCTTTTAAGTCCCGCATCACCTCGAGTTCGTACTCTTTCCACCCTAGCACGGACTGTTCTACAAGCACTTCGTGAACTGGACTTGAATCTAAGGCTATCTTGATATATTCTTTGTATTCTTCAATATTATATGCAGCATTTCCGCCGGTACCGCCTAAGGTAAAAGAGGGACGAATGATGGCGGGAAAACCAATGGTATTGATAACCTCCATTGCCTCCTCATATGAGCGGGCGTAACCGCTTTCAGGAACTGATATGCCAATTTGCTTCATAGCAGATTTGAAGAGAGACCGGTCTTCCGCCTTCTTGATGGCTCCTAGCTTTGCCCCGATCAACTCAACACCATATTCATGCAGGATTCCCTTTTCTGCAAGACTAACAGCAATGTTTAAGCCTGTCTGGCCACCGAGCGTCGGAAGTAATGCCTGGGGACGTTCTTTTGCGATAATTTTTGCCACTATTTCGGGTGTGATTGGTTCAATATAGGTTCTATCGGCTATTTCCGGGTCTGTCATGATTGTTGCAGGATTGCTGTTTACGAGAATAACCTCATATCCCTCTTCTCGAAGCGCCTTGCAAGCCTGAGTACCTGAATAATCAAATTCGCAGGCCTGGCCAATGACGATTGGACCTGAGCCAACGATAAGAATTTTTTTTAAGTCTGTTCTCTTAGGCATTGTATATTTTCATTTATTTTAAACAATTGTGATTAATCTAGGATCCCATCATCTCAATAAATCGCTCAAACAAGTAACTTGCATCATGTGGGCCAGGAGATGCTTCCGGGTGATATTGTATGGAGAAAGCTGGTATGGATTGGCATTTTAATCCTTCTACTGAATTATCATTGAGATTAAGA
This sequence comes from Candidatus Jinrextremum sp., assembly GCA_039794405.1. Taxonomy (GTDB): domain Bacteria; phylum Planctomycetota; class Brocadiia; order Brocadiales; family Brocadiaceae; genus JBDIVL01. The sequence goes on along the minus strand of JBDIVL010000005.1, from coordinate 124,581 downwards.
TGCGTAATCTCAACATTCCCATGGGGGCTTTTATGCGTGGTTTCCTGCGATGGGGTTGCCACAGCAAAATTATGATTTTGGGCTGTAATCTCTACTTTTTTTGTCGATAAGTCCATTACCGGTTGATTCCCGCCATGATGCCCGAATTTAAGCTTATATATTTTTAAGCCAAGGGTAAGAGCCATCAACTGATGTCCAAGGCAGATTCCAAATACTGGCTTTTTTCCCAGGATACCTTTGATATTTTCGACCATGTAGGGAACAGCTGCAGGATCACCCGGTCCGTTGGAAATGAGGACACCATCAGGGTTCATATCCAAAATGGCACGGAATGGCGTCTGGGCAGGAACTACTATAGGAGTACAACCGACACTGTTGAGCTTCCTTAAAATGTTATACTTTACACCGCAATCATAAACAACAACACGGTACCTTTTTGATGTTTCCGGATTTATATCCTGGTCTTTCCATTCATATAAACTATTACATGTTACTGCTTTTACCAAATCTATCCCATTGAGTCCCGGAGATGATCGAATCTTTTTTATAAGATTAGGTACATCAAAATCTATGGTGGAGATAATCCCCTGTTGGGTACCGTAATCCCTTACATGTGACGTCAACGCCCTTGTATCTATTCCCTGAATACCGACGATTCCATTCTTTCTCAGAAACTCGTCAAGGCTGATCTGTGACCGCCAGTTACTGGGGAAATGGCTGCACTCTTTTACAATAAAACCCTCTAAAAACGGTTTGCGTGATTCATAATCTTTTTCATTGATTCCATAATTCCCGATCAATGGATAAGTCATGGCGACCATTTGTCCCTTGTATGATGGATCTGTAATGATCTCCTGGTATCCAATTATGCTTGTGTTAAAAACAACCTCGCCAATAGTCTCACCAGGAGTACCTAAAGAGTAACCTTTAAAGACGGTACCATCTGCTAAGACAAGTAATGCCTTTTTTTTATTCATGTTGATCCAAGGTTAATGTAAAGTAACAGACAAACTCCTAAGAAAAATTATTATAATTGGGTATTAAATCGTACAAATAAATCGGGGTGGTGTCAAGCCGAAGTTTTTTCCTTGACTAACATGGCACCTCTGTTATATTAAACCATACACTATCGCAGGGGTTATTGATCTGTAAAAATGTTTTTTATCAATAAATTAGCGAGGCGAAGCCTCAGACCGATGAAGAGCAAGATGCAAGTTTGGTTGAATGGTTACATGGTTGGTAGCTGATTCATTAGCCATCTAGCCATATGCCCATTCAGCCATTGAAAAACTTTACTCATTTGTAAAGACAAATCAGATATAAGAGTATTTAACCAGGTACGGGCTGGATAAGGATTTTGCTATCATGACGATACTTGTTACTGGTGGTGCAGGTTTTATCGGTTCACACCTGGTAGAAAGACTGCTGTCACAAGCTAAAAGGGTAGTTGTAGTTGATAATTTTAATGATTTCTATACACCGGTCTATAAAAGGGAAAACATCTCCGCGGTTATTCAAGACCCGAATTTAAGGTTATACGAGACTGATATTCGTGATAGAGTTGCATGCCGGGAGATATTTGAAAAACACCGGATTGAGAAGGTTATTCACCTGGCAGCACAAGCAGGCGTAAGACCTTCGATTGAGAATCCTTTGCTGTATGAAGATATTAACTGCAAGGGAACACTAAATATGCTCGAGCTTTCCAGATCATATGGAATTAAGCAATTTATTTTTGGCTCATCCTCTTCGGTTTACGGAAATAACAGAAATGTCCCTTTTTCAGAAGACGATCCTGTAAACGAACCCATATCACCTTACGCTGCGACGAAACGTGCAGGGGAGCTTTATTGTTATAATTATCATCATCTCTACAAAATGTCCATCTCCTGCCTTAGATTTTTTACTGTATACGGCCCGCGTCAACGGCCAGATCTCGCTATACGGAAATTTACTGAACTTATTGATAACAATCAACCTATTACCGTATATGGTGATGGGACGACACAAAGGGATTATACCTTTTTTTCAGATATCATTGACGGTGTAATTTCTGTTTTAGACAAGCAGTTTGATTTCGAGATTATCAATCTGGGCGATTCTCGCCCAGTTCAGTTGAAAAGACTTATTGAACTTATTGAACATGAATTAGATAAAAAAGCGTGCATTAATAAACTTCCCGAACAACCGGGAGATGTACAGAGAACCTATGCAGACATCAGGAAGGCGGAGCATTTCTTATGTTACAATCCTAAAATATCTATTGAACAAGGTATTCGTTTGTTCATGACCTGGTATAAAGACCGTAAAAAAAGAAATTCACGAGGCTTCTCCTAAAAATGAAAGTATATGATAGCCCTGTTATAAACAGTACAAGCTCCACAAGAAGAGGTCTTTTGCCTATGTTAACCCTTCCTAACAAAATTAGTCTTAGCAGGATATTTTTCATTCCTCCCCTCGTATTCTGTATAATGCAGGTTCAACATAACGGCCATTATCGGTATGCTTGTCTTTTTATCATGCTTATGATCGCCTTAAGCGATATCCTGGATGGTTACCTTGCACGAAAGAGAAATGAAATAACAAATCTCGGTAAGTATCTGGATCCTGTAGCAGATAAGCTCGTTTTGGTAATTTCCTGTATCATCCTTTCTTCTGATCGTTTATGGCCTGAACCAAGATTTCCTAATTGGATCCCGACCGTTATTGTTTGCAGAGACCTTACGCTTATGTTCGGTACCTTTGCATTACTCGTTATTACAGGCAGAATAGATTGTCAGCCAACGATTCTTGGCAAGGCATCAACGTGCTTTCAGATTATTGCCATTATATCCGTAATTATTGGAAACCATGTCCCATTACCTGCCCTTATTACCATCTGGTGGACTACGGTAGTTTTTACTTTTGTTTCCGGGCTCTTATATATGTACAAAGGAGTAAAACAACTATAGTAACTGTTCAGGTTCAAGGTTCGAATTTCGCGGTTAGAGAGATGAAGGTTGAAAGATTTGAAGATAGGAAACATGCAAAACGTCTCGGTTCAATCGGGGACGATTTCCCCCCTTTATATTGTTGTGAAAAAAACTCCAATACCTCCATCAACGATAGATTTACGGATAGCATAGAAGATTTACAGAAAAAGAAGTTTTTACAAAGTAATACTATCGAGGATGCATTTATACAAAAATACTTTACATTGGCAACCATTTTTACTACTATTATAAAAACTTGTAACTGCTCAGGTTCAGGGTTAGAGAGATGGAGATTGGAATGCTTAAAGAAGGGAAAATAACCGTGAGCCTGAAACCTGAGTAGTTACGAAAGATTAAGATATTTTAAATTTATAATAAAAAGTATTAAGAGGTATTTTTAATGCGATTTAATACAATACCAGAGGTTGTAGAAGACCTTAAACAGGGCAAGATGGTTATTTTAGTGGATGATGCGAACCGCGAAAATGAAGGAGATCTTACCCTTGCCGCCGAAAAAGTTACCCCTGAGGCGATTAATTTTATGCTCACCCATGCGCGCGGCATTATTTGCCTTGCAATTAACGCTGAACGGGCGGAAGAACTGGATCTTTATCCCATGGTACCAAACAATACGTCAAACTTCCAAACACCCTTTACGGTTTCCATCGATGCCAAAAATGGTATCACGACAGGCGTTTCTTCTAAAGACCGTGCTACAACAATATTAACCGTTATTGATGATAAATCAAAGGCTGGCGATCTTGTCAGACCAGGCCATATATTTCCACTCAAGGCACAGAAGGGCGGGGTGCTCGTGAGGACGGGCCATACAGAAGGGGCTGTGGACATTACCCGCATTGCGGGTCTTAAACCGGCAGCAGTTATTTGCGAGATTATGACAGAAGACGGAAATATGGCCAAACTTCCCGATCTTAAGAAATTTGCTGAAAAACATAATCTTAAAACATGCACCATTGCTGATATTATTAAATATCGTCACGAGCAGGAGCGATTAATTGAGAAGCGTGTTACGGTAAAGTTGCCTACGGTTTACGGAAATTTCATCCTCCACCTTTACCGTTCATACGTTGATGATTATCTCCACCTTGCCCTATGTTTAGGTGTAGGTAATGAAAGTGGAAATATTCCCTCTCCTTTGCATAACGAACCAGTGCTTGTTCGGGTACATGATGAGTGTTTAACAGGTGATATCTTTGGTTCTCTTCGATGTGATTGTGGGGAACAGTTGCAAAATACCCTTAAGATAATACAACAAGCTGGGAAAGGGGTATTGCTTTATATGCGGCAAGAGGGACGTGGTATCGGTCTGGAAAATAAACTCCACGCATATTTATTGCAAGAAAACGGATTAGATACCGTTGAAGCAAATGAAAAACTCGGATTACCTGCTGATAAGCGTGATTACGGTATCGGAGCGCAAATCCTCAGAGATTTAGGAGTAACAAAGATGCGGCTCCTTACCAATAATCCGAGAAAGTTTGCAGCCCTTACCGGATACGGACTGGAAATCACGGAACGTGTCCCCATCGTAATAGAGCCAAAGGATGAAAATAAACATTACCTGAGGACAAAGAAAGAAAAATTAGGACATTTGATAGAAAAAGTGTAGTCTCATAATCTCATGGCAAGGAATTTTAATATTTGCTGTAGGGGCGAATCTTGTGTTCGCCCACATGGGAAACAAACAAGGCATTTTGAATTGTCCAGGGCAAGGGCGAACACAAGGTTCGCCTCTACATGGGTGTTATAGAAAAGCCGCTGCCAAAGGCAGCTTGACTTGTTAATAAAATAATGAAGAAACTGTTCGCGAAGAAATCACTGCAGGATCTTGCCGAAGAATCAAATCATCATCACTTCAAACGGGTATTGGGTCCATTTTCATTAACGGCTTTAGGAATTGGTGCTGTTATTGGTGCCGGTATATTCGTTTTGACCGGGCTGGCAGCGAAGGAATTCTCGGGCCCTAGCCTGATCCTCTCTTTTGTTCTATCAGGTCTTGCCTGTATTTTTGTCGCCCTGTGCTATGCTGAATTTGCGTCTATGGTCCCTTTAGCCGGGAGTGCATACACATACGCTTATGCAGGACTTGGTGAGCTTTTTGCCTGGATTATCGGATGGGATCTGGTTCTTGAATATTCTCTTGCCTCAAGCCTTGTTGCCGTGGGATGGTCACACTATTTTATTAATGTGTTAAAACTTTTTGGTCTGCACATCCCTCCCTGGCTTGCCAATGATTACTGGACTCTTTCCCATCAGGCAAACGGGTTTGTTGCTCAAAGTATACCTTATCTTTATGGCATACCGATCGTATTTAATCTGCCCGCAGCACTTATTATTGCTACCATAACTGCCTTGTTGGTCGTTGGTATCAAAGAGAGTGCTCGTTTCAATAATATCATGGTAATGGTAAAACTTTCTGTGATACTCATGGTAATTTTTGTCGGTTGGTCTTACGTGAAGGATGACAATTGGGGGAGCAGTTGGGAGACTTTTGCGCCTTTTGGCATTAGTGGCATTGGAACAGGCGCAGCTTATGTGTTTTTTGCATATATTGGTTTCGATGCAGTTTCAACCACATCACAGGAGGCAAGAAGTCCACAGAGGGATGTACCTATTGGTATCATTATTTCTTTGATCATATGCACCATTTTATACATCACAGTTACTGCGGTTTTAACCGGCATGATTTACTACAAAGATATTAATATTGATGCGCCATTAGCCGATGCCTTTGTAAGGGTTGGAATGATGAAGATATCTTTTTTTATCTCAATAGGCGCTGTTGCAGGACTTACCAGCGTGCTCCTGGTTTTGCTTATGAGCCAGTCAAGGATTTTCTGGGCTATGGCAAGGGATGGCCTCTTATCAGAACGGATCTTCGCTGCTGTGCATCATCGATACGGAACACCGTATATTTCTACAATTATTGTTGGGGCGTGTGTTGCGATTACTGCAAGTTGTTTTCCCATTGAAGAAATAGCAAAATTGGTCAATATTGGAACCCTGATGGCTTTTTGCCTTGTTTGCGCTGCAGTTATCATTCTCCGTGTTAAGGATCCGCATCATCCTCGTGTCTTTAAATGCCCTTTTGTCCCTGTAATACCTGTTTTGGGTATTATTGCCTGCGGCTATATGATGGTTCGGCTAGAATTTTCTACATGGCTTAGGTTATTTGTTTGGCTGGCTGCAGGTTCAATAATTTATTTTGCTTATGGAAGGCGGCATAGCAAACTCGCAAAAAGGCACGCTGTGAAGAGACAATAGTCGAGAAGTGCTCTATCCCTTTTTTCCATATGGAAATACCCTTGCAAAAACGGCTTTGAGATATCTTCCTTCAGGAAAGACCGTTGAAAAGGGATGGTCCGGTGCTGCCCCGGCAACTTTGAAAATTTGAAGTACAACCCCGGCTTCTGCCGCAGAACGTGTGATGATAGAGAGAAATTCTCTTTCGGATACAAGACCTGAACATGAACATGTTAATAGGATACCGCCTGGCCTCACAACCTGCATACCTAGCCGGTTAATATCCCCGTAGGTTCGATGTGCCCGCTTAATTTCGTCTGTACAGCCGGCAAGTTTGGCAGGATCGAGGATTACGACGTCAGTTTGTTGACCTTTACTGATCATTGTTCGCAGGTAGTCAAATACGTTCATGTGCTGAAACGTTGCCTTCACGGAATTCAGTAATGCGTTCTGATGTGCCGTTTCTAGTGCCTTTTCATCTAGGTCTATTCCTACAGCCGATCTTGCACCGGTCAGCATTGCAGAAATAGCAAATCCACCCGTATAGCAAAAACAATCAAGCACTTCTTTATCGTGGCAATATTCTGATAATGTCAGGCGGTTCTCACGCTGGTCAAGAAAAAATCCCGTTTTGTGTCCTGTTTTGAGATTTACTTTCATTTTTAATTGATTTTCTTTTATTTCTGTGAAATCAGGACCGGGATAATTCTTGGCTGCTTTTGAAAAATCTGCTCCTTCCTTTGCCTCATTTCGCTCATCCGGACGCACCGTGATCCGAGTGCCGGGATAGAGGGATTGCAATGATGATACAATCCATTCCATGATTTCAAGGTATCCAGCCGAGTATGGTTCAATAACAAGCACATTGGCAAACTTATCGATAATCAAACCCGATAGCCCATCGGCCTCTCCATGGGTTAATCGGTAACTATCCGAAGTTTTCTGAATCCCAAGTATTCCTTCACGAAGCGCCTTAGCCTGTTCAAGTTTTTTGAAAAAAAACTCATGATCAAGCGGTTCAAATACATTTTCAGTTAGTAGGCGAACACCGATATTGCTTTTATGATTGTAAATACCCCTGCCGATAAATGCCCCTTCTTTGGAAACCACTTCTACCAGTGTACCTGGCCTCAGACGTTTCTGCGGATGGCGGATCATGCGGTTAAATATCCAGGGGTGAAGAGAATTTCTTTTGGCCTTGAGTGAGATAACAGGTAGTTGCATATAGTATTACTCCGTAAAAATGTCTTTTTCCCTTCAGAGTTTACAGTGCAAGGTTGGTTATTTCCTTCAAACCTTTCAATTTTCATCTCTAACTCTGAACCGTGGACCTAAGCAGTTACAAGTTTTTTATGCTATCCGTAAATTATCCTTGATATGGATTGGTGGCGCAATTGTAGAGACGTCGCGGTGGGGCGCCTCGGTTCTGTCGTAAATCTATTTTTGACATGGAGCAATAGAGTATTGGAATTTAAGTACCTGGACATAAATATTTGTATCTTTGTTTTCCAAACTCCGTATCAGGGATTTTGGTTGTGACTCTGCTACGCCGGGGAATAGCAGGTACTATAACATTTTTGCCAACAATATCGATACCCCGGCACCTGTGGAAATGTTAACAAAATTAATGACCTCATTATCTGCGTATTTCCACCGTTCAATGGTTGCTCCTAAAAAACTCTCAACCGTAGTACCAACACATGACGCAGTCACTATAACGGCTATTGACTGAAGATCGATTAAGTGCAGTACATAAGCCTCTGCACCTATAAAAGCTGCAGACAGGATTCCTAAGATAGTACCTTCGGCAGATATTGCTCCATTGGTGCCGGCAGGAACAGATCTCATCGTAGTAATCAGGATTGGTCTCTTTCCGTAGATCTGCCCTAATTCGCTGGAGATTGTATCGAATGTGGCTGTAGCGAAGGCTGCAACAAATGCAATCCTGAAGATTTCTGGAGTATCTGTTAATAATGCCATGACGGCCATAATAAGCCCGACACCACCCTTTGCTATTGCATGTTTTGTACTGCGCCTTCCCTGATTTTCCTGTGCAGATCCATGAATCGACTTCCAGTGATATTTATGCTTGGATGACCAACTACCAAGAAAGAAGAATGTAAAGAGGATCAAAAATCCCCCTAAACCCAGGCAAAGGTATATAATGGTGCCAATGATAACTCCACCGATAAGACCCGATCTGCTTACCATTTTTAAATGGTAAGCAAGCAGGCCGAAAGAAGTATTGATACCTAATGCTGCAATGATACTATGAGTGCGTTCGAGATGTTCCCAATGGATAAGGGTTGCCGCATAGATAAATAGACTGGCCGTTAATGGTACCGTGATGTTGTCATTAATTTTCAAGGGAAGTGATTCTACTCCAGCCGTTACAAGAGATGCCAAAAAAGCAGTTGTTAAAAAATAAATCCATGTTGCAGGTGTTTGTACTTGCCCTTGCATATAAAGAGCGGTGGACGGATATAAATTTACCCACCACATAAGAACGGCAGCGCCAAGCCCGCCAAAGAGGATAAAAGCAAAAGAGCCTATCCATGATTTTTCAGGATTCCAGGGGAGTTTTTTTCCCCCGTATATTATTCCAAAAAGACCGGAGCAACCGTCACCAAGGGACATGATTGCCCATGCGCCCGCGACGATATACATTTTTTGGTGAAAGAGCAGGATGAGGATAAAGACCATTACACCGTAAATTACTTTTCCGGAGGAAAAACCTTGTTCGTGTTTCCGGATTGTATCCCGAACAAATATTCGCGATAGGAAAAGTCCATAAAGGATTCCTACAAATGCAAACAAGAGCGCTTGCCAGGTATTCAGGTATCTTAGCAGGAAAGCAAAAATAACCGGTATAATGTGCTCGATTTTTCTTTTCGTTTCGCTTGTCATAAGTTTCTTATCGTTTTATTTATCCAGTCCAGGGTATGTTTTAATCCTTCTCTCAAAGGGATATGGGTATATCCCAGTTCTTGTTCTGCTTTTTCAGAACTGTATGCCCAGTCGTGCTTGTAGATTTCAATAACGGATGGTGTATGCATCGGTGCCTTTCCGGATAAGGAGGCAAGGGATACTTGCCAGTATGCAGATATCTTTGCGATCCAATATGGTATACGGTATTTTGGAGCGCTTGTTCCCGTTAATCCCTCAAGCAGGACAAAAAAATTTTTCATGGAAATATTTTCTCCGCCAAGAATGTACTTTTGTCCAATTTTGCCCTTTTCCCGTGCCAGTAAATGTCCTTTCACTACATCCGATATGAATACATAGTTCCATACCTTACCTCCGTTACCAAGAATTCCTGGTATTTTATTGTTCAAAAAATCAAGGATTATTCGCACTACCAGATTCCCTTCTGTAATCTCGCCAGGTCCATAGATGACACAAGGGTAAACGGTAATTACGGGTAATCCTTTGTCTAAATATTGCAGGATTAGTTGGTCTGCAAGGTATTTCGTTTCTTCGTAAGGGTTATGCAGATGACGCGGGTTGTGGATTGTTTCTTCTGTATTGATCTTGTTATAAGATGGACCAAGGGCCATAAATGAAGAAGTATATACAAACTTTGAGACACCTTCTTCTAGAGAACATTCCATGACATTTTGAAGCCCTTTGACGTTGATTTGATAAAATTCTCCCGGATTACGCGTCCATGCCTTTACAAGGGAGGCCATATGGAAAACTGTTTTGCATCCTTTCATCGCTGTTTTTATTGTATGAGTCCGAGTTACGTCTCCAACGAACATTTTATACCGTTTACTATTCATCCCTTTTATATTACTCTTCTCTCTTACCAGGAGATGGATTTCTTCATCGAAAAGACTCAGTTCTTTTACAAGCTGTTTTCCTAAAAAACCTGTTCCGCCAGTAACAAAAACTGCCATGATAATTCCTTATTATAAATTTATACGGCTGTGAAAAATAAAAGCAGAAACGCCCCCGGCAGATCGTTTCTACCAGTTTGTCCGCGCCATCAGGGTTGTATAAGCAATCAGCAATTAGCGGTCATCCTGCATCTCTGCCCAATTGCTGATAGTTGACTGTTGACAGTGCATGATCTATTTATCGGTCTGAGGCTTCGCCTTACTAGCCGAACTTCTTTTTTGTCGTTTCCGGCTGTCAAAACCATTTGAAACATTCCTGTCTATCCAATACAAATCGTTCCCTATTTGGGAACCGTTTTTTCCTTTAATTCTCCAAAAAGAACCTTTAAGATGTCTTTTATCTGGATTAAACCAGAAACAGATCCTCTGGCATTTTTAACAATGGCAATGTGCAGCCCTTTTTGCTGAAATTCTGTGAGTATCGTACTAATCTTTTTATTTTCAGGGGCAAAATAAGGCTCCATGATAAGGTCCTCAAGTACGAAGAGCCGGTTATCTATCAGCATATTAATCATCGCTTTTGCATGAACAATCCCGATGATATTATCAATGGAATGCCTGTATACCGGGTATCGTGAATAACCTTCCTCTGTAACGAGTCTCGCGATGTCTTCAGATTTCATATCGGCATGTATCGCAACGATCTTGTGTCTTGGCACCATTACTTCCTTCGCAAGTTTATCATGAAATTCAAACACCCCATGCAATAACTCATGTTCACCGTCAGCTAATACACCTGTCTCCCCGCTTTCCATAATAATATGCTTTACCTCTTCACGACTAAAAATCGTTTTTTTATATTCGATCTTTATACCAAATGCATGAAAAACGAGATATGTAATGTACGTTACCAATGTTACCATGGGTGATAAGATCCATCGCGTCCATTCATAGGGTTTAATAATCCACAAAGAAAACTGCTCCGGATACTGGGTTGCCAGCATCTTGGGAAATGTTTCACCAAACATAACTAAAATAACCGCAACGATAATTGGGGCCATAATTACTCCCCATTCATGCAGGTAGTATATTGCGATTGTTGTTCCTAACGTTGATACTAGGGTATTAACGATATTATTTCCTGTAAGGATAGTACTCAGAAGCTTATCCGGTTCGCTAATCATATTATAAACAGAGATGGCCTTTTTGTTATTTTGCTTAATGAGGAAATCTAGTCGCACCTTGTTAAGCAAAAAAAGGGATGTTTCCGTTAATGAAAAAAAGGCCGAAACAAAGAGAAGAAGAAAAAAGAGTGAAAACATAAAAATAATTGTTGTGGTGGAGAAATGTATCGGGTTCATAGAAACAACTTTTTTATTCTTTTTCTTTTTCCGTGATAAGATTCATGATTTCTTCTGGTGATTTGGATTTAATGACCTTTTGTTTAAAAGGTTCATCAATAAACAGACGGGCTATGCGGCTGAGAAGTCCAAGGTATGTGCTATTTGTTCGCTCTTGTGTGGCTATTAAAAGAACTAAGTGAACGGGTTTTCCATCTAAGGCGTTAAACTCGATTCCTTTTTCTGAAATTCCCAGGCATGCAATAATGTCTTTTACGCCGGAAGTTTGTGCATGCGGAATTCCAATCCCGCCTCCAATCCCCGTGCTTTTAATCTTTTCTCGCTCAATTACCTTTTTGAGAAGGTCTGCTTCGTTCTTTATTTTGTCTGAAGTTTTAACTACGGTTACCATTTTCGCCAAAATATCGTATTTATCATATCCGTTTACGTTGATAATGATACGATCTTTGGTTAATACGTCCGAGAGTTTCACTTTCACCCCCTTTCACCACATAGTCTTAACCTCATGATACTCACAACGTAAATTATAATTTATAGCTGGTAAAAAGTAAATTTTTTAAAATCTTTTACAGTTCCTGATAAAAACTTTGACCGTGCTGAAGGGGGCTAAGACCGAATATTTCTGTTACGGTTGCGCCTAAGTCGGCGAAAGTCTGGCGAATGCCCAATGATTTTGGGCGAGACAATCCCTTTCCGTAAACCAATAATGGTACATACTCTCTGGAATGATCTGTACTCGGTGTAGTGGGATCGCATCCATGGTCTGCTGTGATAAATAAAATATCATCTTTCCTAAGCGATTCTCTGATCTCAGGAATGCTTTGATCAAATGTTTTCAGGGCATTCGCATAGCCGTTCACATCGTTCCTGTGTCCGTATTTCATATCAAAGTCAACAAGGTTTGTAAAAAGGATCCCTTTGAAACTTCTTTTTATGCATTGTATTGTCTGTGCAATGCCCTCTTGATTATCATATGTGTGTATTTCTTCTGATAAGCCTTGATGCGCAAATATATCTCCAATCTTGCCAATGCCGATTACCTCAAGTTTTTTTTGGAGGGCATGGTCTAAAACGGTTGATGCCGGAGGCAATAGAGAAAAATCCTTGCGCCTTTCAGTTCTGATATATTGGCCATTTTTAAAAAGAAAAGGGCGTGCAATAACGCGCCCTACCGCATGTTTACCTGTTAATATTTCCCGGGCTATTTCACACATTTTATATAATTCTGGAACGGGGATAACATCTTCACATGCGGCAATCTGGAAAACACTATCAGCAGAGGTGTATACTATGGGAAAGCCTGTCTGGAGGTGTTTTTTCCCTAATTTCTGAATAATTTCAGTGCCTGATGCAGGTTTGTTTCCAAGGATCGGTTTACCAATTTTTTTTTCAAATGCCCCGATGACTTCTTCTGGAAATCCGTCCGGATAAGTCGGAAAAGATCTTGAGGTCACAATTCCCATCATCTCCCAATGACCGGAAGTCGTGTCTTTTCCAGCAGAAACTTCTGACATCTTGCCATATGCGCCTAAAGGTTCAAGAGAAGGAGAAATACCTTTGATAGGAATAATCTTTCCCAAGCCCAGACTTTCCAGATGGGGTAATGATAATCCACCGAGAGCTTCTGCGATATGTGCCAGGGTATTACTGCATTCATCGCCATACAGATGAGCATCGGGCATGGCACCGATGCCGACACTATCGAGGACAATGATGATGACTCTTTGTATTGCCGGTGTTTTCGATTTCTGGTTCATGTATTAAATACTATAACTCCTTTTAAAACAAAGTCAATAATTGAATATGGGTGAATAATTGAATAGAGAAGGACTGATAAACGCACGTTGTCTTTGATATATCTCCGATTTTCACAAAGGTTTATAACTATTGCAGAAGTTTTCTTGCAGAGATAAAACCAAATATAGTATTCCTATGCAAAAACAACTTTTTTTGCAAGTCTTGGAAATCTATCCTTGACGTATAGGAACTTTAACCATTGTGGTTTTTCGGTGTGCTAGTACACCGAAACCTGTGCTGGTACTGATTTATTTCGGTGAGAAGACTCACCGAAACCTCTAAAGTTGCCGAGAGTATAATTAAATGCGCAGGAATTTCAAAGCTACCGCAGTAGAGACGCAGTATTTTGTGTCTGTACCCGATGTTAGTCCGTGTTGTTTCGGCATGTTTCATACACTTGGCGCCGATCAAAAACGTGCAGGTTGGTGCAAACGTACGGTTCGATCTTCAAGATTGAACCATGCGTGAGGAAAAATAGGAAATAGTGAATAGTTGGCAGGAGTGTTTTTCATCTGCTATCTCCTATTTACTCTTCACTAACTCTTACCTATGCCAGGCCGTTATTGAGATCATTTATCATCTTATATACAGCCCATGCAGCCATTATTTCCCAATTTGCTGTTTTTTCCCATTTGCATGACCTGATCCCGCATGTTCCTGTACTCCGTTACGTCCTTGGTTACGTGAATTGCCCCTACACATTTTCCTGCCTTATTGAAATAGGGAAATGTTGTAATAGTAAAGATACCTCCCATGTGGGGGTCTTCAATTTCCACCAAACGTTTAGTCATCGTTTCTAAAGATTTATTATGCGGACAGGTTTTCCAGGGTTCCTCCATGTTATGGAAAATTTTGTAACATTTTTTCCCTACAATATCTCTGATATCCATGTTGAATTTTCTGGCTACAGCCTTGTTTGCCCGAATGATATTAAAATCTGAATCGTGAATGCTGATCAAATCATCGATGGAATCAAAGGTATTTTCCCAATCGAATTCACTACGTTCCCTTGAGAAGATCGATTGAGTCAATGTTGCATTTTCAATACTTACCGCAAGGTGGCTAGCTAGTATGGTAAGGAAAAGATTTTCATATTTATTGTGTTCAAAGGCATAAAATTTTTCCGGTACAATACTGAATACGGCAAAAAGGCCTATTAACTTCCGGTTGAGAATAAGGGGGGTATTCATAAAAGAAGTATATCGCATGTCTAAAACGGAATGAGTAAGGATATGTTTCAGTCGTGTGGATGCCGGCAGGCTTACATCCTTAATTTTAGAAAATGGAATACCTAAAGAACAGGCTGGTTTAAGATCTCCGTCTTTATTATTTAGCATAAGGACGGATGCATCTGCCTCCGTAAATATCTTAAAGTGTTTCGTTGCCTCGCGTAAAACTGATTTGTAGTTGAAGGTATTCGAAGATAGTAAAAAGGCGTCTGAGAGTACCTTAAGTCGCTGATAAAACTTCTTTTCATTTGAGATTGATAGCATATCTCTATTCTTTCTAGCGAGTCGAAGCCTCAGATAGATAAAACACGACGCAAAATTCAGAATACACGATATAGGATATCCTGTATCGTATATTCTGCCTTAAAAACTTGACTCACTTGACTCATATGTAAAGATACATTGCAGAAAAAGATTTTTCATGAGGTAAAAAGAAATTATCTTTCACTATCTAATCACTTATACGTTTTATCGATGCTCCGAGCTTTGAGAGCCGTTCTTCAAGCTGCTCGTAACCCCGGTCTAAATGGTAAACACGATGGACATCGGTAATTCCCCTCGCTACCAGGCCTGCAAGTACAAGTCCTGCTCCTGCCCGCAGGTCTGAGACCATGACATTCGTACCAGACAAAAAGGGGGTTCCTTTTATAATTGCATGTGATCCCTCTATCTGGATGTTGGCCCCCATCCTTCGTAATTCAGCAGCATGAATGAATCTTTCTGGAAAGACCTTTTCGGTAATAATGCTTTTTCCCTCTACGGTACATAACAAGGCCATAAACTGTGCCTGCATATCGGTGGGCATGCCCGGGTAAGGCAGTGTTGTCAAGTCTGTTGCATGGTATGAATCGTTTCCTTTGATCCTGATGGTATTACCATAAGTAATTACTTCTACACCAATTTCTCTTAGTTTATCGATTACTGCAGTTAGATGGTCTGCTATTGTGTTTTCTATAATGATGTCGCCCTTTGTAATGGCGCCGGCAATCATAAATGTTCCTGCTTCTATACGGTCTGGAATGATTTCGTAGTCAACTCCCTGTAATTCCTGAACGCCATCAATGGTAAGCTTATTTTCACCGATTCCCGTAATTTTTGCACCCGCCTTGTTTAAGAAATTTGCGAGATCCTGTACTTCCGGCTCACAGGCAGCATGTTCTATGGTAGTTACGCCTTCTGCCAATACCGCTGCCATTATTACATTACAGGTTCCTAATACCGTTTTCCCTGCAAAAGAAATTTTTGCTCCCTTTAGCCTGTCTACAGAGGCATTTACATAACCTTCTGTTGTTTCGATCTGGGCGCCCAATTCCTTTAGTCCCTTTAAATGCAAATCGATAGGACGCTGCCCGATAATACATCCTCCGGGATAGGAGACCTTCGCCCTATGCCTTTTACTTAATAATGGGCCCAGGACACAGATAGATGCCCGCATTTTTCTCACGAGTTCATAAGGTGCTGTAAATTTATCATGATGTTCCCCGTCCCGAAATGTTATTTCAAGAGTTCTGTCTTCGTATCTTTTTACTTCTCCACCAAGATTTCTGAGAATTTCTGATTGGGTTTGGATGTCAACAATATTTGGTACCCCTTTTATGCGAGACGGGCCGTTCAGTAATATGCAGGCTGCCATAATAGGCAACGCTGCATTTTTTGCCCCATTAATCCGTACACTTCCTTCCAGGCGACGTTCTCCATCGATAAGGATTTTATCCACAGTTTTCCTCCAGTTGTGTGATGACAGTGCGGTGTATATGCTGATAGTCTTTTCTGTATTCTGCTTTTTTAAAGCGTCCCGTATCCCTTAACATTTGTGCTACCTTCCGTGCCTGTGTTTCACCGACCTCTAGGAGGAGAAAGCCTCCTGGTTTAAGCCATCTATTTGCATTTTTGATGATATCTCTGAATAAAGAGAGACCATCCTGACCGCTGATAAGCGCTACGTGTGGTTCAAAATTCCTCACCTCCGCTTGCAAGGTACTTAATTCATCGCTTGACACATAGGGCGGGTTGGATACAATAAAGTTTACCTTTGATTCAACCCTGTATCCGTTGAGTGGTTCGAAAATGTTGCCGCATAAAAAGGTTATCTTATCTAATACTTGATGCCTTTGGGCATTGATTTTGGCAACGGCTAAGGCATCGGAAGATATATCTATTGCAAATATCCTGGCGTTTTGTATTTTCTTTGCCAAAGCTACCGCAATATTGCCGCTGCCTACGCCAATATCTATGATAAGAATTTCCTGCTCGTTTGAGAAGTTTTCTGATTTTTCAATGACAGCCTCTACGATCAATTCTGTCTCAGGGCGGGGAATTAATACCCGTTCGTCCACATAAAAATCCAGAGACATAAATTCTGCATGATTCGTGATATACTGGAGTGGAACCCGCTGTGCGCGTCTTTGAATGGCTTGTTTGTACCGTTCGGCAATGGCGTCTTCCACAAGCTTATCGGGATGTGTGTAGAGGTCGATACGCCTGCAATTCAAAAGATACGATAAAATAATTTCTGCATCCAGGCGTGGAGAATCAATCGCATGTTTTTGTAATATTTTACTTGCCCAAAGAATAAGATTGAAGACAGCGTCCATGTCCGGGAGTATATTATTTATATTTTTAACAGGAATAGTGTTTACATCTTGATATGAAGGAGGGAAATTACAATCCCCGTTGTATTGGAGACCTCTTTGAAATGCATGTACCTTATTTGGTTCTGGCGACATCATATTTTCTCATTATGCAAGAAAAAGAATTTTTATGATGCCTCTTTATACGGCTGTGTATAATTGTTTCAATTGTTCTTCTTTATAATAAGCAATTAAGGCATCAATGATTTCATCCAGATGCCCAAGCATGACCTGATCAAGGTTATATACTGAGAAGTTTATCCGATGGTCGGTGACTCGATTTTGAGAGTAGTTATACGTGCGGATTTTTTCACTGCGGTCACCTGTACCTATTTGGTCCCTGCGTATTTGATCCCTTTCGCTTCGCTTCTGTCCCTCAAGTTGTTCGTACAGACGGCTTCTTAAGATACGCATGGCCTTTGCACGGTTCTTGTGCTGAGACTTTTCGTCAAGACACTTTACCACCACCCCGGTAGGGACATGGGTAACTCTTACTGCGGAACTTGTTTTGTTTACCTTTTGTCCTCCTGGACCTGAGGCCCGGAATGTTTCTACAACGAGGTCGTTTGGATTGATATCAATCTCTACTTCTTCGATCTCTGCCAGGATGGCTACCGTTGCCGTTGAGGTGTGAACCCTGCCGCTGGCCTCCGTTTGAGGCACCCTTTGAACACGATGAGTACCGCTTTCGAATCGCAGTTTTTGATACACGTTTCTACCTTCGATAGAGAAAGTTACTTCCCTGAACCCGCCCAAATCAGTTTCACTGCAATCAAAGAGCTCTACCTTCCAGCCTTGGTTTTCCGCGTACTTGGTATACATGCGGAATAGGTCAGCAGCAAAGATTGCGGCCTCTTCTCCTCCTGTTCCGGCCCGTATTTCAGCGATTACGTTTTTACTGGCTATTTTATCTTCTGTAATAAATAATCCCTTGATTTCTTCGAAGATAGCTTCTTCCTGCCTCTCCAGTTCCACAAGCTCTTCCTTGGCCATTTCAACCATTTCCTTATCGGCTTTTTCCTGGATTAAAAGCTCCTCTGCCTCCTGCTTTCTGGTACGGGTTTCCATAAACTGCAAGTACTTGCCCGCTATTTTGGAAAGATTACCATGTTCCTTTACATATGATGTATACCGGCCTGAGTCTGCAAGTACCTCAGGGTCGGATAAAAGCTTCTCCAATTCATGGTATCTTTCATAGATTTTTTCTATCTTTTTTAAAAAATTATCGTTCATTTCTGCTTAACAGTCTCTTCTGTTTTTTGACTCTTCTGAAATCTCTTCTGAAACTTTTCTATTTGGCCTGCACTGTCTACAAATTTCTGCTTACCGGTGTAAAAGGGATGACACTTTGAACATACCTCTACGGCAATTTTAGGTTTTGTTGACCTTGTCTTAAAGGTCTCTCCACATCCACATGTTACTAATGTTTCTATGTACTCCGGATGAATCTCTTTCCTCATTACTTTCTCCCTAAATAAATAATGCGTTCTGAAGAACGCATAATAAAATAAGACAATAGCAATCGCAAACTTAGAAAAATTTTAACAAACCACGAAACGTTCTGCAATAGAAATTTTCTTGATAAAATTCGTTTGAATATTTATGGTAATTGTATATAATAAATATTTTAACTATTTCAATTTATACCTTAGGTAAGGTATATATTTTTATAACGGTTCACAATCAATACATGCATAGAGTGAAGTGGCTATTCCTTAATACGTTATTGGTTGTTGGTTTGTTATCTATGGGTTATTTGTTGTATCTGAAGTTATTTTTAACGAAAATATAATTCTAATCCGAACGATTCGGAAGGGTAAGCACGAAAGAACGAAAAATAGAGAAAAAGAGCAGGTTACTATTTTGTTCCGTGCCTCCGTTTCCGTGTGTTCGTGGTTTTGAATCTTGAAAAATTATTATATTTTAATGAAATAGAGGCGCTTATGTTTGAGTCGATTTCAAACAGTCTTGAGAATGTTTTTAGTAAGCTTCGCGGTAAGGGACGGCTTACGGAGTCCAACATTAAGGAAGGGCTCCATGAGGTGCGTTTGGCACTTCTTGAGGCAGATGTAAACTACAAGGTTGTAAAGGATTTTATTCAACATGTTACGGAACGTGCTGTTGGTGAAGAGGTGATTAAGAGTATTGCGCCTGGACAGCAAGTGATAAAGATCGTTCATGATGAGTTAATTCGGCTCATGGGTGAGTCTGACACGTCTCTCCCTTTTAAGGACGGTGAGCAGACATTGATTATGTTGGTAGGACTGCAGGGGAGTGGAAAGACCACCACGGCCGGCAAACTTGCCAGAACGATAATGTCAAAAGGGAGAAAACCGCTCCTTGTTGCCGCTGATGTTCAGCGGCCCGCGGCCATTGAACAGTTGAAAGTATTAGGTCAGCAATTGAATGTACCGGTATATTCTGAGCACCAGTCTCTACCGGTAAAGATATGTAAAAATGCGGTAAAATGTGCCAAAGAAAATATGAATGATGTTGTTATCTTTGATACTGCTGGAAGACTGCATATTGATGAAGATCTGATGTCGGAACTCAAAGAAATCAAAGAAAAACTGCAGCCACATCAAATATACTTTGTTTGTGATTCGATGACGGGCCAGGACGCTGTCAACAGTGCAAAGGAATTCAACGCCCGGTTGGGGTTTGACGGTGTAATTTTGACCAAACTGGATGGTGATACGAGAGGTGGGGCTGCCCTTTCGATACGGGCAGTAACGGGAAAGCCAATTAAATTTGTAGGTATTGGTGAGAAATTAGACAGGCTGGAGGAGTTCCATCCAGATCGCATGGCTTCCCGGATACTTGGGATGGGGGATGTTGTATCTCTTGTGGAAAGAGCTCAGCAAGCAATTGACCAGGAAGAGGCTCAAAAACTCAGTAAAAAGATACAAACTGACACGCTTGGGCTCGATGATTTTCTTGCACAGCTTCAACAAATTAAAAAGATGGGACCGCTTAAGGAAATCATAGGAATGATTCCAGGTATAGGGAGTAAGGTTGATGGCATGAATGTGGATGAAAAACAATTGCAAAAGGTTGAAGCAATTATCAAATCCATGACAATTGAGGAGAGGGTGGATCCGGATATTATTAATGGAAGTCGAAGACAACGGGTGGCAAACGGAAGCGGAACAACAATTCAGGACGTAAATCAATTGCTTAAACAATTTAAATCAATGAAGAAGTTAATGAAACATTTTAAAGGGAATGAAAAAAGTCTTAAGAGAATGGGATCGCTGTCCAAAGGTTTTCCATTTGGAAAAGGTATGATACGGTAATTTTCGTAAGGAGAAAAAAATGGCAGTAAGGATTAGAATGAAAAGGATGGGGCGTAAAAACAGACCTTATTATAGAATCGGTGCGTTTGATGCCCATGAGGAACGGGATGGAAAAGTTATTGAGAATCTTGGAACATATGATCCTCTGGAATCGAATAGTGAAAAACAAGTCAGTTTAAAAAAGGATAGAGTGGAGTATTGGCTGAGTGTAGGTGCGAAACCAACAGAATCTGTTGCCAGTGTTCTGAAAAGATTCGGTATTGCAATGAAAAAATAAGTTATGCGAATTGATATTTTGACATTATTTCCAGAAATGTTTGAAAATGTGCTGGGAAGCAGCATCCTGAAGATTGCCAGGGAAAAGGTGCTCGTTCAGTATAACCTTTTCAATATCCGGGAGTATGCCGAAAATAAGCGCTGTGTAGATGACAGACCTTATGGAGGAGGACCCGGTATGGTAATGAAGCCTGAGCCTATCTTTAATGCAGTTGCAGCGGTTGGGCAACAAGCAGATATTTGTCCTAAAAGGATACTATTGACTCCGCAGGGTCAACAGTTTTCCCAATCCATTGCCCGAGATCTATCTAAAGAGCCTTATCTGATGCTTATTTGTGGTCATTATGAGGGTTTTGATGAAAGGGTTCGGATAGGGCTGGATGTATTTGAGCTTTCTATTGGTGACTATATCCTTTCTGGTGGCGAGATACCGGCTATGGTAATTATTGATGCTGTGGTTCGTTTGGTACCTGGTGTCTTAGGGGATCCAAAATCTGCAACCAATGAGTCGTTTAGTGACAATTTATTAGAATATCCACAATATACCCGTCCGGCAGAATATCGGGGTATGAGGGTCCCTGATGTACTCGTATCAGGTCATCATCAAAAAATAAAATCGTGGCAAAGGGACCACGCTATAAAAAGAACTCTGGAGAGAAGGCCGGATCTTAATCATAAATAAAATTTGATGTGACGTAATGTAAGGAGTTTACTCGTAAATTTACTCGGCTAAATGGGGAGATAGAATCGTGAATATTATTGATACTATTGAAAAAGAATATATGAAAAAATCAATACCTCAATTTTCTATAGGGGATCAGGTAGATGTATCGGTAAAGATTATTGAGGGTGATAAGGAACGTATTCAGGTTTTTGGTGGTGTGGTTATTGCAAAAAATGGTGGTGGTTTTAAGGAAACGTTTACGGTAAGACGTATTGTTCAAGGCGAAGGAGTAGAAAGGGTATTTCCTGTTCATTCTCCAAAGATTGTTGATATCAAAGTAATCAAATCAGGGAAGGTAAGGCGTGCAAAACTCTACTATATGCGTGAAAGGACAGGGAAGGGGACAAGACTTCAGGAGAAATTTACAAAAGAAAATCAAAAAACAAGAGATGGGGCGATTTCTCAAACACAGGAGAAAAGTGTTTAAAGCTTTGGCGTAAGCTGATGAATAATAAGCCTTACCCATAGCGATCCATGTTTAGAAAGGTTGCTGTTTCGTATAGTGTTGGTGACACTTCTGTAAATGACAATCCAGATAGAACGGGTATTACCCGCCATAATAAATCTCAATTTTTGGAGGTTAGGAATTTCAAGGAGTATAGGATGGGCCAAGCGAAGCTGACCCATCACAAAGTCGGTTAACGGCTCAAATCCTTAAATCGTTTTTTCGTGTGCTAATGCTTCCCCATTTTACATGTCTTCCCCATCTGTTCCGTTCAGTGATGTGGATAAAAAGGGAGGCTTACTGAGGATGCGCAGATAGGGGGAGATACGTAGCGTGAAAAATTGCCAAAGACCTCATGTAATCGTATAGAAATTTTCATTGTTCATTGTATGTAAGCGGTTTTTCAAGCCAGCCGATACATACGAAAATACCTGGTGGAAAACCTTCCTTATATCCCTTTCTTCCAAAGGAGGAGAAAGAGGAGTGGTTATTACCTTGATATTAGGGAAATCCAAAATAGACATGGAGGCCATTGGGAATACAGAAAATTTTTCTGTATTCCCGGTATATGTTGCGGCTAAAAAGTTGTAGAGGCAGCCCAATTTATAAACACTTTTCGGGTGTACCTTGCAAACATTCTATGCCAAATATGTTATCCCCATAATAAGTATATTCACATGCAGGATCGATGTGTCTCCACACAGGAAAGATAAGAGAACCATCGGTTTTGAAGGGGAGCAACTCGCCGTAAAATTCTTGAAAAAGAACGGATATAAAATATTGCAGCGAAATTACCGGTGTAAAAGTGGAGAAATAGATATTATCTGTTATGACCACGGTATTATTGTATTCGTAGAGGTTAAAACTCGCCATTCAGATAAATATGGTCCACCAGAACTTTCGGTTACCAAGGCTAAAAAGAGGCTAATTATCAGAGTAGCCTTACACTATCTTGCAAAGAAAAAGATAAAAGATATAGGTTTACGGTTCGACGTTGTTTCTATCTTCTACTCGCCAGCTAAAGAACATCCGACAATAACACTTTTTAAAAATGCCTTTACCAAAAATGATATATTATAGAGTAGTTTAAACGATTTAAGCCGTTTAAGGGTTGATTTACTGTTAATAGTATGATAGATCTTAAGTAAATATCTAAAAATTTATGATTATAGACACCCACGCGCATCTCGATTTTCCCGATTACAAGTCAGATTTAGAATCTGTCTTGATTCGCGCAGAAAAGGCTGACGTAGGATGTATTATTAATGTCGGTACAAATCTTGCCTCAAGCAAGAAGAGTATTGCATTGGCCAAGCAATTCACGAATATCTATGCAAGTATAGGTATCCATCCCCATGATGCTTCAAAGGTTTCTGAACAAGACTGGCAGATACTGGAGTCTATTGCTCAAGAATCCAAAGTTGTAGCAATTGGAGAAACGGGGCTTGACTACTATCGGAACCGAAGTCCTCATGAAGATCAGCAGCATGTTTTCCATAAACATTTAACCTTGGCGAAGGCCCGTGGTCTACCGGTAATTATCCATTGTCGTGATGCCAGCAGCGATTGTTTGAAAATATTGAATGAACACAAGAATGGTATGCTCAGTGGCGTTGTGCATTGCTTTAGTGGAACAGAGGAAATGGCAAAAAAGTGCGTAGATTTAGGGCTGTATATATCTTTTGCAGGGATAATTACATTCTCGAATGCCCATACTCTGAGAGAAGTTGCTAAATCGATACCCGTTGAGAGACTTCTTCTGGAGACAGATTCTCCCTTCTTAGCCCCACAGCCTAAGAGGGGTGAACGCAATGAACCATCCTATTTATCTTTTATCATACCTGTATTAGCTAATATCTATGGGTTATCAGAAAAGGATATCGTGCGGATAACCACTTTTAATGCCTATAAATTGTTTGGCATTGATGAGCCTGAACAAGAGGGGAAGATTGCTTACGCTATACGGAACTCGTTGTATATAAATCTTACAAACCGGTGTTCGAATATGTGTACCTTCTGTATGAGAGAAACATATCCTATTGTTAAGGGACATTATCTTAAATTGAGAAAAGAACCCACTACAGAGGAGGTGCTTCGTGCCATAGGAGACCCTGGTGATTATGAGGAGGTCGTCTTCTGTGGTTATGGTGAACCGACTGAACGACTGGATGTATTGATAGCTGTTGCAAAGTTTTTAAAATCTAAAGGGAAGCGTATTCGATTAGATACCAATGGCCATGGGGATTTAATAAACGGGAGGTCTATTGTCCAGGAATTAAAGGGATTAATAGATACTATTTGCATTAGTCTGAATGCCGATACTGCAGAGAAGTATGAAGAGATATGTAAACCTATTTTTGAAAAAAAGGCATATCCTGCTCTTATCCAGTTCATTAAGGATGCAAAACAGGTGATACCCAGTGTGCAGGTTTCTCTTGTGGAAATGCCCGGTATTGATGTAGAAAAGTGTAAGAATATAGCCAAAGAATTGGGGGTTGATTTCAGGGTAAGAAAATACAATGTGCTTGGTTAATTTAATTTTCAAAATTTTTCAAAATTTTTAGATACATGTTACGAAAAGCAACAATAGAAGACGTAGAGAAGATCTATAAGCTTATCAATGATTTTGCAGCAAAAAATGTGATGTTGCCACGATCGCTCAGTGAACTTTACGAGAATATTAGAGACTTTTTTGTATTTATTGAAAACGATACAGTTGTCGGTTGTGCTGCCCTCCATATTTTCTGGAAGGATTTGGCAGAGATAAAATCAGTTGCCGTGTTGGAGTCATGCCAGCATAAAGGAATTGGTAAAAAGCTTGTGATGGTTTGCAAACGCGAGGCACGCAAATTACGCATAGCGAAAATGTTTGTTCTTACCTATGTACCTGAATTTTTTGAAAAATGCGGGTTTCGCAGGGTAGAGAAAGAATCTCTTCCCCATAAGATATGGTCTGAATGTGTAAAATGTCACAAATTTCCAAATTGTGGAGAAGTCCCTTTAATTTTCGAGCCGGATAAACAATGAATGATTGTCATAAATAATATTTCTTGACTTCCCGAATGCGAATTGATATTTTTACACAAATTTTGTAACTGCGTAAATCTTTCTAAGATGTATTTTTATGTTACCGGTGTTTATGTTTAAGAAAAAAGACAAAAAGGGATTCCACGGTGGTTTCAACCTTATGGATACCTATCCACTTCGCTTTTGCAATATCCTGGAAACAATTTCTACGGATAGTGAACCGGAGACATTTGAATTTCATATCCCAGGCCAAAAAATAGAGCATGTTATCGTAAACTTGTGTCCAACTGAACCCTGGGCATTACCTAATTGGGTAATTCTGGGGCACAAAATCCATGCCTTCCTTAATAAACTTCACGAGGTAAAAACCCGCTGTTTCCCGGAGGCAAGATGTTATTTAGCCATCAATAAAAACGAAAGTGAGCAGCTCGTTGAAATAATGAAATACGCGGGTAGCGCTGAATGGATGGAAGTCGTTGCATTAAATCCAAAATATCCTCAGGATGATCCGGTCTTATTAACAAAGGTCATCCTGGATACTGATATTGGTTTTGGTCAGGATACTTTGACAAAAGGTATCCTGATTCTAGATGCTCAGACAGTGTCATCTATGTATGAGACTAGCATTCTCGGTAATAAGATCGACTCACGTTTTATTGCCATCTCAGGAACAGGCCTCAGAGAAAATGAGGTCGTCAAGGTACAACTGGGGACATCGGTAAAAAAGGTACTTGAGGATAGGGTTAAAGAGGTAGATAAATACCGCATATTTATCAACGGCCCCTTACGTGGCAGAGAGATATCTGATTTGTCATGTAAGATAGATTGGACTATTAATAACATTGTCGTTTTAAAGGAACAGGATAGTAAGATAATGTTCCCCATGATCAGAACTGACAAGCTAGTATACACTACCAATATCCTCGGAGAGTTAAGGCAATGCATCTATTGTAACTTCTGTGATGGTATTTGTCCTGTAAATCTGGAGCCAGCGCTCTATTATCACAGTTATATAAGGGGACAAAAGCACAAGGCACGTCTCTATGATTTGGAAAGATGTATTGAGTGCGGATTGTGTAGCTTTATCTGTCCCTCTAAGTTAGAGCTCTTGCGGATTAACAGGGAGTGTAAGGCACTGAATATCTAAGGCAGTCGCAACAAAAATTTTATCCACGACGACCGGGGAATTTTCATTGATTAACAGAAGTTATGGAGAAACGTTGAGATGTTATTTATAGTCATTAGGTTATTCATAGTAACTACAAATAACCAGCTAATAACCACAAATAACCAAAATGTTATAAAGCAAAAATATGGAAAAATCACGTAAGCCATTAGATGTTATTGAAAAAATCGTCGAAACAAGCCTTGACAGGGTTGAATCATTTATTCATACTTACCCAAAAGTTGATTTTGTTTTTGGATCTCTTTTTACTGCTTTTGATAGTCTCATACGTAGTTCAGGGGATACAGCTCAGGCACAACCTTTTATTAGGAATAATTATGATGTAAAAAGGTTTATGGGGGCTGTGCTCGTTGCGTTAATTTTTGGATGGGTTTTCCCGGCCATGTATTTCTATGGCTGGCAATGTGTCATACCAAAGCTCGTTGTCTCATTTATTATCGGTGTATTCGTTGTTGATGTGGTCTGGGCTATTATTGCAAGGGAAAAACATATCAGCGAGGGTGGATTTGTCTCATGCTTGTTCATCCCTGCCATCTTACCACCCCAATCACCTCTATGGTTAATAGGTTTGGGTGCAGCGCTAGCAATTTTGTTCAGGAATATATTAGGTGGCGTTGGCAATAACATTGTAAATCCTGCCCTTTTTAGCCGATTGTTTTTAACGATTTGTTTTCCTGCACTTCTTGTTACCGGCTATCAAGAACCATTTGTGGGCATACCAAATCTTCACTCTCTTCGCTATGGACTTGACGTCATTACCCATGCCACACCATTAACGGCATTTAAAGTTCATGGGGATCTTCCATCCTATCTTTCCCTGTTACTGGGTACAGCAAGCGGCTCTTTAGGTGAAACATGCCGGTTAACATTGATACTGGCAGCATTATGGCTAATCAAGATAAATGTCGTTAATTGGAGAATCCCTGTTTCCTATTTAGGATGCGTGTTTATTTTTTCGGTATTCTTTTCGTTGGTTTTAGGAAAGGCTGTTGCCCCGCCTTTATTTCAGCTTCTTAGTGGAGGGTTGGTTTTGGGTGCATTTTTTATGGCTACCGACCCAATAACGGCAACATATAACCAAACTGCAAAATGGATCTTTGGTGCGGGGTGCGGGCTTGTTACGGTACTGGTCAGAAATTTCACTACGTTGCCTGAAGGAGTAATGTATGCAATCTTGCTTATGAACCTCCTGGCGATACCAATTCAATCTCTGGCAGTAAAGATGAGATATCGTATATGAAGTGGTTGAAACAATAACAAACAACACATTGAAGAATCTCATTTAATAAAGGGAACTAAAATTGAAGGATACAGAAGGATTGAAATTGGAGGATGACAGTCGATTATACAATTCCATTCAGAAGGAGAGTGATGCTTTAAAGGAGCGGCTTTTTGAGCTCTATGTACTTTATACCTTAAACAAAAATTTAAATCTTTCTCTCCAGTTAGAGGAACTTTTCAACAAAACAGGAAATTTTCTCATAGATTCCCTTAAATTAGAGGACTTTTGTTTCATGCTTTTGGATGAAAAATGTAATGAGCTTAAATTATGGAAAGCAGACGATTCTACCTATAAGTATGTAAAGACAATAACATTTAAAATGGGAGAAGGGATTTCAGGCATTGTAGCTCAGACCGGTAAGTCCATCCTGGTACAAGATGTAAGTAAAGATGAGAGATTTCTTTATTATAAAGGAAAGGTAACGAACATCGGTTCCTTTTTGTCTATACCTTTAAAGTTAAAAAATAATAAAGTAATAGGTATTTTCAATATCCATAAGAAAGAAGTTAATGCCTTCAAGGAAAGCGATACCTTTCTTTTTGGTATCATAGCACAGAATATAGCACAAACCATAGAAAGAACAATGCTCTATGAAAAGGCTCAAAAAGATTCTATGTTTGATGAGCTAACAAAGCTCTATACAAGGAGATATTTTCGTGAGAGTTGTTGTCAAGAATTTAGTAAGGCAGAACGGTATGGGACAAATTTTTCGATAATAATGATCGATATTGACCATTTTAAATGTTTCAACGATATGTATGGGCATTTAACAGGTGATGAAGTGTTAAGAAAGTTGGCGTCTGTTTTGAGATCAAGCGTCAGAAAAGGGGATGTTATCAGCCGATATGGAGGGGAAGAATTTATAATACTCCTGCCTGAAACAGAAAAGGAAGAGGCCACTTTAGTTGCTGAAAAGCTGAGGGGTTTGGTAGAAAAAGGGCTTATTCTGGAATGTGAAGGCAGAAATATAGAAAAGATAACTATAACGGCAGGGGTAGCTTCTTATCCAGGGGATGGGAAAACGATAGATGAGGTAATTGGTGCGGCAGACAGATTCCTTTACAGAGGTAAAGAATGCGGTCGCAACAGGGTGGTAAATACCAAGATTGAGAACGTGATAAGTAAGGTAATCAATGAAAAAAGATTGTACGGCAGGTATAGAACGGCATTAAAGATTATAAGAGATGTAAATCAACTACAGTACATCGAAGTTAGAGTTAACAATAATAATTGGAAGATATGTGCTATAAAAGACGTTGGTAAAAAAGGATTTAGGGGAGAATTGGAATCAGAAGTTGAATCCAATGTTGTTTATCCATGCAGGGCAGTTATGGATTCAAATATTTCTGACGTCTTTTCTATACGGGTTGCATATTTAAAAAGAATATACAACAAATATCAAATTGGGGCAGAAATAACCGATGGGTATACAATTTGGCAGAAACTCTTTGCATTACTAACTCATTAAACTATCCCTTTAAAAATAATCTATTACACTTTTTCAATTTTTTACGACTGTATGGAAGAATTAAAAAAAATCTTTTCTCGTATCGTTGCGATTCTTGTCATCACTTTTTTGCCCTGTGCTGGTCTTCTTACGGTGTATTTTTTTACGGCTCCCAAAATTGCAGAATACGCAGAAATAAAGGAGAAGCGTGCCGTACTCGATGTGTTCCATATCCCCTACCATATTGAGGAAAAGAAGTTGTTCGGTTTCGCCTTTAAAACCTATGATAAAAAAGATATTCAAGAAGTTTTCCAGAAAAATATAACCGTCACTGAATTTCCGGAACCGTCTTTGGGTATTCATCCTGCGGATATAAGAGTAGACGAAAAATTGCAGGGCAAGAATGGGAAAAAAATATTTAAGTACGTAAAAGATGGAAACCTTCAGGGGATTGGATTTGTAGAAACTAAGCTGGGATATGGTTATAATAAATCAAGCACGATGTCTCTCTTTATTTGTCTGGAACCGGATATGGAAACACTAAAAGGTATTGAAGTACTGGACCACGGTGAAACACCAGGCCTGGGAGGTAGGATTGTCGAAGAGCAGTTTAAAAATCAGTTTGTTGGTAAGAGGGTCAGACCCAAGATTATAGCGGCTAAGGGAAGAAAGGCTGAAGGTGCTAACGAATTTGATGCGATTACCGGTGCAACGAACACGAGTAGAGGGATCGAATCATTTATTAATGATGCAGTGAAAGAGTTTTGGGAAGGGCAAGGGGAAATTACATGGTAGGGCTAAAACGAAATATACGGAAGATTTCTAAATACTTCATGAGAGATAATCTCATTTTGACGGCGGGTGCAGGGCTTGGATTCTGCTCCTCTTTGGCTGTAACGAATAAACTCGAAAATTCCTTAACCATGGGGCTTGGTGTGACGTTTGTAACTGCCGGCAGTTTTTGCCTGGTCTATCCTTTCAAAAGGCTTATATCTACAGCAGGCACCCACCATAAAATCTCCCTGCTCATGATCATTATATCCGTCTTTGTGGCAATTTTTGGGTTTTTTGCACAATCGTTTGTTCCCGAGATTGCAGCCAATATAAAGGCTTACATTGATCTTATTACTACGAACTGTATTGTGCTTGCAGTGATTTCCGAAGGACTGGCGATAGACTTCTGGGAAGCCCAGAAGAAGATACTGAAGGCCTGCCTGGGATACTCCATGGCCTTAGTTTTACTTGCATTTTTACGAGAACCGCTTGGTTTCGGAACTGTTATGGGCTTTTCTGTGCTCCCGGATTCATTTCCAAGGGTTGTTCTTATGATTACCCCTGTCGGCGGATTCTTTGCCCTGGCGGGATTTAGGCTCTTGTTACGCCCAATTCTGATACGGGCAGGAATTGTATACCCGGAGGCCTCTCCTTCTGAGGTTGTACCGGTAACAAATGGTGGATTGCCCCTCCCCGTCATCCGGCAAAAGCGCAGTATTTCCAAAGCATCCCTGATTATCATAGGACTGGGAGTTTGCCTGTTTATTAGTCTTATTGTCCATATACGGACAATTCCAGGTTTGCATCAGCACTATGTAATCCTTCTCCCTGTGCTGCTCAATGCCCTTTTCTTCGATGGGATCGTGCTGAGTAAACTTTTGGGGATGTGTCCCTTAATAAATAAATCACGCCAACTCGATGCTGCATGGAAGATGGGGGTTGCGGTAGTTATTGTAACAACACTGTCTACGGCGTTGAATTGGCTTGTTTATCAGCACGTCCTCGTCAGGTGTAGTGATTTTCTGGCCAAATATTCGTCTTTCCCTATACGGTTGGAAAATATCTTCTATCTTACGGTCTTTATCGTTACTATTGCTGTATTTGTCCAGATACTCGGGGTACTTCTCAGAAAATTTGCAAAGCAAGTGTATGAGCAGATGGGGCAGTTTCTGGAGCTTATTACCGTTAACTGTATTGTTCTGGCGAGTGCTACGTTTACTATTCCCACAGGGGCAAAATTCCTGGTTACCAGCATGACAGCTTTTGGATATGGACTGCATTGGATGATGGTTGTTGTGTGGCTGGCCGTATTGAGACGTCAGCGTTTATTTGTTCCAACTACGGCCTGGGATGAAGATACGATTGCTATCTTGCTCTTAGGGATAATGGCTGCAATCTTTACCGGTATTGGAATGATTAAAATCTTTTAAATATCCTTTCTTGCATTCTCAATGAAAAGTGTAAAATATCAAAATGCAAATTGCTAAATTATATCCTTATCGAAATCTGGCCAATACCCAAATTTCGGCACTTTTCTTTTGTATTTTTCGTTCTTGTTTTGTTATGGAGTAAAACCATGACCGTTCCTCTCCTCTTAGGCGCTGGTATTCTTGCCTTATTGGTGTTGATACTGAGTATATTTAGCGAAATTACCTACCAGTTATTTGGTCGAGGTGAAAAGCGTAAACTTATAGTATTAAGTGACGATGAATATAGGAAGGAATTGGACATTGAGGGTGGTGAGAAACTCTTGCCTTTGCTTCAAAACAGAGGGTTTAATATTCCTGCTGCATGTGGGGGAGCAGCGAACTGTGGTCAATGCAAGGTGAAGCTCTATACTGATGTAGGTTCACACACCGCTGTGGAGGCTCCCCATTTTGATATGAAGACAAGGGAGGCAGCACGAAAATTTTTAGAAAAAGGTGAGGGAGATGGATACATTCGGTTGGCATGCCAGGTCAGGGTAGAGAAGGATGTAAGCCTGTATTTACCAAAAGATACACTGCATGTTAAAAAGTATACCGCCCGGGTTATTAAGAAAATTCTGCTTACCAGTGACAAGATGGAAATATGGTTGAAACCGTCAAAAGTAATCTCGTACAAACCAGGTCAGTACATCCAGATTGCAATTCCTGAAGATTTTGTAGAAGGGCATTATAGAAAATATGAGGCATTAATTAAAGAATTGTGCAAAAAGTTGGGAAAAGAGTTTATCCCTTATGCGCCGGGTACTACTATATACAGAGGTTATTCACTAGCTTCTACTGAACCTGACCTTTTGAAGCTCATTGTCCGTATGGTGCCTATGGACGCTTGCATGCCTATAGACAAAGGGGGACCTCCATGTATAGGTCCTAGTTGTATCCATAATTATATTCAAGAGCAGAATTTATGGAATTTTTTCCGTGGTGAAAAAGTACATTTTACAGGTCCGTATGGCCATTTTACTTTAAAAGAACAACCTCATACTGCCGTCTTTGTAGCAGGGGGGGCAGGTTTGGCGCCGATCCTGGCACTTTTAGAACAATGGTTCCGAGAAGGCCGCAAGGATAAGGCTATTTTCTTCCTGGGGGAACGGAGGTTCCAGGATATTCCGGTAATTTATTTGCCTAAATGGTTACGGTGGCAGAAAGAAAATCCTCTTTTTAAGTTTGTACCTGTTCTTTCCGGGGCGTTTCGGGGAGATAATCCCGCAGAATTGAACGACGTGGATAAGAAATGTTTTTATAGTGTTTCAGCAGAAGATATGCAGATTATAAAAGGCCAGGGGCTCGTGGATGAGCAGGGTAATCAATGGAAGGGACAAGTCGGATTTATCGGACCACTCTTGAATAAGTACCTCTCACCTGATCCTCATATTGTATTTTATTTCTGTGGGCCAGCTCCTATGACTGTAACCGTCATCGATACGGCTGCCAATGTATTGCATTTGAAAAAAGAAAATGCCCTCTTTGATGACTTTACCGGTACCCTGACTCCTTCAGTTGACCTGCTGTATCAAAAACTTGAGATCAAAGAAAGGATTTATGCCTTAAACATACCAGACGCCGATAAGCTTATCGAAAGGATCGGCCATATCCTCATTGTCCAGCTTATATTAAAAGATAAGATTGATGCAAGTTACCTTTTCCTGAAGCAGGTGAGAGAGGCAATTGAGAAATCGCCGCAGGAATTAGAATCGGCGCTTGCTGCATATAAGACCTAGGTAACAATTCAACTCACCGTAAATACTCTAAAAACGTAAAGAAAAACTGGAATAATTTAGTTTTTTTAAAAACCCCTGCACGGCAAATACATATTGCTTTGGATTTCTAAAACAATTCCTTTATGTCTTTGTGGTGAACTATTACCGTTTTTGAAATATCATTTTTGTGATAATTGAGAATCCCTTACGGTCAGATTCAGAATTGGAGTGGTTATGATTTTAGAGACCTTTATTATCACGGCGAAAAATAATTTTAAAAAGATTGTTATTAAAGATTCCTTAGGCACTTCTTTAAGTTTTGGGCAGACGCTTACTGCGAGCATCCTTTTATCAAAACATATTAAAAATCTCGCAGGAGAGAACATCGCTATATTATTTCCCCCTTCTGTTGGAGGAGCGTTATCTTATATTGCAACAGCAATGGCTGGCAAGGTGCCTGTAGGTATAAACTTCCTGGCAAGTAAAGACGATCAGGATTATGCCATGGAGCTTTGTGATGTTAAAACGATCTTTACTTCCAGATCTTTTATAAAAAAAGCAGGAATACCAGAAGATCCTAGAATGGTTTTTATTGAAGACACAAAAAACAAGATATCAAAGCTTGAAAAAATACAGACCTATTTGTCTTGTAAATTAAAGTCACCACACTCTATTATTAAAAGATTTAAGAAGCATGATACTCCGGATAAGACGTCCGTAATCCTCTTTACATCGGGTTCAGAATCGAGGCCAAAAGGTGTTCCTTTAACAAATTTTAATATTTACTCTAGTATTCAGAATTTTAATACCGTTTTTAACTCCATGCCGGAAGATGTATTTTTAGGTTCATTACCATTTTTTCACGTTTTTGGTTTTACCGTCTGTTTATGGCTGCCATTGATATTAGGTGTGGGAGTCTTTTTTCATCCCAATCCAACAGAATATGAAAAGATTGGTAAGATTATTCATGAGAATAGGGTAACCATGCTTATAGGAACAAGCACCCTATTCCGAGGTTTTATGAAAAGATGGAGGAAAGAGCAGGTTAACAGTGTACGTTTGGCGTTTGCAGGGGCAGAAAAATTACACGAGAATGTCAGAAAAAAATTTTATGAGAAATTCGGCATCCATATATTTGAAGGCTATGGTGTTACAGAGAGCTGTTCCTGTATAAGCGTTAATCATCCAACCCATTATTCTCACGGGAGTGTAGGGAAGATTTTCTCTAATATTACCTGCAAGATTGTAAACCCGGAAACCTATGAGGAAGTTTCTCCGGGGGAAGAGGGGCTGATACTTATAAAAGGTCCAAATATTATGAGAGGTTATTATAAATCACCAGAATTAACAGAACTGGTATTCCATAATGACTTTTACATAACGGGTGATATTGGAAAATTAGAAAATGGATTCCTCTTTATTACCGACCGCCTTAAGAGATTTGCAAAGATTGGTGGAGAAATGATCCCTCTTTTGCCAGTTGAGAATAAATTATCAGAAATTTTAGATGAACACATTGAAAGTGAGAAAAGGAATTGTGCCATTGTAAGTATTCCACATACTCAAAAGGGAGAAATGTTGGTAGCATTTGTTATTGATAAAAATCCCGATAAAGTCCTGCTCAACGCCAAACTTGACAAACTTTGTATTACCAAACTATCACAACCAGATCATTACATTTCTATAGAATCCATTCCAATGCTCCCATCCGGAAAGATTGATTATAAAAGACTAAAGCTTATTGCATTAGAACAACTCACCCAGGATATATCCAGATGCGATATATCCGTTTTAATACAAGAATAGATTCTATGAAAAAACTTATATTCTGTCAGTTTAAAATTAAACTCAAATAATAGTACTGCTTTTATTGTAATAATTAGTTTTTTGAAAAAACCTTCATATGAATAGTAGGGGTTGTCCAAAAAGTTCTGGGAAGAGCTTGAGCAAATAAGAGATAATGGTAAAGTAGGGTAGAGAATAAAAGTAATGGAGGAAGAGGAGGTATAAAAAGAGGAGAGGAGAGAAATGGAGAGCAAGGCCCTATTTGAAGACATAAAGCCATTGAGAGGAGGAAAGAGGCGGAAAAAGGAGCTAAAATTCTTTATGTAGGAATTCAGACTAATGCTGACCGTACTCATGGGAAGGTTGAGGGTGGTATTCGGATATTGTTTTGAGCAGGGACTAAAGTAACGGAATATGCCATGAAAAAAGGCGCAGGTGGAAAACAAGGTTAGTCTTGAATAGGTCACATCTAAAATGGTATTATGCTTGGCAATGAACTACTATTAAGTATTCCAGAGACGGGTAATATTTTTAGTATCCTTGATTATATTAGAAGTTATCCCAGAACCTATTTCTGTACTGGATACCCCTTATAAGCTCTATACTTTCGAATGATTATGGATACTAAATTGAGTTTTGGGATGACCTCTAGTCATACTATGCCATTAGACATTCCAAATTTGGAAAGAAATAAACCTTTAGCTCCTTTCACCACATACAAAATCGGTGGTCCTGCAGATTTTTTTATTGAGGTTCATACCATTGATGAATTGGTGCATGCATTGTCAGACGCCCGTCATAGTCGAATCCCGTTTTTTTTGTTGGGCTGTGGGGCTAATATTCTGATTACTGACAAGGGATTTCGTGGATTAGTTATCCACAATTTAGCAAATAAGGTTACATTCTTAGATAACAATAGAGTATCTGCTGAAAGCGGCACTATCGTTGCCAATCTTATAGATATGTGCCGGGATCGTGGGTTATCCGGTTTGGAACATTTTGCTGGTATCCCGAGTACCGTTGGTGGAGCCATGTGGCAAAATTTGCACTTTCTTTCTCCAAAAAGAGATCGTACCCTCTTAATAGGAGAAATCGTTCATAGTAGCAGAATTATAACGGAAGAGGGTCAATTTCATGAGGTAGATGCCAGTTACTTTCAGTTTGGTTATGATACAAGCATTTTGCAGATACGAAAAGATATTGTCCTCGATGTCACCTTTCAATTAATGGCCGGGTTAAAAGAAGAAATACAAAGGGTTATGGATTCAAACATTGACTGGCGCAATGCAAAGCAACCGTCATTAGAAGAATACCCAAGTTGTGGTTCTGTATTTAAAAAGATTAAAGATATTGGTGCCGGAAGGCTGATAGAACAGGCTGGACTCAAAGGTATACGGATTGGTGGTGCAGAAGTATCAAAGAAACATGCAAATTTTATTGTTAATACAGGCAGCGCAACAGCCGATGATGTTTTTCAATTAATTAAGTATGTACAAAAGGAAGTAAAGCAAAAGTTGGGATATACACTGGAGACTGAAATTAGGATTGTTGGAGAACTATAACTCTTCCATTGGGATCGGAAGCCAGAATTCAGGAGTCAGAACGCACAGAAAGCAAATTTCTGTTATTTTGGTTCCTGTCTCCTGAATTCTTAATGGCCATGAAATAAAAAACCTCAGTATCTTTCCCCTTAACTAACCTTTACAGAAATCTGCTTGGGTTTAACTTCTTCTTTCTTCTGCAAAGTGATTTCAAGTACACCGTTCTTGCATTCTGCTGATATCTTGTTCGTATCTACTGAGGCAGGAAGGGCTATCGAACGGGAGAAATTTCCATAACGTCTTTCCATACGATAGTAGTTCTTCCCCTTTTCTTCTTTTTCTTCTTTCTTTTCACCCTTAATTAAAAGGGTATTGTCCTGGATCGATATATTAATTTCTTTCGGATCAATCCCAGGAACTTCTGCCTTTACAACAACCTTGTCGGCCGTCTCTGATAAATCAACCGGTGGTAACCACGTACCACTCTCTACACTAAACTCGGGTGCTTCTCCTCTGAAAAATTGGTCCAACATCCGATTCATTTCATTCTGTAAAGATGAAATATTTGGTAAAAGTGACCACTTTGTAATATCCCTTGCCATAAAATAATCCTCCATAAAAAAATTGAAAGACATTAAAACGTATATCGATTTTTCACGAATACTTTATATCCGATTTATCATCACAAATATGCCAAGTTTTCAATGCACAATGTATGATACATGATATCCTGTAGCATGCATCGGTGCTTCTCATTGGTTTGAAGCTTCTCCTCGCCAGGATTTGCTTAACTAACCTTTACAGAAATCTGCTTGGGTTTAACTTCTTCTTTCTTCTGCAAAGTGATTTCAAGTACACCGTTCTTGCATTCCGCTGATACCTTGTTCGTATCTACTGAGGCAGGAAGGGCTATCGAACGGGAGAAATTTCCATAACGTCTTTCCATACGATAGTAGTTCTTCCCCTTTTCTTCTTTTTCTTCTTTCTTTTCACCCTTAATTAAAAGGGTATTGTCCTGGATCGATATATTAATTTCTTTCGGATCAACTCCAGGAACTTCTGTTTTTACAACAACCTGATCAGTAGTCTCTGCCAAATCAACCGGCGGTAACCATAAACCGAGCTCTGTCCGGGAATCTAATATCCCGCCATCAAAAAATCGTTCTAACACCCTGTTCACTTCATTTTGTAAAGATGAAACAGTTGGTAAAAGCGACCATTTGGCTAGTTCTCTGGCCATAAATAACCCTCCTTATAAAAAGTGTTAAATTGATGTTAAAATAAGTATATTATCCTAATTTGATCTGTTTGTAAGTTTATTAATTCATGTCTCAATTATTGTACCAACTTAATAGCTTGAAAAACTTACAACTAAATTGATTGTAATAGCGAGTGTTTTCTGAAGTTATAAATTATCTATATAAATAAGGCTAAAGCAATTAAGAAAATTATGATATAATATTTGAGAGATTCTAGACAAAAATTCTCATTATTTAGATTCTTGATTTTCCAGTGTGAATGTTCTTTGTTTAAAATCTGTATGAGTAATACAGCAAGTGTGGTGCCATAACAAATTATATTTAAATACATTCTATATATTGTTAGTATTACAATACTTAGAATTAATGAATACCTTATGCATATAAATAGTAAATACTGCCATATTGGCAGTTTTCTTTTTTAACCCATTTCGAGAAATTTTTCCCTATCATTTAATCGTTAGAAAATAGTAGAATTGCATATTTGATTAACTTCATAATCTTATATAAGTTAATAATATTAAGGATTGAATTCTTTGAAGTTGGTTTTTAAAAACATCATTAAGCATATTTAAATTTTTTATTTTCTTGAAAGGTTTCAGAAAATTTGATTTATTTATTCTCATGGAAATAAATAGAAATACAATAATTAAAGAACTTATCGAATCTCACCCGGAAACACTTTCTGTATTTAAGAAATACAATTTAGTTATTGCAGGAGGGGTACGTGGTCCCAATGAACCGATTGCCTTCTTTGCTAAAGCACATGAGGTTGATTACGATACCCTCGTTAAAGAGCTTAATGAAGCAATAGAAAAGGGTGGTGGTGAACATATTGAAATACCAACGCTTGAAGAAGACAAAATTTATGAGAAATTTGCTAAAACGGCTATTATTTTAACCCTTACTGCAGGTGTTACTTTTGGTGCAATTATCTTAAGTTACATTGCTGTTACGTTGAGTTTTGATTCCATTTATTATGCGCTTATTCAAGCACATGGCCATGCGCAGCTTTATGGGTGGGTTGGGCTTTTTATTGTAGGTTTTTCCCTATATATTATGCCAAGGGTAAAGAACACTGAACTCAAGTGCAGGAGTTTAACAAATGTTTGCTTTGCCCTCATCCTTACCAGTATATTATTAAGGGCAATCGTTCAACCAATACCTTTTCATGCCATTAGATTATTACTCCCGATATCTGCGGTTCTGGAAGTTATTTCAATTCTCCTCTTTTCAGTTATTATCCTGCAAACGGTCTTCTCTAGTAAGGAAAAGATTGGTATTTTTGATAAGTTCTTTAAAGCAGGTATCTTTTGGTTTATCATCGCAGGATTTATTGATTTGGGAATGGTGTTCTATCTCTATAAGTATTCTCTCTATGAGATACCAAGAACCATTTTCAGTCCATATGTACATCTCTACCTGTTTGGTTTTGTATTTATGTTCCTCTTTGCGGTAAATATAAGGACGGTATATGCCTTTCTCGATATCAAGCCTGTCAGAGAAAATGCTGTCGATTTGACATTTTGGGTTTTAAATCTATCTATTCCGATTTATTTTGTTAGTCATATATTTGCAGGGAAAAATGTCATAGCACTTTGGTCTTCACAATTTATTGTATTCCCTATGGCTATTGCTATTTTTGCTTTCGTTTATGGTTTACGTGTATTCGAGAGATCTACAAAAGAACTTCACGATGTGATAATGGACAGAAGTTATGCTAAGACTATTCGCACTGCATATATTTGGCTTATCGTAAGCACGATCATCCTGCTTATAATTCCTTTTTTAGGTCATGGTACACAGATGCAAAGGTTATTTCATGGTTCTTTAAATCATGCCCTTACCGTAGGATTTATCACGATGATGATCATTGGTTATGCATCCAAGATGGTTCCGACCTTTAAAGGGATTAACATGTATAGTTTAAGATTGTCAAATATTACTTTTATCCTTTTAAATGTAGGTTGTTTTATCCGGGTATTCTCTCAGATATTGGTAGGTGTAACGGATGGGAGCTTAGTATTTTATGCAGCAGCTGGAACATCGGGTTGGTTTGAATTAGCAGCACTTGGCCTTTTTGGATATAATTTGTGGAAGACCTTTAATACGGCTCAGGAAGTTAAGCCATCTGTACTGAAACCGAAAAAATTAACCGTAATTACAAAAGACACAAAAGTCTTTGATGTCGTAGACCAGTACCCGGAAACACTTCAGATATTCCTTGATTTTGGTTTTGCTCAAATGGCCAATCCGGTTATGCGGAATACTATGGGGCGTGTTGCTAGTATAGAGATGGCAACGAAGATGCACAACGTGGATATGGAGAAATTCCTCAGGGTCCTAAACGGTAAGATTGCAGAAAAAAATTAATCTTCTAAGGAAGTACCTTGGCATCAAAGAATAATATTGTAGAAGTTTGCAAGGGATTTGGTACTGTGTTAGTGGTACAACTAATCCGCTAAATAAGGTTGGTTCTATCTTGCAGATTGAACCATACGTTTATCTTTCACCGATGTAGGGACGCATTTGCTATACGCCCCTACATGGCACTTGGCCGATTTGGAATTCCTATACGTCAGATATACCTTGCCACTTATTTGTTTTACCATTTCCATTTTGCACAACCGTAACGATCTCTAGAGTCTTCTGCGGTAGCCTGAATAGTTATATTATTTCCTAATACTCGCCTGCTCAATAATAACATCGTACTTGTAACCACTCCCAAAATCTTTGTCTTTACATAAGGTTCCATCTACTGTTACCGTGTCACCTACAGAGGGAAGGTCCTGGGTTGTGGCTACAATATCATGATTGCCGGTATCAGGATTCCCGCTACCATCCTGAATATGTATCCAGTTTTTTGAGAGGATACCAGGGGAGACTTTAACAACCTTACCTCTCACAGTAACGTTTTTCTGGTCGAGTGCGCTGCTTTTCCCATAAAGCTCAGCTACTGTGTAGGTGTTGGGGCCAGAGGCTTTTTCTACTTGTATTTTTTCTGGAGGAGCGACCTTTGTACCTTTACTTCCAACGCCTGCTGCCTCATGGATATGGTCAGTTGTAGGACCGGGAGAAAAAATAATCTTATCGAATGTTCGGTTAAGGGTTTTGCTGGTAAAGTCTATCATTTGGTGTCCTGGTTGTAGATCGATATCTTGTCCAACATTTACCTTCATTTCCCGCACGGCTACCCACGTTTTTTGGCCTTCATTTTCAAGGAGCATATATGTGTAACCCCCACTATTCATTGTCTCTACAATTTTACCGGAAAGTGTCTCTTCTTGAGATTTCGTACCTGCTTTCTGCTGAGGTTCAACAGGCTTCATTGTATAAGCATATACACTATGCACAGAAAACAATGTCATCAACGATAAATTCACAGCAAAAAACACCGAGAACCTTTTCATGCTTACAACTCCTTTCTATTTTTTAAGGATACCGTAACCTATACTTTAATATAAATAAAAGCATACTTTTTTTATCTGAAATACACAAGTATTTTATCTTAATCGTAGAGGAATTTTCATTTCCTGTTACAGTCTTTATTCATAATATACGGACATCGGTTTGAGGAAGATGGTGGAGTTTTTTAGCATCACTAAATCTCTGGATAATGTCTTTTATGGTAAACTGTGTACAATTTTTAACAGCGTTCTGTATTTCATCAATGAGCTTTTCCATTTTTTGATCATGGATCGTCATTTGGACAGGTTTAAAATTTTCTCCATAATTTCTCATAACATGTAAGATTTCAGTTACAGAAATAGAGTCCGGATCCCGACCCGGTATATAATAGGTTTTTTGTTTCGTTGTGATTCCCAAAATCAGGGAAGATTCCGAGAATTCACGAATAATATCCAGCACTACCCCGGTTGGAATATTGAGTGTTTCTGACAAACGCTCAGTAGACCACCGTTCCCCCTTTCCATCTAAAAACTGGGAGGTAATCCTTTCCATAATAATAAGGCCTAATAATTCCCGGGTTGCATAGCTTATCCTGCGTCCTTCCAGCCTGATACCAGCAGTGTTTTGAACAACAAATGAAAGTTCTGCACCAAAGAGAACGATTATCCAGCTTATCTGTAACCAGAGGAGAAAAAAGGGAATTGCTGCAAACGCCCCATAAATTACATTATATCTGGCAAGGCCAAATTGACTCTTAAAATAGAAGATTTGGAGAATATAAAAAATCGTCCCTCCCGTTATTC
This sequence comes from Candidatus Jinrextremum sp., assembly GCA_039794405.1. GTDB lineage: Bacteria > Planctomycetota > Brocadiia > Brocadiales > Brocadiaceae > JBDIVL01. Next base: position 83,052 of record JBDIVL010000005.1, on the reverse strand, counting down.
CCCCAATTACAGCAGGAATGAATTTAACCCTGGTATTGGGAATAAGCGTATAAGCGGTGATGAAAGCAATCCAGATTGCTGCAACGGGAAGGAACCATCCGAGGACGAACAGATAAGCCTTACCGACCCAGATCTTGTTTAAGAATGCAACCAGTTTTTCATTCGTCAGAGCGGCTGTAATTGTCGTTGATGTAAGAAGAAGGATAGGAAGGATAATAAGCATACTGGTATAATCGCTAAACTTTCTCCAGAATGAGCGAGGTACCTTGATTTTCCAAATTTCGTTAAATGACATTTCGACTATTCCTAATACCCGGATTACTGTATAGAGTAAGGCTAGAAGTCCAATTGCACCGATGTATCCAAAACTGGTCTTCTCGACAAAATGTACGATCTGTTCCTTATATCGGTAAGCGTTCAAACTGCTATTTAAAGGAATGTAAGGGTTGGTAATTTTAATCTGCTCTTTCAGATTCTTTTCTGCATTTCTTTCATCAAAATTTATTGATTGGACAATTTTAGAAAGTTCATTTTCATAATTTTTTATACTTGTTTTTACGCTATCTTGATCAGTGATATCGTCATGAAATAAATCCGGTTCGGGGCGGGTATTGGTATCTTGCATTTGAGGTCTGAGGAGAGATTCTTTCTCCTCTTCTTTACTCTGAGAGATTATGAATGTTTCTAATGTCTCAATGGTTTTTAACAGTTCTCCCTTAGAGTCCTTATCTGAGAAATCCAATCTTTCAACTTGTTCCAAAAGTATTATTTTAAAGTTGATAATGGAAGAGGTCAATTCTCCACCTGGTAATTTAACAATATAATCATTGATTTTCTGATCAAGTGCCTTTTCCGCACCAAGCCCTTTTGATATAGATAAAATAAAAGCCAGAAGGGGTATAAGTGAAATGAGGGAAACGAAGGTTAGGGCTGAGGCCTTTAAATAGTACTGATCTTCATAGTATCCTTTTAGAGAAAAGTAAAAAGCCTTTATGGATTTGCCGAGAAGACGTTTTAAAGGAGAAGATTCACGGTCTTCGGCACAAAAATCAATAAAGGCTTTTTTTGTCTTTTCATAAAATAGAAATGGATTTGTGAAGATCATTGTTTGGCTTAGTTCTGGAAAACGTAAGAAATGGGTTTTAAATACCGTTTTGGAAAGTGTCGGAAAATGTTTATATTTTGTCCGTCTTTACGCGAATATACAGCCTTTTTAAGTCTTGTGTCAACAAAAAAACCTACGGATGCCCGATAACGTTTATCACGAACGTTAAAACAGAGAAATAGGGATTAAGGTTGAAAGTTCCATGATAGTTGTATTATTCTATACCTAAGTACCCGGACATAAATATTTGTATCTTTATTTTTCCAGGGTCGGTTCAATTTTGTAGATTGAACCATATGTTTGGAATTAATGTACGGCTTTTGATTGGTGCCAGGCACAGGCAAACGTGCCAAAAACATTTCGGTTTAATCGTGGACGATTGAACCAACCCTGACAATACTCCTGAAAAAGTACAAAATTTATGTTCAGGTACTTAACGGTCAGCCATTTGTTATATGCTGAAAGCTACAACTTTTCGTTTGATTGTGGCTACACCACTCCGGAAGACTACTAAAGCGAGGTTACGCTTTGTGAATCGTGCACAATCATTAGATACTATTTTTGAACTCAAGTGTGTTTCAAAGGTTTATAATTCAACACAAGCCTTGCATTCTATAGACCTGGTAATTCCATCAAAACGGACTACAGTAATTATCGGACCCAGCGGCTCCGGGAAATCTACTATCTTGCGGCTAATGACCGGGTTGATAAGGCCGGATACCGGCAGTGTCTTTTTCCAAAAGATAGAAGTCACACCTGCAAATGCATTCAATCTGCGCAGACACATGGGTTATGTTATTCAGAGGAGTGGACTTTTTCCTCATTTAACAGCCCGTGAAAATGTGATATTGATGGCAAATTATCTGGGATGGGAAAAATCGAGTATAGAAGGGCGTTTACAAGAACTCGTTGAACTGACACAATTTCCAAAAGATGGTTTATCGCGTTTTCCTGTGCAGCTCTCTGTTGGTCAGCAGCAAAGAGTGGCGTTGATGCGGGCTTTGATGTTAGAGCCTGATGTACTGTTATTGGATGAACCTTTAGGTGCGCTCGATCCGATTATCCGCTCTGATCTTCAGAATGATTTAAAGCAGATATTCCACAAATTAGGGAAAAGTGTGGTGCTCGTTACGCATGATATTGGAGAGGCGGGTTTCCTTTGTGATTTGATTGTGCTTGTGTATGCAGGTAGAATTATCCAGCAAGGCACGATAAAAGAACTGGTTGATGCACCTGCCGACCCATTTGTAACACGTTTTATCAATGCGCAGCGCGGCCCACTGGAAGTACTGAGGGGGAAAGATTCTTGAAAAAATCTGGACTTTTTTTTGTGTTGATATTTTTGGCTATGCCTGGCATGTTTGCTGCAGAACAACCGTCTTCGCCCGTGAAGGTTGGCACAAAAAATTTTACAGAAAATGTAATTCTAGGAGAAATTATCACACTTCTGATGCAGCAGGAAGGGATACCCATTATGCACCGGAAGCAGCTTGGTGGTACCCGGGTACTCTGGAGCGCATTATTGAATGGCAACGTTGATATATATCCTGAATATACTGGTACAATAACCCATGAAATTCTGGTAGAAAGAGGGCTTGTTGGAGAAGATGAAGCACTTTTTGAACTGGGAATTCGGGTAAGTAAACCTCTGGGGTTTAACAACACCTATGCACTGGGAATGAAAATTGAAGAGGCACAGCGACTTGGTATTACCAAAATCTCCGATCTCCGCAACCTTCCCAAATTAAAATTCGGTTTTACAAATGAATTTATGAACCGTCCTGACGGCTGGCCCGGTCTCCGCAGTTATTATAACCTTCCACAACATGACGTGAAAGGCCTTGAACATGATATAGCATATCGTGGTATTGAAAGTGGTACCATCCACGTAACAGATTTGTACTCAACGGATGCGGAAATAGAGCACCACGGTCTCCTTGTTCTGGAAGACGATTTACATTATTTTCCCGATTACCATGCCGTTTTCCTCTATCGTGCGGATCTTGCCGACCGATGGCCTGATGCCGTAAGAGCAATCTCACGACTGGAAGGACGCATTTCCGGGCCGGAAATGATTATGATGAATGCACAAGTGAAGATTCTCAAGGTCCCGGAAATTAAAGTAGCGGCTGACTTTTTATTGAAAGAGTTTGGTACCCGTCCGGTAGTATATGTAGAAACAATGCCAAAACGTCTTCTTTTCCGGACGCTGGAACACCTTTACCTGGTAGTGATTTCCTTGTCGGGAGCAATAATTTTATCAATTCCGCTTGGAGTATTTGCCGCAAAACAACCAAAAATTGGCCAAATTATTCTTAGCATTGTGGGAATTATTCAAACAATTCCGTCATTGGCGTTATTGGTGTTTATGATCCCCCTGCTTGGTATTGGGGGTCCCCCTGCGATTCTGGCCCTCTTTTTCTATAGTTTGTTACCTATTGTACGGAATACATATACTGGACTCCATAATATTCCCTCAGAGATTTGTGAGTCAGCGCAAGCGCTCGGACTACCTTCTATACCACGCCTTTGGCTTGTTGAATTGCCTTTAGCTTCCCGATCAATTCTCGCCGGAATCAAAACCTCAGCGGTTATTAATGTAGGAACTGCAACGCTCGGTGCACTTATCGGTGCGGGTGGTTATGGTCAACCTATCCTTACCGGTATCAGGCTGGATGATATGGGGCTTATTTTGCAGGGCGCAGTTCCTGCTGCGGTGTTAGCATTGTTGGTACAGTTGCTATTTGATTTATCAGAACGTTATTTTGTACCTGAAGGACTCCGAATCAGCCCGAATCAGCAATACTGGAAAAACTAAGAATTTTCTTTAAGCCATTTCTCTTTGCAGATGTAGTGGCAAGGCGCGCCTTGCTACTACACTATTAAAATTTGTTGAAGGTCTAATTAAAGTCGTGTCCTGCATTTATCATATCTATTATACCTTTTACCTTTTTTCCTTCGGCTGGGTTTGGTACCAATCGGAGTGCTTCACTAAAGTAGTAGAGTGACTCGTTAACGTCTTTTTTATATTTAAAATATAATATGCCTATATCTCTATAGGCAGAATAGTCGTTTGGGTTATATTTTATAGCAAGATCTAATTCATGGATCGCTTCCTCGTAAAGGCCTTTTGTTGCATAGGCAATCCCAAGGTTATAATGTGCATCCAAATGCTCCGGTTTTAATTGGGTGGCCTTTTTGAGTTCATCAATTGCCGTATCAAATATTCCTTTTTTCAAATACACAGCCCCAACGTTATTATGGGCATCTGCATATGCATTATCTATTTTTAAGGCCTCCATATACTCTGCCAGCGCCTTTTCCGAATCTCCAATATGTTCGTATGTATTTCCAAGGTTATTATGAGTAAGTGGAGAGTAGGGACTGCTTTTGAGTGATTGTCTGTATGCATCAATTGCTAGGTCATAAAGACCTTGTTTATCGTAAAGAGTTCCAAGGTTATTGTAGGCGAGTGTGTTATCGTTGTTGTTTGAAATAGAGGCCTTATATTCTTCAATTGCTTCGTTTATCAATCCAATTTTTTCATACGTTGCACCTAAATTAAAATGAATAAAGGGATAGGTGTATTGAAAGGTTAGTGCCTTCTTATACATTTTCATAGCATCCTCATAATGTTTATCATGGAAGTATACATTACCTAAGTTACTGCATGCACGTGCACTACCGGGTTCACGCTTAAGGGTTGAGGACCATAATGCGGTATCGTTTCTCCATGCACCATTCCTCTGTATTACACCGATCTGCATACTGAAAAGGATTATTCCAATGACAGCAGTAATAATACCTGTTCTATTATGCGTATAATCCGATACGACGTTGCTTGCAGCGATGCAAAAACCAATAATGGGCAAATATAGGTATCTTTCTGCCATAATGTTTCCAATGGGAATGATGCCGAGGACAGGCAATAGTGTGATAAAAAACCATAAACTGAAAAAGGTTACGTGTTTATACTTTCCGTGAAGACGTACCACGATGATACATGCAGTAATTAAGAATAAAGAGGAGAGGATAAATGAAAGGCTGATTCCCCCCGTATAGGGTATATAATAGTCTGCATTCAGTTGAACAGGGATAAATAAAAGTTTTAAATAGGATGCAACGACCTTTGTCATAGTGAAGACGTTACTTGGGTAAACTTCAATTATTTTGAAGGTGTTTTTTAGTAGGACAAATCTTATAAGAAGATAAAAGCCGGTAATGAAGGCGTAGCCTGCATAAAGAAGTACCCATCTTTTTGACTGTACTAGGCCGGGATAATAAAAGAGTATTTTCGGCTTATTCCGAAAATTGCCGGGGGCGGGTTTTGGAGGGTAAAAAAGGCCAAATAAGATCAGGAGGATAGGGAGGGTAATAGCCATTTCCTTAGAGAATAAAGCAAAACAGTAAGAGGCGCAAGAGAGCATGTAATAGAGCATGAACCGGATGTTTATTTCTTGTGAAAGGTATATTTTTCTAAAATAAAGAAAGGCCAAAAGGAAGAAGAGTGATGCGAGGATGTCTTCCCGATAACAGACGGCATTAACAGTTTCCGTAAGAATGGGGTGAGATAAGAATAAGAGGGTTGCGAGAAGAGAAAGGGTAGGATTTTTAGCAGTATTTTTTATGAGGGTATAGAATAAAAATACATTAATGGTATGGAGTATAATATTGGTAAGGTGGTAGCCAAATGGATTCAGTCCCCATAGGGCGTAATCGATAAAGTATGTTAATGTTACTACGGGACGGTAGCTCAATTCTCCTGAGAGTGGTAAATAATCTTTCTGGAATAGTTTTGGAAGGTTTTTGAATGTCTTAATAAAATAATTTTCAGTAACGATATAGGCATCGTCGTAAACGAAGGTGTTAGACAAGGTATTAATATAGAGAAGGGCAGATATGAAGATGATAAGAGGTAAGAATTTCTTAATACAAATATGGTTCATGCATTTATTCATGTAGGATGGGTTCGCTCCGCTTCACCCATCCTACATTTCATGGTTGAATAGATTTGAGTTTCTCATAGATGGCAAATTCTGATTCCGCCTCAACATGCTTGCCCGCTTCTCTGTAAAGCAGCCCTAAATTTTTATGGGCATTGATATCGTCAGGGTCGATATCTAAAACTTTTTTATAGGCGTGAATAGCCTCCTCGTGTTTGCCGATTCTTGTGTAAACTAACCCAAGATTGTAATAGGCACTTGCATGTTCGGGGTCAATTTCCACGGCCTTTTCCCAGCAGGGGAGGGCAGTGGTATACATATTTTTCTTTATATAAGCGTTTCCTAATCTGTAGTACACTTCTGCATTGTTCGGCGAGATCTCGATGACCTTTTCCCAGGTTTGTATGGCTTTATCTAGAGAGCCTTTTGTACTATAGGCGTCAGCCAGGTACGCCAGGGTATCGTAATCGGCTGGATTAATTTCAATAACCTTGGTCCACATGGAGATTGCCTTGCTGAGGTTTCCCTGGTTATGGTATGCAACCCCCAAATTGAAGTAAGCGTCCGCATTTTTGCGGTTTATTTCGATGGTTTTGTTCCAGGCACTGATGGATTTATCATGTTTGCCTTTGGCAGCGTAGAGCTCACCGCAGTTATAATATGCCTCTTCGTAATTAGGTTTAACATCGATAGCCTTCTTATATTCGGATAACGCTTCTTCCAGCTTGTCCTGTTCCGTGTAAACCTCACCCAGTTTGAAATATGCCTCTGCAATTTTGGGATCAAGCTTGATCGCTTGTTCCAGAGAAGCGATTGCATCTTCGGCATTGCCTTCTTCACTATAGATGAGTCCGAGGTTATAGTGCGACTCTGCAAAATTAGGTTCTAATTCCAACGCCTTTTTGAAGGCATTCGCAGCTTCTTTCAAATCCTTCTTTGCATAGAGAGAGATTCCTAAATTATTAAAGGCTTCAGGATAATCTTTATTACATTTGATAGCTGTCCGATGCTCAATGATTGATTTTCCTATATCTCCCTGTTCGTAATATACTATGCCGAGGTAATTGTGCGCTTCTGCATCATCCGGGTTTAATTCAATTGCCTGCTTGAATTCCTGTATGGCCTTATCAGGCAATTTTCTTTTATGGTATGCCAATCCCAGCATGAAGTGTGCATCAGGCTTTCTGGAGTCGATTTTTATCGATTTTTTTAAGTAGGTAATGGCTTCATCTAATATACCCTTTTCATAATATAAGAGTCCCATGTTGTAATTTGTATCTGCTACCGATGGGTTTAATTCAAGGCTTTCTTTCAGGGCAGAAAGGGATTCAGTGAATGCTTTTTTATTTTTATAAGCCAGTCCGAGGTTGTTGTAAGCATCCGCTTTTTCTGCGATTTGGTTGGACTTATAGCAGGATATAGCGGCAAGAAACTCGGTAATAGCCTCATCCAGTTTGTTATTCTCATAATATGCCTTTCCTAAATAGTGATGTAACTCCCCGTCTTCGTGTATTTTTTCTGCGGCAAGCTTCAATTCCTCCAGGGCTTCTTCAATCATTCCTTTTTTGAAACAGGAAACACCCATAGTCTTATGTTCCTGTGGTGTGGCTTCACCTGAAAGTTTATTGGAAATTGGATCGAAAAATCCCTTTTTCGGTTTTTTTTCTGCATTGGTATAAGAAGGCGTACGGCATGCTATTGGAATAACCGCTAATAACAGGGGTATCCAGATATATATTTTTCTATTCACGTTTGAGCGTTTCGTATCTTTCAAAAAATATTCCTGAACCTGTCAGAGTTTGTCTTGGCGAAAGGAATGGGAACAGGTTTTGATAATTTCGGCAAAATATATTTTTGCATGTAGGGTAATACTTTCGTATTTTTCCCCTGCCTGAATACGTGCACGGTATGGCAACTCTAAAGGATTGCCATACTCCTGGCTTGAAATTCCTAGCCATTGATTTTATCAGTAACTTTAATGGATTCAAGATAATTTAAAAACTTTATACCTGGTTTATTTTACCAATGAGTCAAGTTTTAAAACTAACCATAGTTGTATAAGTAGTTGGCTGTCAGTGATTAGCCTGCAGCCTCTACCCAATTGCTGATAAGCCGGCCACTTCCACTTTGATGTATCTGTGAAATCACAGTTACAAGCTCAGGCTGGTTTAATCTTGCAGATGGAAACACGTGTTTATGTACAGGAATTTCAAACCATCTATGTAGTGGCAAGGCGCGCCTTGCCACTACACTACACTGTTAAAAGTCGTCGAAGGCTTAATTTAATTATATAGGAATTTTCATTTTATTTAAGCGGTTTTCGGATGATACGAGGTATAAAAATTGCCCTTAAAAAATTAGGAGAAGGGAATTGTAAAATTGCTTGGAAAAATACAGCCCCCTAAATCCCCAGGAGAGACGCAGGATTTTGCAGCTCTCCTTAAGGGGAACTTAATAGGACTAACTTGGGCATTAGCCTGTGCGGTTTTGATTGACGCAAGGCATAGAAACATGCCAGACTTTTCAGTTCAATCGTGAACGATTGAACTAACCCTGAGCCAGGTGGTACCTATCCCACCTGGCTTATTTTACCCTCGAATTGCAGTAAGAAAATTCTTTTTCTTTCCATTTTTCGTTTTGATTATGAGATCTTTATCTTTTGGTGCATACCTATCCATATCCTTATGGTATTTATTCCAGATGTTTCTTAAATGTGATAGTGATTCTGCATGCTGAATTTTATGAATAAGCTCAGACGGTGTAATAGGTTTGTACGAATCGGTGTCAGTATCAACAGGGGATTCGTCTTTTTCTTGTGAAATATCTTCTTTTTTCTCTTCTAATTGTCCAGGTGTTTTTTTTCTCCAGTATTTCCTTTTCCTGCCATACTTATCTGTGCCCCAATATGATTCTGCATATTTTTCTTTCCAGGCATGTACATAGGATGGTTTCCACAATTCCAGGCTAATTCCTATGCCTTTACACAACCGCATGAGTGCGTTACTTTTCGCGCCCTCGCAGGCATCACCCCAGGTCATATAGGAATTGTCTGTACTATATTCCTGTTCTCCGATTGCGAACCCTGCCAGTTTTCCCTGAATTATGAGGTAGAATCCCCATACAAGGTAATCCCCGTTTTGTTTAGGCATTCCCTGAGGGACAATCGCCCAATTAAGGTTAAAGGCCTCTTTAAGCCTTGAAACATACTCAACCCACGGCAGATATATCAGGCCGTCCGGGCGTATTTCGATGTCCTGTTCGTTTACCGGTTTAAACACGGATTGCCTCTGCTGCTCTGTAAGTTCGATCGTCCCGCATGTGGGGATTAATTTCTCAATCTCTTTATCAAAATCGTTTAACTGCAGGTTTTGTGTTGGAATTGTTTCCTGGGTAATGTTTTCATCAATTTTTTGACTCATGTTTTATACCTCCTAATCCGAACAAGCCGGAAGTGTAAAATGAAAATTGGAAGCCGGAAGACAGAAGATGGCTGGAAAATGAGATCTTCAGCTTCCGTCTTCTGCATTCTAACTTCCCGTGTATTTATTTCTCTGCGTTCTCCGCACCCTTTTCCCGTAACGAACAGAAAACGTGCCAAAGTGTGTCAAAGGGCTCTAAGCCAGAAAATTCCAGGATTTTACTGGCTCTTAATAAGAAAGGAAACAAAAATAATCGGCCTATTGTTCCATATTCTTTGACCAAAACTTGCATTGCGGTACTTAGTTATTGAATGTGGCAAAGGCATATTGTAAAATTTATTTAATTATGAAAATTTTCTCATATTTTCCAATTTTTGTTCTGCAGGTTGTATTTTTTACTTTCGACTCGTTCGGATTAGGAGGTAGGAAGGGTCTTTATGAGTAATAACATCATTATTTTTGATACTACCCTGCGCGATGGTGAGCAATCACCTGGTGCGAGTTTGGATATTCATGAAAAGATCCAAATTGCCAGGCAGTTGGCTTTATTGAAGGTAGACGTTATTGAGGCCGGATTTCCGGTGTCATCGCCAGGTGACTTTGAATCGGTTATGAGGATTGCACAGGAGGTTCGGGGTGTTTCTGTGGCAGGCCTTGCTCGTGCAGTCGAAAAGGATATTGAGAGCGCAGCAAAGGCTCTTGAGAAGGCAGAAAGGCCGAGAATCCATATCTTTCTTGCTACTTCTGAAATACATAGGAAATACAAACTTCTCAAGGCGAAGGAAGAAATTATTCACCTGGCTGTGAAGGGCGTCAGACATGCCTTAAAATATGTGGATGATGTGGAATTTTCACCTGAGGACGCATCACGGACGGAACTCGATTTTCTTATCCAGGTCGTAGAGGCTGTAATCGATGCTGGTGCAACGACCGTCAATATTCCTGATACGGTGGGTTACGCAGTGCCGGATCAATATGCCTCTGTTATTCGCGGGTTAAAAGAACATGTGAAGAACATTGATAGGGCGGTGATCAGCGTCCATTGTCATAACGACCTGGGGCTTGCTGTAGCCAGTTCTCTCGCTGCTGTAAAGGCTGGTGCGCAGCAGGTAGAGTGTACTATCAATGGTATTGGAGAGCGGGCGGGAAATGCTGCACTGGAGGAGATTGTTATGGCCCTCAGGACGCGGCAGGATTTTTACCACTGTTCTACCCGTATTAACACAAAAGAATTAATTGCCACGAGCAGACTGGTTAGTACCTTGACTGGGCTGCATGTACAGAGGAACAAGGCCATTGTCGGGGAAAATGCATTTGCACATCAGTCCGGGGTACATCAGGACGGGGTTCTTAAGGAACGTACTACCTATGAAATTATGAGGCCGGAGGATATTGGGCTCCAAAAAACGAAGATTGTGCTTGGAAAGTTATCAGGGCGGCATGCCTTTAAAGAACGGATCAGGGAATTGGGATATGGACTGTCTGAAGAGGAATTTGAACGGGCATTTGAGGAATTCAAGCGTATTGCCGATAAAAAGAAAGAGATTTTTGATGAGGATATTGAGGCTATTATCGGCATAGAGAAAATGGATGTTCCCCACATCTTTCAGTTGGAAAGCCTCAGTATTACCTGTGGACCTAATGCAGTACCGACGGCAGGGGTTCGACTCAAATTACGGGACGGACGTCTTATAGAGAACGCAACGATTGGTGACGGCCCCATCGATGCAATTTTTAAGGCCATTGATCTTTCAACAGGGATACCGGGAAAACTGCAGGATTATAGCATTCATGCCGTAACAAGCGGAAAAGATGCTATGGGTGAGGTCTATTTGAATATCGAGGTGAACGGTAAGATTGTCCGGGGCCGTGCGGTGAGTACGGACATCATTGAGGCTAGTGCAAAGGCCTATCTGAGTGCCATCAACAGGGTAGCGTTCCATGACTTAAAATATGCATCTTTTCATCAAAGTACACAAGCAGCTACGGGAAACACAGAGAAATAAGGGGAAAGCAACAACCCTTCAGGTTTTGAATGCTACGGTATGTTCTCATGAAAATTGGTTTGAGCATAATAAACAACAGAAAATAATTAATAACTTATTTGTACTATGATTTGTATACCTATTATTGCAAATACCGTTGAAGACGCTCTTAGGGATATGGCCGCGGCATCAAAGCTTGCGGATGTTATTGAACTTCGCCTTGATTATATAAAAAATCCTGATTTGAGACTGCTCTTGAAGAGGCGTACAAAACCAGTGATTTTGACGAACCGGCCTGTTCGGGAAGGTGGCAAATTTGATGGAAGTGAAGAAGAACGGATTTCGCTTTTAAAACTTGCCATGCAATTGCAGGCCGACTTTGTAGATATCGAGCACGATAGTATTCATAAAATCGGTAAAGATGTACTATCCCGTATCCCTCGTGGTAAAACGCGACTTATTGTATCGTATCACAATTTTTATGAGACGCCTGGTGATGTAGCAGCTATTTACCAAAAACTTAGTCAAAGTGGTGCTGATATAGTAAAAATTGTTACTTATGCAACCGATATTTCGGACAATATCAGGATATACCGTTTGCTTCAGGATGCTCAGATACCGCTTATTTCATTTTGTATGGGTGAGTATGGTATTATGAGTCGCATCCTGTACAAAAGGTTTGGCAGTTATTTGACTTTTGCCTCTCTTCGGAGGGGGAAGGAATCTGCCCCCGGGCAAATAAGTATCCATGAGTTTTTGAATACGTATCAAGCCCTGAGGCAGGATAAAAATACCGCAATTTACGGATTGATCGGGAATCCTGTTTCTCACAGTATCGGTCCAATTATTCATAATACGCTTTTTAAGGAAAAGAATCTTAATAGTATTTATGTTCCTTTTAAAGTAGACAGAGTGAATGATTTTATCAGAGCTTTTAGAGAATTAGATATAAAGGGGTACAGTGTAACAATTCCTCATAAAGAGGCAGTAATACCTTTTCTGGATGCGATAGATCCCATAGCAAGGAAGATAGGGGCAGTTAATACCATTCTAAACAGGGATGGGTGCTTAACTGGCTATAATACGGATTGTGGGGCTGCAGTTGATGCATTAAAGAATGTATATCGAACAACTTCTCACTATGTTTCACCTATAGGTCGAAGGACCACGGCAGTAAATGATGATTGTTTAAAGGGAAAAAAAGTGATTCTCCTCGGTGCGGGGGGAGCTGCCCGTGCGATTGCCTTTGGATTAAAGGACGAGGGGGCGAAAATAACGATTGTTAACAGGAATTACGAACGGGCACAATCACTCGCCCGGGAAGTTGGTTGCCATGATATGCGTTTGGATGATTTACAGGTGATTGAAGGGGATATATTGATTAATGCTACTCCTGTTGGTATGTTTCCGGAAATTGATAAAACTCCGGTTACAGGAAAGAAATTAAGACCGGGCATGATCGTTTTTGATACTATTTATAACCCTGCAGAAACAAAGTTACTGCGTGAAGCAAGGGTACAGGGGTGCAAGGTTGTAGGCGGTTTACCAATGTTTGTATACCAGGCAGCAGCACAATTTACATTGTGGACAGGTGAAACGCCACCGTTTGAGCTGATTGAAAAAATCGCTTATGAAAATTTAACGTATCACTTTTCTGAGACATGAACATTATCTTGATCGGTTTTCGGGGTGCCGGTAAAACTACTGTGGGCAAGATGCTCTCGCTGCGGCTGGGTAAGGAATTTGTTGATGCCGATGAGTACCTGGAACGAAAAGAAGGAAAAACGATTAAAGAAATATTTGCAAGTGGTGGAGAAAGATTATTTCGGCAAATTGAAGCACAGGTTGTGGCAGAACTAAGTCTCCTCGATAATAAAATCATTGCTACAGGCGGGGGAGTGGTCCTCAGGGATGAAAACGTAAAAAATCTCAAGCAGAGTGGAGTTATCATTTTTCTGGATACCGATGCAGATACCCTCTACAAACGAATTAGCGGTGATCCCCTAACTCACCGGAGGAGACCAAACCTTACCGATCTGGGGGGATATCAGGAAGTTCAACATCTTCTGGAATTCAGAAAACCACTTTATAATAAAGCGGCGGACTGTGTAATAAATACAACAGATATAACCTCGAATGATATTGCAGATGAAATAGTGGCCTTTATTCATAAGCATGTAACGGATTCACCACAGTAATATAGTACTACGTAATAATTCACCTCATAGAGCGTGGAGAAGGTACAAAAAGGAGAAAGGGAAAAAGGGGTGTGTTTATTCTTTGCTCAACGAAAAGAAATTGAGTTTCCTATACGTTAAAATAAGCCTTCGGCAACTTTTTTCTGCCACTAAGACACCAAGTTTTTCTTTGTGCCTTAGTGGCTTTGTGGTAAATTTGAGATTCTGAAATGCTAACGCCTGGATTTATTAATCGCTTGTACCATTTTTAGTACCAATTTTTCATAGGATCGGAAGAGTTTTTCCTGGTCTTTCTTCTCAAAGGATTTAAGGGGTTTTTTCTCTATCTCTTCTGCAATATCGTCAATTTTTTGAAGGAGCGATAATCCGGACTCTGTTTCACCTGGTTCTTTAGGGGCTTCTGATTTTATCCGTTCTTTTTGAGGTACTTTGGCAGGAGGTTTTTGACCGGGTGTAAATTTTTTTGTGGGTTTACCTTCCTTGGGTATTTTTTTTTCTTCATTCATATAATACTCCTAAAATAAGAGATGGGATGATTATTCTGGAATAATCATCTAAGGCAATTCTTCCTCCTCAAGGGTCTCTTGTATTTGCTGTACAATATTTAATACCTCTTCATGGGTATCTTCAATTCCACAAATACTCTCTTCTACCGTCTCAAAGCTTGCCTGCAGCAGTTCAAAATTCTTTTCAATATTTTTTATTTTTTTCGATACATCTTCCATTCCTGCGTCTTTGCTTGCAAATTCTTTTGTACCTAGTTCCACCTTTTTCCCGATTTCTGCAAAGTCTTCTCGTAACGATTCCATTCGTTCTTTGCTTGCCCTAAGATTTTTTTCTGAAGAGGCCGATATTTTTTCCAGTGATTCTAACCGTTTTTCAAAAGTGTTTATTTTTTTTACAACATTATCAAATGACTTAACCATAGAGGAAAATCCTGCTATCAAGGTTTTGAATTGTTTATCAAAATCCTTCGATCCTTTTTCGATTGCTGTAATAGTTTCTTTCGGGTCTGACTTTTGTTTTGCTATTGGTTTTTTCATAATTATTTTTCTCTAGAGTGTTGGTTTTTTGCTAAGAGATTGCGAATCGTTTGGTTATTCATCAGGGATACAGCATACAGCGACTTATTTTAATGTTTAGGGATTTCAATGAGTAGTAGGATGGGTCAATCGAAGCAGACCCATCAATAATTTTTTCTGATGGGTGCGCTGATGCTTCACCCATCCTACGTAAATTACCATAGTTGTAGTAGCGCAGAAGCTGCTGAAGGCCTAATTAAATGTATAAGAATTTCAATGTTTTGTTGTAAGGGCGTATTATAATACGCCCCTACGTAGGGATATAAAAAGTTGCCGAAGGCCTAATTATGTGTATATGTATACAGATAATTATAATCAAAATCAATAAATATTTTCACATTGATTTTGGATAACCTCACATAGAAATTCAGCTTACCGCAGGAAATGTAATCACAAAGTCACAAAGAATTTTAACCTTTAAGAGAAGGAAGGAGAAATGAGGGTGTGGTGTGTAAGGGGTAAGACGGCTATGTAAATCTCAAATTATATATTGTCCTTCATGCTTCTTTTGTGCCTGGCGGCTCATAGAAACTTCTTTTGAAAATTTCTACACAGGAATACTGTATTGCCCACGCATATTCATGTCCATGGGTAAAAAAAAGTTGAAGAATAGTACTTGTATGGATTATAATCGTTCCCGCAAAATATTTCGTATATATGTACCCGATTATTTTTCGTAATAGTTCAGCCCACCGCAGATGCCGCTAAGATCACAGAGAAGCTGGAAAATGAGGTTTCCAGCTTCCACCTCTAGTTTTCCATAGAGTAGTCTTCTCTGCATTCCCGGTGGTGGACTGTTACTATTTTTCTCATGGTTTGGCATTTTTGCTATGGGTTTAAACAAAAAAGTTTCATGTGTCTATTACATTCACATTTGAATTTCAGAATCGGAAACAAAAATCGAATCCTTTTCTCATTCATGATAAGAGTTCGGAATTTTATAAAGGATTAATACGGCATGGAAGAAGTAAGTATTATCATCCCTGCTTATAATGAGAGGGAAGGAATATTACCGGTAATCAGGTCATTACAGTCATTGAAAGAAAGGCATGGTAACCGATGGGAGATTATCGTTGTCGACGACGGTTCTACTGATGGTACACCTGAAATAATAAAAGACATGCAGGATATTGTGCTGATTCAACATCCTTTAAACAGGGGATATGGAGCTGCCATTAAAACAGGCATCAAGCATGCAAAATATGCTGCCATTATTATATCTGATGCTGATGGAACATATCCTATCCATGATATTCCCAATCTTCTTATTCATCTGTCAAAGAATGAAATGGTTGTTGGTGCCAGGAAAAGTAACAGCGCAAATATTCCATTCATAAGAAAACCTGCGAAGTGGTTACTCAATAAGTTGGCCAATTATTTAACAGGAATTAATATTCCGGACCTGAATTCAGGTTTTCGTGCAATGAAAAAAGATGCCGTAATGAAGTTTATCCATTTATTACCGAACGGTTTTTCCTTTACAACAACGATTACTCTTGCCATGCTCACGAATGGTTGTACGGTTGAGTTTATCCCTATTGAATATAAGATGCGTTCCGGAAAGTCAAAAATCCGTCCTATTCGGGATACCTTGAATTTTACCCAACTCATTGTTCGTACGATTTTATATTTTGACCCTTTGAAAATATTCTTACCTATGAGCATGTTCTTCTTTATTTCCAGCATTACTGTTCTCGTCCTGAGTTATTTATGTACACCAAGAATTATGGATATTACCACGATTATCCTTTTTATCTCCGGCGTACAGATTCTTGCCATTGGTATGATTGCTGACCTTATAGATAAAAGAAGCCGATAATGAGAATCCTTTTAATAAACCCTCCTTCTGAAAATGAATTGATTGGTAATAACCCCAGTATTATTGAAGAAGAGAGGGGTTATAATCCACCTCTGGGGATATTATACATCGCCGGTTATTTGGAGAAGTATACTAATTTTCATGTGGAGGTACTGGATACCCAGGCAGAGGAGGTCGGCTATGACCGTTTAAAGGACATTATCCGCTCAAAGTTCCCCGATGTTGTTGGCATTACCGCCATGACCTTTACCCTCATCGATGTTATAAAAGTTGTTCGCATAGTGAAGTCTATTCACCCAAATATAAAGATAGTATTGGGCGGTCCCCATGTGCATATTTACCCTGATGAGTCGATAAACCTTCCCGGCGTAGATTTCCTTGTCTTAGGTGAAGGAGAAGTTACCTTTAAAGAGCTTGTAGAGAATATCCATGATGTGACCCGATTAAGAAATATTCCCGGATTAGTTTTCAAAGAAGAGGGCAAGATTATTAACACAGGTGTTCGGTCATTACATGATAATTTAGACAGCCTTCCCTTTCCCGCTAGACACATGACTCCTATCCACAAATACAGTTCTCTCATGGCCAGGAGGAGTCCTATTACCACGATGTTTACGAGTCGGGGCTGTCCCTATAGATGTACCTTCTGTGACAGACCCCATCTGGGAAAAAATTTTCGTGCACGGTCAGCATTCAGTGTCGTTGATGAAATGGAAGAATGTGTCAAACTCGGGATTCGTGAATTCTTGGTCTACGATGATACATTTACCATAGACAGGCAACGGGTGGTAGATGTTTGTGATGGGATCATAAAGAGAAAACTCAATATCGGATGGGATATACGGGCGCGGGTAAATACCATTGACAAGGATTTATTGAAGAAATTGAAGAAGGCAAATTGCGAACGCATCCATTACGGGGTGGAATCAGGCAATCCTGAAATACTTAGGGTATTAAATAAAGGAAT
Organism: Candidatus Jinrextremum sp.; assembly: GCA_039794405.1. GTDB lineage: Bacteria > Planctomycetota > Brocadiia > Brocadiales > Brocadiaceae > JBDIVL01. The sequence continues at coordinate 65,534 of JBDIVL010000005.1, read as the reverse complement.
TACTGTGGACAGGGTAAGGACTACCTTTCAGCAGACAAAAGAGGCAGGGATATCTGTTTTGGCATATTTTATGATCGGATGCCCAAAGGAAACACGAAAAGAAATCATGGAAACAATTTCGTTTGCAAAAGAACTGAAGCCTGATTTTGTGCATATTACGATATTTACACCATTTCCTGCTACAGAGATATATAAGATGGGGTTAAGAGAGGGGATCATCAAAAATGATTTTTGGAGGGAATTTGCCCAAAACCCAACGGAAGGTTTTCAACCGCATTGCTGGGAGGAGCATTTTACACGGGAGGAACTTCAAGAGATCATTGTTTATGCTTACAAGAGTTTTTATACCAGACCAAGGTATATTTTGAAGAGATTGACTTGTGTGCGGTCAGTCGGTGAATTTATGAGGATGGCAAGGGCTGGCCTAAAAGTCTTTGGAATGTAATTATGAAAGGGGTTTTAGATAAGGAATATGCTGTTGCCCGTCAGGTAAAGCGGTCGCATATTTATAGACTCAGGAGAAGAACCTTTGAGGTCGTGAATGATATAAGGATCTTTTCTTCAGAGAGACCACAGACTATTTTAGATATTGGAACGGCAGATGGTCTTATGTTGGGTACTTTAAAAGAGAAGTTTCCCGGAGCAGTCTGTGCAGGTATTGAGTATGCTTGTGATTTGGTAGCCTGTAATCAAAACAAAACTATCCATCTTGTCCGGGGAGATGCCCTCGCACTGCCGATGAAAACCAAGGTATTTGACGTTGTGGTGGCTACAGCAATTGTTGAACACCTTTCTCATCCAATCCAGTTAATACACGAATCTTTTCGAGTCCTGAAGAAAAATGGCATACTTATCGTGACGACCCCTCATCCATTTTGGGAGGGAATTGCTACACGTGTTGGGCATTTAAAAAAAGATGAACATGCTGAGGTTATGACTTTAAGCAGATTACAATCTTTATTTGAAGAAGCGGGTTTTAAGGTAATAAAAGCCGAGCAGTTTATGATTTCACCAATTGGGATGCCCTTTGAAATGGTGTTTGAGAGGATACTGAAATGCTGTGGATTGAATTTTCTCTTATTAAACCAAGTAATAGTCGGAAGAAGAACGGATCAATGAATAATAAATAGTGAATAGTTGATAGAAAATATTTTTCATCTAATATCCACTATCTACTATTCATTCCATTTACTAACTACTACCTTAAAAGCTCAATTAAAAACACGGGGAGTCTGAATTTGAGGATGTGGCTGCGGTTAAAGATCTGTGAGCATAAAAAAGAGATTGCTCTATTCCTTTTGTGTTTTATTTCCTATGGGTACTTTTTCCATGGCGGTGGTGCCAATCAAAATGCTACGTATGATCAGATCAGGTCAATTGTTGAATTTGGCGATCTTGCAATAAACAGGTTTGTATACAATACCCATGATGTGAGCACCTATAACGGTAATTTTTTCCCCAATAAAGCACCAGGTTTGACCTTTCTTGGTGTTCCTGTAGGTTTTCTCTTATTCCAGTTAAAAAGAGTATTCCTTTTTTTTATGATGGAGGATACCTATTATTTACTTGTGTGCCATCTTATCAGTTGGTTAACGGTAAGTTTTATTTCCGCTATTCTCTGTGTGGTATTGTTTCGATTTATTGCCTGTTTAACACAATGTACGACGACGGCATTTATTGGAACTATGGGATATGCATTCGGGACAACGGCCTTTGCGTACTCAACGATCATGTATGCACATCAAGTATCGGCGGCATTTTCTTTCATTGCTTTCTTTAGTATTTTTATTCTCAGGGATAAAAAGGTTATACGTTTTTCAAGCCTTTTCTTCCCCGGTTTATTAGCCGGATATTCAGTGATTACAGAATATCCGTGTATCTTTGTATGGTCTGCGATATTTGTATATGTTTGTTATCTGTTCTCTCACAGGAAAAAGTATATCGGTTATTTCCTTGCTGGTTCTTCAATTCCGGCCCTGCTCCTGTTGTTCTATAATTACTTATGTTATGGTAATCCTATCCATTTTGGTTATTTCTCGTATTTTGTCAGTAACGCGGATATCCAGTCTGGTTTGAAAGAAACGGTAAAAACGATCTCATTTCCAAGTATTGTAACGCTGTATAAGATTACCTTTGATCCATACAGAGGGATATTCTTTTATTGTCCATTCCTCCTTACATTTTTACCCGGAGTTTACTTTTTTATAAAAAGGAAAGGCGTTTCTCCGGAATTTCTTTTTCCCCTGGCGATTATGGTATTTTTTTTCATGTTTAATGCCTCTTACCAATATTGGTATGGCGGATGGTCTTTGGGGCCACGGCACCTTGTAGTAATGATTCCTTTTACGGTCTTATTATCTTCTTTTTTTGTAAAGCAATACCCAAAAATATCAATATGCCTGGTATTCGTATCATTTTTTATTATGCTCATGGCAGTTTTTGTTACGCCAGAGACACCTTCCTCCAAATATAAAAATCCTGTAGTAGAGTTCTATTTCGAGAACTTCTTTCGTTCAGATTTTTCACTGAATAAAGTTGCTGTTTTTACGAGTAATGTTTTTGGAGATGAATTCAATTCATATAACTTAGGCAGTGTTCTTGCTTTGCCTGGCGCTTTACCCGTACTGGCGTTTTGTGTAATTCTTGTTATAGGGATAGTGAATTTTATTTATAGGGCAGAATTAGGGATATCGGGTATCTTTCGTAGTCCGTGGTTTATCTCTAAAGTATATTGGGGGGCTGGTATCTTGAAAAATAATGCGGTGTATTTTAAACTCAGTTTGATTGTTCTCCTTGTTACAATAATTGGTATACAGATTGTCATTGCAATTCCAGGAAGAAAAGAAGAGACTTCAGACAAAAAGAATAAATATGTTGTACAACCAGGGTTTATGGGCAGATATTATGATAATAAGGTATTTAGTGGAAAGGCAAAGTTAGTTCGATATGATGACAGTATCTCCTTTACTGATATTTCGTTTCGTGAAATATTTTCTGACAAGGCTTATAGTGTTATCTGGAGCGGGAGATTGTATGTACCGAAGAGCGGGATATATAAATTTATTACAGAATCAGATGATGGTTCATTTTTATATATTAATGATAGGTTAGTTGTAAATAACGGAGGAGACCACGTGGTTAAGACGGTAGAAGGGCCTATGTATCTCAGCAAAGGGTATTGTGATATTAAGGTTAAATATTTTAATAGTACGGGAAGTGGTCAAATTAAGGTGTTTTGGGAAAAACCAGGCGGCTTAAAACATCTCATTGGGGGAGACGATGTGCATCACCACGCCATAAGGTTATGCAATAATGATAATTTTAAGTGAATTTATGTGTGACTACTTTTAATCTCCTGCCATTCAGATAAAGTGTTTTTCACCCAGTATCCTGTCTCCGTAGAGCGGATGTCTTTCCACTTCTCCTCTTTCTTTATTGGTAAAGTGGTTTTGTTTCCTTAACAGAGCGTCAGAAATGCGTATCTTGCCAACCTCATGCAAAACACTTGACGGGCCCAGTTTCCTGATAAAATGTTCCTTCAGCCCTGTATCTTTGCCAGGACTGTTGAATGATAATTGATACGCATAACATGATTTCCAGTATCTTCATTCCTCATTTCACATTCCCCCGTTGGCGGAGGTAGGGGTAAATATCCTATGCGTGACAACTTTTTAGAACTTTATTTTACTATGAAAACCCTATTTTGAGTGCTTGTGAGAAAGAATTGTACTGGAAATTTGCTCATACAAAGCTGAGAAGACCCATTTTAATTTAACTTATAAGTTGCAAGTTTTAAAAAATCATGCATTCTTAATATTGCGTTCTCCTTTAAAAAACCTTATGATAATTGAGTATTTTTCATATAGATATGAGATGCCCCGTAACGATTTAGTTTTTTGAAAATCTCTGACAAGAATTAAGATTCTCTGATTTGTGTAGGGGCAGGTTTGAAACCTGCCCTACGGAGTAAATACGGCGAATGCATGATATAGCTTTTCAAAAAACTAAATCGTTGCGATGTCCCCTTGTTATAGGAAGGCAAAACTGTTTATGAGAAAAGATTATACCCGTTATGCCTTGGGGTTGCTAGGAGTATTGTTAAGCTGGGGACTCTATTTTTCTTACCTTTGGTTAAAGATGTTGTTTTGGACGCGTGATGGTTTAACCTCGGGATGGATTGGTATCTGGGCTGACTGGTCAGCACATTTCTCTTATGCAAGTGCTTTTGCATATCGCGCAATAGACGATTGGCTTGCTGTCCATCCTCTGTACCACGGGAGAAAATTTACGTATCCATTCGCGGCTGACATGATCTCCGGGCTCTTAATCCGTTTTGGTGTAGATCAGGTACCGGCCTTTATTATTCCTTCTATCCTTACCACACTATTTTTATTAGTTACACTCTACGTTTTGTACCGTTTCATTTTAAAATCCGGGTGGCAGGCTTTTATTGCCATGACACTATTTTTTGCAGGGGGAGGAATGGGTTTTTATTGGTTTATTCAGGACTTTTTGAAGAAGCCATCAATTGAGACAATAATTTTTCCTCCAAGAGAATATACCCATATTGGAAAGAGTTGTATTGAATGGATCAATGTTTTTTCCGGACAACTTGTTCCTCAGCGTGCGTTGTTGCTGGGAATGCCTGTTATGCTGGTAATGCTTATCACGCTGCTTCGGTGGATGGAAAGACGTTTTTGTGATGTTTCAATTGTATGGCTTATTTTGCTTGGAATTTTTTCCAGCTTTATGTTGGTAATTCATATCCATTCTTATATTGTCCTTACCATATTTTGTGTGGTATTTTTTGCGTATGCACGAAGAAACTGGAAACCGTTGATTATCTTTGCGATTTCTGCGGCAGTTCCATCGGCTCTTATCTATCTGTGGCTCTACGGCGGTGAAATTGCCTCCAGCTTTTTTACCTGGTACCCTGGCTGGCTTGCGAAATCAAAAAAGGTTAATTATTTTTATTTTTGGTGGCTTAACTGGGGGATGTTCCTTCCGTTTTCTTTGTGGGCAATCTGGCAGATGAAATATTATAAACACCATTGTGTTATCGGTGGATTGATAATTTTTGTGCTTGGTAATCTTATTCTGTTTCAGCCATACGATTGGGATAACTCAAAAATATTGATATGGGGTTATCTTATGCTAAGCATTCCGGTAGCGGCATACCTGGCGAAACTCTGGCAAAAGAATATTGCATTGAAAATTGTTGCTGTGTTGTTGTTTATTTCAATGACGGCATCTGGTTTTCTTGATCTTTGGCGCATTAGCCGTACTGAGAAACATGCGAGTCTTATGTGGAGCAATGCAGAACTTGCACTTGCAGAGCAGTTCCGGGGGATCTCAAGGGCGACGGACAGGGTCCTGACAGCAGATAAGCATAATCATTGGGTTTCAACACAAGCAGGCCGTCAAATATTGCTAGGGTATAAAGGTTGGATGTGGACGTACGGTATTAACTATGGACAAACGGAGCACGATATGAGAAAGATGTTTTCTGGTGCATCTGGTGCTGAACTCTTGCTTAAAAAATACGATATTGACTATGTTATCATAGGTCCGGAAGAACTGCGTAATTACCATGCTAATGAAAGATATTTTCGGTTGCGTTATAAAAAAGTCTTAGAAAATACTGGATATCGGGTATATAGCATAAAACACACAGGTAATGAACCAGTTTCTATCCGGGACACGCAGAGACAAACTTTAGTCGATAAAAAGCATGGTCTCCATGCTTTTTATTATGGTAATGAAGATTGGAAGGGTGCTGCATTATATGATGAAATAGATACAAACATAAGATTTGATTGGTGTCGGGAGGGTGAGAAGTCGATGGCGAGCCCATTTAGTGTTCTGTGGAGTGGTTATCTCGATATTCCTATACCGGGTGAGTATATATTTACATTGACTTCAGATGATGGTTCCTGGCTTTATATTGACGATATATTAGTAATAGACAACGGTGGCTATCATGCAGTAAAGGCTGCAACAGGTTCCGTTGTTTTAGGAAAAGGGAAACATAAGATAACGATGAAATATTTCGATGGTGGTGGTGCTGTTTTTAACCTTGTTTGGACACCACCGGAAGGCAGGAAATCGGAGGTACCGATAACGAATTTTTATAAGGAGTAAAGTTGGCGTCTATACGCAGGATGGTCCAAGCCTACCCTGAGTTTGCAAACGACAAAGCAAGCCTATCACGATTTTTAGTTGACAGCAATCGACTATGAGCAAATAGCAAGGGTTAAAGACGACACATTTGCACCTTGGCCATGACCATAGAGTACTACCGTTCAATTTATTACCGGATAGTTATGACATGTTTGTATAGGGTTTCATTTTCTGTAAGCGGTTTTTCAGGATAGCATGGATAAAAGGAGAGACGGCCCGGCGAGCCGCCTCTACAAGGGTTGGTTCAATCGTCTACGATTGAACTGAAACGTTTTGGCTTGTTCCCCTATGCCTGGTACCGATTAAAAGCCGTATGTCAATTCTAAATGTATGGTTCAATCTACAAGATTGAACCAACCCTGAGTCTGTCAAAGGCGATAAGTTCAGAAATTGTATTAAAATTAGTTGATCCGATCTTGAAAAGAGAAAGCAGGGGAATGTTATGGTATCTGTTATTCTGTGTATTCTTATTTCCATGATAACGGGGTTTTTACTCACGTATTTTCTCACAGCAAAGTATTCCATTTTTGAAAGGGCCACGTATGGATTAGTCATAGGATTGGGGTTGTATACATGGATTATTTATCTCTTTTCATTACTTTGGGGACTTCAGTTTAAAAGTATATATTTCCCGGTTTTTTTATTTGTTGTGTTCTGTGTCGCTGTTTTAACGACAAAGTGGGCTTACTTTAAAGAAAGCGTTCTCGGTGAAATGCGGGATGTAAAGGATGATTTTTCTTACAACAAGATATTATATTTCATACATATGGCGGTATTTTCCTTCTTTACCACGATATTTTGGTATTTATTTTACAGGACGATAATCTGGAAAAAAGACGGGATCTATGTTGGCTTAGGGAACAATTACGGCGACCTGCCATTGCATTTAGCTTATATTACCTCTTTTGCATGGGGAGATAATATTCCTCCTCAAAATCCTTCTTTTGCTGGAGAAAAACTAACGTATCCATTTTTATCCGACTTCCTGTCTGCCATTTTTCTGAAGATCGGTTTGAATTTTCAAGATATGCTGTTTATTCCGGGTTTCGTATTAACCGTTGCTCTTTATGGTATTATCTATTACTTTACGTACCGCTTGACGAAGAGAAGGCTTGCTGCAATAATTTCTCCGTTTCTTTTCTTCTTTTCCGGGGGATTTGGTTTTTATTATTTCTTCCATGATCTTGTAAATACATCGGACAGCCTGTGGCACTTCCTCATGCATATACCACGGGATTATACAAAAATCGAACCTCACAATTACCATTGGATTACACCACTGACGTGTCTCAATGTACCGCAGCGGGCGTTTCTTTTCGGTTTTCCAATCACCGTGCTGGTCTTTTCACTCCTGTATACGGGTATTGAACAAAAAAATTCTTCCTTAATTAAGGTAGGGAAGTGGAAAGAATTTTTATTTGCCGGCATCCTTGCCGGAACGCTGCCTCTCTTCCATTCACACAGTTTTTTGGCCATGCTCATGGTTACCATACCATTAGGCCTTTTGTTTTGGGACTGGCGCAAATGGTTTTTCTTTTTTATGCCTGCTTTTCTCCTGTCCTTGCCGCAGGTGCTTTATCTTTCCGGGAATGTTGATGGAGGAAGTTTTTTCAAACCACATTTTGGATGGAAGGCAGGCAAGGAAAATGTCGTATGGTTCTGGTTAAAGAATACAGGCCTTTTCTGGCTTATGATTATTGCTGGATTTTCCGTGATTTTTGCCTTCTATAGGAAAATGAGCCGTATGGGATTTTACACAATGCCTTTTTTTATCCTTTTTCTTTTACCGAATTTTCTGCTCTTTGCACCATGGGATTGGGATAATATAAAAATATTAATCTACTGGTTTCTTGGTATGATGCCTGTTGTGGCTTTTGTGCTGGTCTGCCTCTATGAAAATAAACGTTTCAAAATTCTTTCAAGATCAGGCTTTTTCCTCATTCTGTTTGTTCTTACAGCAGCGGGAGGCATTGACGTTTTTAAGTATGCCATAGCTCCTATTGGTGGATGGAAGGAATTTTCTACGGAGGAAATAGAACTTGCCAAACGTATTTCTGCAGAAACCCCTGCCGATGCAGTCTTTTTAAACGCACCAATACACAATCATCTTGTTTTTTTATCTGGCAGAAAATCATTGATGGGATTTCCGGGCCATGCATGGAGTCATGGATACCGTGATGCATATAAACGGGAGCATGACATACGGAAGATGTTGAAGGGCAAAGTTGAGTCTGGTGCACTAATAGATACCTATAAACCTCATTATGTAACGATCGGGCCTCATGAGAAACGTATGGGTATCAATAAGGGATTTTTCGATGCGAATTATCCATGCATGATAACTACGAAAAACTATAAAGTTTACGATCTCAGTAAAAAAAATACATCTCCTCATCAATCTCCTTATTCTCACGATGGACAGGATTTGGCTCGTAAAGGGTATGGATTACATGTTAATTATTTTGATAATGTGAATTGGAAAGGAGAGGCAATATATGAAAAGATTGATACCGATGTTGAATTTCATTGGTCCGTTGAAGAGGAAAAGGAGATTTCAGGTCCTTTCAGCGCTCTATGGCAGGGTTACCTTGATATAGACGTGCCGGGCAAGTACACATTTACATTAAGTTCTGATGATGGTTCCTGGCTTTACATAAATGATAAATTAGTAGTAAATAACGGAGGTTACCACACCGTACGATCTGCTGCAGGTACCGTTACCCTGGAAAAAGGGAAACACAAGATAATGATGAAATACTTCGATGGTGGGGGAGGGGCGATCATGAACCTGACTTGGATACCACCAGGTGGCGAGGAAGAGAAGATACCGATAGAAAGGTTAAAGATAAAAGAGTAAAGATAATTAGGTAATAAAAAATCTTTATGACGCTCGGTTCTTAGGTATAATGTTGAGTTGAAAAACGGGGAATTGATTATTTCAGATAAAGCCGGGAGTTGTATGAAAAAAACCGATTTTGTACCTTTTTGGACAACCCCAACCCCGAGTTCGTCAAAGGCGATAAGCTCAAGGAAGTACGGGAGGCTTGTTTTTGGCACACAGTTATTGGCAGGCTTAACTTCGGAAGTGAAGATGTGTGAAAATCTTTAATCAAGGAATCAAAAGAACTATCTCTAATCGTGGATTCAGTTGCATCAAAAACCAGATAATCGTATTGGCCGTCTTTAATCTTTAATTTTTAATCTTTTAACTTTATGGAAGAACGACGAAAACAAATAATCAAACTATCAATTGTTTTTTTTGTACCCTTGCTCATTGCATCACTCATTCGTTTCTGGGATATTGGTTTAAGACCTTTTCATTCAGATGAGGGGGTAAATAGTTTTTTCTTATTAAATTTGTACAATAAGAATCATTATCATTATGACCCCACCAACTATCATGGGCCATTTCTCTATTATATTGGATTAATTCCTTTCTCTCTTTTTGGCTTGTCTGATTTCTCCTTCCGGCTTATGCCTGTTTTGTTTGGTATTATGGTCGTTGCCTTATTGTATCCTTTAAGGAGAAATCTGGGTATTATGGGATTTCTGACATCAGGACTGCTTATTGCTTTATCTCCGGCCAGCTCTTTTTTTTCGAGAGATACTATTCACGAAACCTATTTAATCTTTTTTTCTCTGGCGGTCATTGTTTCTTTTTTTCTTTACGCTGAGACAAAAAAATCAAGGTATATTTATTTCGCAGCGGCAAGTCTTGCGTTTGTCATTACGATAAAGGAGACGTACATAATTACCTTTGCCGTTTATGCAGTATCTTTGGCAATTGCATATTGTTGTGAGATGGCCTTCTCGTCAAAAGGTTCCTGTTATCAGTACATTAAGAGTACCTTTACCTCATTCATACATGCTTGTAAGAGGCACAAGTATGCAATTGGTATCAGTATCGGCATCTTTGTACTTATCAATTTCCTGTTTTACTCATCATTTTTTACTTACTATAAAGGTGTTTATGGCATACTGACTACGTTAAAGGTATGGTCTAAAACCGGTATGCACAGTGTAGGCGGGCATGCGAAGCCTTTTTTTTATTATTTTAAGGTATTGTATAAGTTCGAGCTTCCCATGCTGATCCTGGGAGTTGCTGGATTTTATTATGCATTCAGGCATAGAAGTAAATTTACTATTTTTATATCAATATGGACCATTCTCATCTACGTTATCTATTCATACATACCGTACAAGACCCCATGGTTGATCGTAAATATTTTACTTCCCCTTGCGATTATGGGCGGGATTTTTATCAATGGAATATTTGGAATTTTGAGAAAAACCTGGCACTATGCTGTCTTTTATTCGGCATACGGAGGTATTTTGGGTTTCATTTGTTATCAATCTGTTATGTTAAATTTTGTAAATTATGATGATGAACGGTATGAACTTGTTTATGTTCAGACAAAGCGGGATATATATAACTTGTTAAACAGATTGGAATCCCTTTCAAATGCATGCGGAAAAAATATGATAATCAATGTTGTTTCAAAGGAATACTGGCCGTTGCCGTGGTACCTCAGAGATTACAAAAATGCAAAGTTCTGGGGTACCGTTATTGATAACCCTAATGCCCCTGTTATTCTGGTTGATAAAGGTGGTGAGGGGAAGTTAAAGGGAAAATTAAAAGGGAACTATAAGAAGGAACGGTTCATATTGCGTCCGGGTGTGTGGCTCGTAGCCTATATACAGGAAGGTCTCTATGAGGCTGTTTACGGCGAAGAGGGTAAATCAAAACCTACTCCTACAACTCAGCCAATTGCAAAAATTACAAAGGAAGAATTAGATCCGGGGTTATTGGGAAAATATTACTACAACGTAGAATGTGTTGGGACTCCATTTCTCGTAAAGATGGAAAATGATGTGATCTCTTTTACCTATAATGATGAGACCAAAAAACCTTACCGATCGCCATTCAGTATTGAGTGGGAGGGGTATTTATCGATCGCGAAGAAGGGAGTTTATCAATTTGCAACAAAATCGGACGATGGTTCTCTTGTTTATATCGATGGAAACCTGGTAGTTGATAATGATGACCTCCATCCGGTCAGACATATTTCCGGTGTTGTATCCCTCGAAGAGGGAATTCATCATATCCGGGTAAAATACTTTGATGGGGGGGGAGGGGCTGTTATGGAGCTTTTGTGGACACCGCCGGGAGAAAACGAAATGCTTGTTCCAGGCCATGTTTTCTTCCATAAGAAGTAATGGTACTGAAATGTGTAGGAATTTTCATTTTATGTAAGCGGTTTTGCAGGTGGTACGGATAAACAAAATTTGTCCGTGTATCCACGTGAAATAGTAGGTAAAAGTCCATATGGGGTTTATGCTTGTTATGCAGAAGAAACGTATTGCAATTATAAAACGATCTTGAATGTAAACCCCTCATCAGCAACCAGTATATCAATGAAGTACTTGCTAGGTATTCTTAATTCCAGACTTTTGTCGTTTCTCTGTGTTGGTTCAATCGTCCACGATTGAACCGAAATGTTTGGGCATAGTATTGGTACCTGGTGTTAATCCAGAGTCTATGTACTTATCCGAGACATAGAGTTCAGTCTACATAATTGAACCGACCCGAAGTCAAACAAAACGCCTAAACGCATGGTTCAATCTGCAAGAGTGAACCAACCCGAAGCTGTTCCACCGCGCTGACGAGCGGTACAATTCCGGACTCTCTTACTTTCATCTCGTAAAATGATTCGTTTATTTCATTGTGATTCTTAGACAACTGCATCCGTAAACTTTCCCTTGACATTTTGCTGCAGAAGCAGTATTTTTAAGCCATTTTAATGCGTACATACTTTTTTATAATAAAGGAATTAAGCATAATCGAAAGAGAAGATAATTTCGTATGCCGATTGAAAATATTTTATTATTGGTTGCAGTATTGATATTCGTGAGCGTCGTTTCAAGCAAGCTTTCCGATAAGTTTGGAATCCCTGTCTTGTTGCTATTTTTAACAATCGGGATGATTGCCGGTTCAGAAGGAATAGGCGGTATTTATTTTGATGATGCGAGGTTAGCCAAGTCCGTTGGTATTGTGGCCCTCATCTTTATTATTTTTTCCGGAGGGCTTGATACCAAATGGAAAGATACCAAATCAATTATTTTGCCGGGAGCCATCCTTTCGACGGCAGGGGTTTTAATGACCGCAATCTTTACAGGGTTCTTTGCCGTCCATATCCTGAAATTTTCTCTTTTGGAAGGAATGCTGCTTGGCTCCATAGTTTCCTCAACTGATGCCGCTGCTGTGTTCAGTGTTTTAAGGTCTAAACGAATAAGCCTGAAGCAACCCTTGAAGCCGCTACTTGAGTTTGAGTCTGGCAGTAACGACCCGATGGCTATTTTTTTGACTGTCGGATTTATCAGTATCCTGACGGTGGAAAATATGAGTATTGCCGCCTTGATTCCCAGATTTATGCTGGATATGAGTGTGGGATCTCTCATAGGTTATCTCATGGCGAAATTTATTATATTCTTCATTAACCGTCTGAAGCTTGGATACGAAGGACTTTATCTGGTAATAATGATTTCGCTCGTACTGCTAACGTACGTAATTGCAGTTTTTCTGAAAGGCAACGGAATCCTTGCGGTATATCTTGCCGGTTTAATGTTGGGGAAGGCAGAGTTCCCAAATAAAAAGATAATCATAAGATTTCACGATGGTTTGGCTTGGCTTGCGCAGATTGTAATGTTTATAACATTGGGTTTGCTTGTTTTTCCTTCGCATATTGTTCCACTAATAGGGGCAGGGTTTTTGCTTACGTTTCTTCTTATGGTAGCTGCTCGCCCTGTTAGTGTATTATTGTGTCTATTGCCGTTTAACATGAATATGCGAGAGAAAGTTATGGTTGCTTGGGTTGGTCTTCGGGGGTCGGTTCCGATTATTTTGGCGACATTTCCTTTTATGGCAGGCATCCCACAGGCAGATACTATTTTTAATATTGTATTTTTTGTCGTTGTTTCGTCAGTTTTTATCCAAGGAACATCTATTCCGATCCTTTCAAAAATGTTGAAGCTGGATATTCCCTTGGCTTATAAGATGAATTATCCCATCGAATTCGAAAAGACAGCGGATATTGATGCCGAATTGATAGATGTTATTGTCCCATTTGACTCAGAAGTGGTGGGTAAGAGAATTAGCGATTTAAACATTCCTAAGAAATGTCTTATTGTGCTTATTTGCCGGAACGGTAAATTTGTTATACCATCAGGTTCTATGGTTATAGAAAGTGGTGATGTCCTGCTGGTACTAGCAAATACAACTGATTTTTTGGTTTTTCAACAAACGCTATCACGCCTTAAAGAAGAAGAGTAATAAAAAATTGCCAGCAGGCTCTTTTGTTGGATACTATAAATTGGGACAAAAACCAAACGTACAATCCAAGAAAGGTGTATAAGATATTTAAAAAGAGCTTAGAGTGTACGGGGATAGAAGATTTTAGATTTCATGATTTAAGACATTGTTTTGCGTCATGGAATAGGTAAGTAGGAGTTGATATCTATACGCCTGCTGAGTTAATGGGAGATAAGGGCACAAAGATGGCAATGCGTTACGCTCGCGTTATCCTGTTACATCTTACAAAGGCTATTGGTTTACTAGATAAAAGCTATCGTGCCATTCCATGCGATTGAAGACGGGAGAATAACAATTGTTCTATCAACAATTCATTATCGTGAGTAAGGGTGGGTTATTGGTAATATCCCCTGAAATCCTTCATTTTTATACCAAAGAGGTCTTTGAACATCTGGATGGAATGTTTTATCGGGTTGACCTTGCTTAAGGTGGAATTTTCCCATTGGATTGGGATTTCCTTAATTTTAAAATTGAATTTCCTCGATAAATAAAGGGCTTCCACATCGAAGGAAAAACCATCAATTTTACATCTTTTAAAAACTTCTTTTGCTACTTCCTTTTTAAATCCCTTAAATCCGCATTGTGTATCAACAATTCCCTTTAACAAGACCACGTTTACCATGAAATTAAAGGTTTTTCCCATTTTTTCTCTATACCAGGGTTGATGAATAATAATATCGGAGTCCGGCATGCTTCTTGACCCGATAACCACATCATAGCCATTCTGCATAAGATATGGTAAACACCTTTCTACCTCTTCAATAGGGGTGGAGAGGTCTGCGTCAGTAAAGAAAATGTATTTTCCTTCCGCATGCAACATGCCTTTTCTCACCGAATAACCTTTCCCTTTATTCTGCTTATTTTCTAAAATGATGAGGTGGTTATCAAAACTCTTAAAATCCCTTACTATTTGTATGGTATTATCGGTGGAGCCGTCGTCTACGATGATAATTTCAAAAGCAAAGTCCTGCCGGGAAAGGTATGCATATATTCTGTGAAGGGTAGGTAACAACCTTTTTTCTTCATTATATGCAGGGATTATTATTGAGAGAAAACATTCTTTCATAAGGTATTATTAAAAACGTACATCGTTCACACTAAGGATAGCCGTTAACATAGAGATTACGATTACACCGATAACTGCACCCATAAGCAATATAAGCACGGGCTCCACCATAGTTACCAGCCTCTTCATTCGCTGTTCCACATCGGCATCAAAATTATCTGCAACTTTTAGGAGCATTTGATCTAAATTCCCTGTTTCTTCACCCACTTTCATGAGGTGGACGGCAATTTCCGGTAGAAAACCTCTCTTTGCAAGGGAGATGGTAAGACCAGTCCCTTCTTTTACATTCGCCTTTACTGTATATAAAATATGAGCAAGGTGCTGATTGGAGATCACGTCTTTTACGATATCCATTGATTTAAGAAGCGGTACCCCGTTTTCCAGCAATGTGCCAAGCGTTCTTGCGAACCTCGATATCTGCATTTTCCATAAGAGGTTTCCAATGAGAGGCATCTTTAGCTTTTTTTGGTCTATTTTGATAGAAGTGTTCTTATCCCTCATAGCCCTTTTGTAGAAAAAAAATACCGCAATAGTAACAAGGAAGAGAATCCAGCCGTATTTAATAGAATATTGGCTCATACCCATAAGGAGCTTCGTTGAAAAGGGGAGGGCGATTCCCATTCCTTCAAAGATTTGGGAAAACTTGGGAATAACGTAAACAATAAGGGCACCTACTGACAGAAGGCCGGTACTGCTCAATAGCAGTGGATAAATCATTGCAGAGATGATTTCTCCTCTGACTTTTTGTAACCTTTCTTGAAATGTCCCTAACCTCTTGAGTACCTGTGGTAATACCCCACCTTCTTCCCCTGCACGTATCATGTTTATATAAACGCTGGAGAATAGCTTGGCATGGTTTGAAAGTGCCTCGGCAAAGGATTTTCCAGACTTAATACCGTTTAATAAATCCTCAATGACATCTTTTAGTGCAGTATTATCCTGCCCGGATAACAGGATAGACAAACTTTTATCAATGGGGATGCCGCCCTCAAGCAGTGTTGCCAGTTCCTGGGTAAAGGGTAAAATGGCCTTTTTGTTCGCACGGTTGAGAAAAAATCCGAGTTTTTTGTTTTTATCTACCTGGTGAATGTTTAAAATGACATGTCCCGACTTTCGGAGATCGGTAATAAGTTCTATCCTGCTAGCAGCCTCTTTTTCTCCTTCAATTATACCACTCGAATTCGTTAGCAATTTATATTTAAATGTACTCATAGGCAACTATTTTCTTATATTTGATCTCATTACAACGACTTGTTCCTCGCCGTACCAGTCAAGTTTAATTTGGTCTGATTCTATATTTTTTACCTTATATTCTGCAATCTCTTCGCCCTCTTCTATGAAGATAAAGGCCT
The DNA here is from genome assembly GCA_039794405.1 of Candidatus Jinrextremum sp. Classification (GTDB taxonomy): domain Bacteria; phylum Planctomycetota; class Brocadiia; order Brocadiales; family Brocadiaceae; genus JBDIVL01. Next base: position 49,567 of record JBDIVL010000005.1, on the reverse strand, counting down.
TTTGGTTTTGCGTCTTGTCCGGATTTTCTATTAAGGCTTTTTTCGTCTCTCCAAGAATTAAGACCCCGCGCAAAGTGATTTTTTTGGGTGTTCCTCTGGGCTTTTGTTGATTTTCGACGGAGGCTGCCGCTGCTGCCGCTGCCTCCTCTTCATGTTTTGCTGAGTCAGCATGTTTTTGTCCTGTCTTTGCTTCCGGAGGGGTCCAGGCAGTACGGTTTGGTGAGAACGGATTGTTTGATAATATGAGATCGTAATGATCTATTGTTTTCGATGTCATGGTGAGCGATGGTAAGGGCTTATTTTTTACAGGAATTTCTTCTCTATTTTTTTCTGATTCGATAGTATTTTCAGATGGATAATAAACAAACATTACGCAAACAATGGTAAAACTTATCGCACTGATAAATAGAGCAAGATTTATTAATGGTAAATAGTGTTTCCATTTCTTGATCTTTTTACCAAGGTTTTTCATAATAGATTGTAATGATCTTGTATTCATAAATTTGTATATAGGAATTCCAAACCTTTGCAGAGATGCGCTGATGTGCGTCTCTACATGGATAAAAAAATTGCCGAAGGCCTAATTAAACGTTTAGGAAATTCAAATTGTTAATTTTCCTCCCCCTCGATGGGGGAGGTTAGGTGGGGGTGTAAAAGCAAGCTAATCACCCTCCCTTAGTCCCTCCCATCAAGGGAGGGAAAATTTACGTTTAAGTTGCCGAAGGCCTAATTAAATGTATAGGAATTTCAAAGTTTTTCATTACGCTGTTAACACATCCCTAACCCCTCTCAAGAGGAGAATCAAAAACCCCTTCTTGAGAGGGGATTTAGGGTGGGTAAAAAAGAAAAGTCGTTGTGTTTCGCATTTTAAAACCCAACCTACTTTAAATAAGGTTTTCAAATCTGTCAGGACTTTTTTTCTATAGAGGCAATAGCCATTAACGTTGAAGAGATCGTTGCGCCCTTTATTACATTTAAACCTAAGGTTTTAATTCTTAAGTTATCTATAAAAAGTAGTTTATCATTATTATGCTCTATATCATATAAAAAATTTTGTAACTTTTGGGAATTATCGATATCAAGTATCTCGAAATTGATCGATAGGGCAATAAGGTACGGTTTCTTGTTAATGATCTCTTTTTTTAACGCTGTACTCCTTGATACAACCAAACCATTCTTATTAGCGAGATTATTGATTATTTCCTGTAATTTTGCTGAAGCAAGTTCTTCGGTTTCTTCAGACAAATATTTTTCCTGAATTTTTGCATAATAATTTTCCAGTTCGTTTAGCCTATTTTCGTACTGTTTTTTATTTGCTACAAATGAATAATACTTCTTCAGGAGTTTTTTCTGGGTCTCAAGCCGTTCTTTTGTTTCATTAATTGATTTAAAAAAAGGGGTAATCGCAATTCTGTCTAAGCTGATGTAAAAGAGAACAATTAAGGCTAAGATCAGGAGTATTCTCTCTCTCGTTTTAAATCTTTTAAATAATGCTAAGAGTTTTTCCATGTTTCTTTATTTATCTATAGTTCCTTTTATTCGAAATTTTTCTCTACCACTCTGTGTCTTTGTAACAGGAGAGGTTAAACCTACACCGGAGAAAAGCGATGAATTCTCCAGAATTGGTATTAAGTTTGTGGAAGATACTGCGTCACCCTCTATTTCAAAAGTGTTATTTATGATAGTAATAGCCTTTACCCATGCATCGTTGGGAAGTATTTTTGCCAATTCCAGGATTACATCTATTCTTGGGATATATTCTCCTTTTATGCCATAAACTTTGCCAACGGCTTCATCCAATATTGCAATACGTTCTTGTAATTTTTCAACGACTGTGACGTCTTTCTTAATCGCTTTAATTCTGGTGTTTATTATTTTTAATGATGCCAGATTGTTTATTTTTTGAATATAAGGAATAAGAAATGCGAAGAATATCAAGGAGCCTATTAGAAAGCACATTAATACAACTTGGGCATTTAAACGTTTTTTCCGGGGTTTAACAAGGCTTATATTGCATGAATAATCAGACAGTCCATACAGTGCTGCACCATATGATTCAGAGTATTCATCCAGGAATTGTAACGGAATTTCTTTTTCATTTGGTAAAAATCCATTATTGGTATTTATTAACAATATTTCGTCAGGGAATCGGGCTTTTATCTGGTTTGCTAATTCAATATCTGTTTTTATCACGGATGATAAAATGAGCTGGTTATTCTCAAATAAATTATAATTATAATTTTTTATGTTTTTGCTTACCAAACCGACAGATCCCCTTTTTTCTCCAAGAATAGGGAGAAAGGCAAAAGATGAAACAATAACCCGTGAGGGGATGATCTCAAGAGATTGCAATTTTGATAGAATGCTGTCTAATTCCGTTTTCTTTATCGCGACGATGAGGACTTTTGCATTATGCTTAACTTGAGATAATGGATGGATATCGAAATAAACATCCTCATTGCTAAACGGGATGAAACTATCTAATTGATACTGAAGTGCCTCTCTTAATTCTTTCAGATTCGAATGTGGACATTCTATTTCTCTAAAAATCGTAAGTTCCCTCGGTAAGGAAAGGATGATTTCTCCAGAAAATTTCTTCCACTGTATTACGGTATGTTTCAATTGCTGGATATCTTTCAGGATAAAATCTTTAATCTTGAACGTTTCATGCGAGTATTTTATGAGTTTTTTATAAACAATCGTTGCAGTAAGGTCATTTCCGTTCATGGATAAACCCATTGCACTTTGAGAAAATAGATTACTAAACGGTATCTTGCTCATAATTATTACAATATCTCGTCTTTTTATTCAGGATATGCTGCGATAATTTTACAACTGTTTACGCCTTTTTTAGCAATGACCTTATAAGAATTTTTTACCGTATCAGTAGAAGCGACTGCGTTGATCGTTACATATCCCGATTCTGATAGGGTTATATATTTTGTAATATCTTGAAAATCTGAACCAATAATACCGAAGTGGTTAAATAATTCTTTTAAAATATGGAATTGTTTAATACTCTTCCCTTTTTTCTTAAAGGCAGTTATTGCCTTTGCTATTTCCGGGGTGATTTCGGGTATACTGAGAAGGGCTTCCTGCGATGCGAAATTGATATTGATTTTACCGGACCCATAAATTGTTATATGATCCCGCAGCAGTTCAAATATCTCTGGAGTAACACCCTTAACCAACGTAAGTTCTTCAATAGACTCAAACGGTCCATTCTTTGGTTCATATGGTTCAGGCAGTGTGACGTAATAATCTTTCTCTGCGCCATTGACATGGTGCAAATCATCTTTATCGAGCCAGTCTAATATGCAATCTGTTATGGTTTCTGCGGTAAGTTCTTCTAAGTTATAACTCTTGAGAAATTTGATAAAACCTATTCTTGTATCATCAGTTAATTTATTGATATTTACTTTTCCGCCTTCATCGGCAATAAATACATCGCAATCTCTTCCTCCTATTTCTACCGTGTATGGGTGATTACTTGGTAACCACGGACCACTCCTTCTTCTTTTTTTGTTTTCCCCTCTAAGATTCCTGATTTTCCCGCTTTTTTTTTCTCTTGCTTGTTTTTGTGGTTGCATCATCATTTGCGTTGCATAAATACAGGCCCCTCGTGCAGCATAAATATTCTTTATACGCTCGGTAAAAGCAATTTCTGTTTTTATTGCAATACCTGTATTACGGGTAAAACTTAAAGCGACAAATCCAAAAATTACTATTGCCCATAAACTAAAGATGAGTACGTAGCCATAATCGGAGCTATAAGTTCCTGCTCTTTTCCACTTTTTGACACGAGTAATTTTATTGCCCGTGGGATTTTTGCGGTTATTTTCTCTCGCCATAATAAATCTGTACCTTCTATAACTTCAGCGTCTAGAGTCATTGTATGGATATTGGTTTCTTTGTCAATTTCCCCTTCCTCATCCCCGTCGATGGTTCCTTCGCCCTTTGCATCAAGATATGAGAATTTGATGCTGCTGTAATCCTTGAGAAATATTGTATGTTCTTTATTCATTCTGAATTCCATGATTAATTTGCCCTCAGATTCTTTAGAAAAAGTAGTCAATGTTATAGGATTGACTTTAGTTTCTGAATAAATAAGATCGCATAGGCCGTTGTCATTTACTTTAACTTTATAATTGGTTATTACTAGCCCCTGATTGTAATGCTTATGAAAGGAAAGAGGTGATACAAATGAAAGGGAGTCTTTTTCCCCTCTGAAATAAGGGATTTTCCCTTTACTCGCTTTCGTGCTTTCTTTCGTTAGCAGGGTATCATTATCTGGAATTATTTCAATGCGTATTGAGGAGACTTGTTGCCAGAAAAAATCAAAGGCAGCCTTTTCTTTTATTGAACCATTAAACCATGCTTCTTCTTTCTCCAGGGAAAAAAGGCCCATTCTTATTGCATAAGCACCGGAAAAAACTATGGCTGTCCCAATGAAAACTGCTATAAGTAATTCAAATAATGTGAAACCTTCTTTCTGTTTCACCGGTAGTACCTTTTATAATGGTAATAAGGAGTATAACTATTCTAATAAGGTTCCTCGTCCTCTTCATCTGTATCGTCGATGTCCTCTTCGCTCATATCATCAATGTCTTTATCCTCATTTAAAAGAGAATCTTCTTTGTCTTTTTGGGGGAAGAAAACTGTCTCAATATTTATTCCTTCTACAAGTATATTGAGTATTGTGGTTCCCCTGGGCGGGAGTTCTATCATGTTTTCATCTGTATCAAGTGAACTCATATTGATTTTTTTTCTTGCCTCTCTATACTTATTCGTTTCTGTTATTTTCCATGGAACTCCGTCCTTTGTCGTGCCTTCGAAGGTTTTTTTCTCATCTAATATTACATATTTTTTACCAAGTATGCCAAGGAAGGCTTCTTCCGTTTTATTCCGTGCGATAAGTAATTGTTCTGCATGCCGGTCGATTTTGTCCCTTAGTCTTGAAGAATTGCCAATTAAACTGAAAAAGATACCGATGGAAGTTCCCACGATTGCTAGTGCTACCATAACTTCCAGGATAGTAAATCCTTTGAGAGGGTTTTGACGGTGTTTTATGCTTCGTGGAAACCCTCTTTTTTTTTTCTCCTGCCGTAAATGAAGGATATTTTTCCCCAAAAGAGATGGATTCGCTTGATTGCTGATACTAATACTTTTCAATTTCATCTGTGCCCTCGGTTAATAGTGGTTCTATCATTTTTAATTTCTTTTGGAAGGCATTCGTTAGTGTATCAGCTTCTTCTGCATTATTTGCAATATAAGGGGTAATTAACATTATCAACTCGGTTCTTGTATTAGAAATGGAGATGCTTTTAAATAAGTTTCCTAAAAAGGGGATATCACCCAGGAGTGGTATTTTACTAACACTTTTTTCATTTTTCTGTTCAATTATGCCACCCAGGCTTACCGTGTGCCCACTCTTTATCACAAGTGACGTTTCTGCCTGGCGGGTTGAAAATGTAGGTGAATCGCTAATGCCTGTTGTTGTTGTCTCAGCGTTGCTTACTTCCTGTTTTATATCTAATGTAATAAAGTCATTTTCAGCTATATGGGGTGTCACCGTAAGAATAATACCGGTATCACGGTACTGTATTTGTTCAAAAGTAACAGTTGTACCCGCTTGCTGGCCGGAACTCGAGAGAATAGGTACTTCACTACCAACTTGTATATTAGCAGGTTGTTCGTCCCGTACAAGGAGGTGTGGTGCGGATAATACCTTCACGTTGGAGTTTCTTGCAATGATGTCCATCAGGATTTCAAAATTCCCTTTAGCAAATCTTAGCGTAGGTCTGCCTGCTGTCTTTCTGAGGTCTCCAAGCCCGCTTAACTCTAAAGAGCCCATATCCCAGTTCCATTCTGTCCCGAAGTCCAGACCATCCTCAAGATCGACTTCAAGGATTAAGGCTTCGATAAACACCTGTTGCGGGGTTGCATCTATTGCCTCAATGATTGCTTTTATGCCTTTATAATCGCTTGGCAATGCCTTAACAACAATAGAATTTGTTTTTGGGTCAGCAACAACCTTCATGGCTTCAATCTGTTCTTTCCCTAATATTTTCGGTTGAGCCGCCATTTTTTCACTATAAACTTGTGTGAGAACCGGTACGATAGTTTCGGCCTTCTGGTGTTGTACTTTATATACATAAATCTTTGGTATTTCATCCAGTTGTGTTGGGGGAACGTCAATATTTTTTATCCAGAGGTCGATTTTAGGCAGGAGTTCTGGTAATTTCGTAACTACAAGCATCTTATTGGTATCTGAAAATGGTACAAAATTAAAATCTCCCTCATTACCAGACTTTCCTCCCAGTGATTGTGCGAGGGTAACAAGGTCTTTGGCCATATTCCTTGCATCGACGTATTTGAAATCGTAGAACCTTACGGCTTTCCCGGCAAAAAAAGGAACATCGAAGATTTTTATCAAGGTAAGCAGTTTTTCCATATTTGAAGCGGTTTCAATGAGTATGATATATGGGGAATCACCATGAGTGACGATGTTTCCAATACCGGTCATAAATGGCCTTAAAGTTGCGTTGAGGTTTTTTGGACTCTCGTATTGAAGAGGAACGATTTGAACTATTATATTTTTGCTCCATTCGGGGACTTTATCTCCTGAAATGATAATATTCGTTTCCTGGCGTGATTCTGCTTTTGGAAGAATCCTGTATAAATCACCGTCCTTTACGATAGCAAAGTCATACACATAGAGCAACGTATTGAGCATAGAAAGGAGTTCTTCCTTATAAACCTGTCCGGTAGCATGAAGGTTAATTGTACCACCAACCCTTTTGTCTAAGATGTAGTTTACATTCAGAATTTCTCCCAATATCACATGTAAGACATCCTTTATTTCCGCATTATCGAAGTTAAATGCTATATCAATTTTATCTCCTGTATACTCTGGCCTCTGAAGGGAAGGCTCTAGTTTTCCGGATACCTTTGGATATACGAATTCTTCCGGTGTCTTTTCTTTTTTCGCTTCCTCGACTTCTTTTTTAGTTGAAATCTCATACTCCCAGGGCTTTTTCCCTACCTCTTCGATTGTCGTTGAGAGGGTTACTGGTTTTTTAAATGGCATAAAGTCTGACCGCCTTACCTGGGTCTCTTTACAGCCAGTAATAAAAAACAAGCAAAAAGATGTTGCCCACAAGAACAAATATCGGTTCATTAATAAATCTCCCTAAATAGGTGAGCTTTTTATTATACTACACTTATTTTTTATATGTCATGTATTACTAGGAATTGCAACTGAAATTAATTTTAAGTGCGTTTTACATCTGGTCTTAACTATTTATGGCAGGCAATACAGAGTGGTGCGGAAGGGGGGATTTGAACCCCCACCCTCTCAACGAGGACTAGCCCCTCAAACTAGCGCGTCTGCCGATTCCGCCACTTCCGCATTTCATAGAATTGTTCGTATCTAATTAAACCAAAAATACTTAGTAATTCTAACATTACTCTATAAAAAGTCAAATATTTTTATTGAAATATCTAGGTATTTTTGTTCTGTTCTTGTGTGTTTTGATGACTTTCGAAGTTCCTTATTTTACCAGCATCTTCAAGGCTTTCAATAATATTTAATTCTTTTCTCTTTTGATGTTTTTGGTGCGTTCTGTTTTAAGGTACGAATTAAGTACGAACGAGAATTGAGGATTTTAACATGAAAATAGCAGTCTTATATAACGGTTATGTAACCGGACAGATCGGGGTGATGCGACATAAACTTGAATAAGTATAAGGAAAGGTGGGGGGGGTAGTGTAGGGGGGTAGGCTTAAATGAGGGAGATAAGAATAGGGCTATATGTCTGAGCGGGATTATTATAAAATAAAAAGGGGTATATTGGTTAAGTTTAAGGGGGTTGTCAAACAGTCTAAGGGAAGTGGCAAAAACCAAATAATATGATATAATAATATTGGAGAGGAACTAAGAGAGAGTTTATGAGGTTAAACGTCCCTCAAGGTATAAAAAGTACGTTTTAATACCGTATGTTTTATATATCTTTACGACCGCTCTTAGTTCCTCTCCAATAGCTCTTTAAATTATCAGTAACATTAAAATAAGACCCGTCCAACAACTTTTAACAAATATATAAAGTGCGTCGCAGTCTTTGAAATGTTATTGATAATGAAAAAACCTCTTTAAACTTTTAGAGAAAGAGGTGTAAAACGATATGAGGGAGTTTAAAAAATAGCCTGGTATGTCAGAAATGGCATATCAGGCTATTTTTATATCAATTCATTATTTAGCATGCCACCTTATTTAGCATACTACCTTGTTGGTCTTTTTTTGCTTTTTCCCAACAGACCAATACATATAAGAACAAGTAAAAAATGATTGATGTGTACTGTTTTTGTAGGATAATTCTTTTATCTGGCAACATATAGTACTTCATATCAAATCAGGGGATAGAGATTGCAACTCGAAAAAACTGCGCCCTTAGCAGTTTTCCCCTGACTTTACTTTTTAAGGGAGATCACTTTTTAAGGGGGAGCGGAATGTGTCAATGAAAATTAGACACTTTTTTAAGGAATTTAGGCTCTAATCATAAAGTATTTTCCAGTTTTGGTTGATTAATCCATGCTGCCAAGGGCATACGTGGTGGTAGGTATTTTTCCCTTGAATCATTCAGGATGATTTTCAAATGCTATTCTTAGCACATGGCTTCGTTCTTTCACCATGTGGTCCGTGCGTCCATAATGAACCGTTTCTGGTGTAAGTAATCCGCGATACCTGAGTGATAATGTTTGATTATACCAGGGAAAGAAATCCCTACAGAATGCCCTTGCAGATTCAATCGCTATGAAATATTCTGGGAAATCAGGACGATATTTCAGGGTCTTAAACTGAGACTCTGAGTAGGGGTTATCGTTATTGACATAAGGCCTGGAATGGCTTCTTGTTATTCCCAGGTCTGAAAGCAGAAATGCTACCGGTTTTGAAGTCATACTTGATCCACGGTCAGCATGGATAATGAGTTGTCCTGGTTGAATGCCCTGTTTGTGGGCAGTCTCACGTATCAGCCGCTCAGCCAGAGCCGCTTGTTCACGGTGGGCAACCATCCAGCCAACCACATAACGGCTGAAGATATCAAGGATGACATAGAGATAGAAATAACTCCATTTCGTTGGTTCTTTCAGCTTTGTGATATCCCATGACCATACCTGATTTGGTGCCGTTGCCAGGAGTTCTGGTTTCTGATACGCAGGATGAAGGAGTTGATTTCTTCTTTCTTTTCCTTCACCATGTTTTTCAAGAACACGGTACATCGTTCTGACAGAGCACAGATAGGTACCTTCATCAAGGAGTGTTGCGTATATTTCACGTGGTGCCTTATCACAAAAGCGTTCAGTATGTAGGATATCAAGTACTCTCTGTTCTTCCATGGGAGATAGTGCCAGAGGTGGCCTTACAGAACTACGTTTTCGATTGCTATTCTTACGGTAATAGTAATAGCTTGCCCGTGGGATGGCTAACGCCTCACAGGCTTTTTTCATACGTACCTCTTTGGCAAGAGACTGGGCAGCGAGCATCATCTCTTTTCTCCTGTCTGATGGGAAGGGATGTTGAGCATTTCTGAGATTTTTTTTTGAACCTCGATAATAGTCTCAGCCTGCTTGAGCTTTTGCTTGAGAGAGTGAATTTCCTCTTCGAGTTCTCTCACACGCCGGGTTGATGGATCATCTCTTTTTTCTTTTGGCCCACGGCGTTTTGGTGAAAGAGCCTCCAGGGTACCCTGTTCTTGTTGACGGCGCCATGTCGTGAGGTTAGATGAGGAGAGCCCTTCTCTTCGCAAGAGTGCTCCAATTTGCCCGGAATTTGTGCAGGTATCTGCCTCTTTAAGGATACGGAGCTTATACTGGGCTGTAAATTTACGGCGCTTTGCTTTCTGGGATACTTCTGGATCGGGAATATGATTACCGGCGGAAGCGTTGGGGGAAACTCCGGTCGCCCTACGGGCTCCCTCCGTTTCCCCCAACGCTGATAGGGTATTTCTTATACTTTTATCATGATTTCTCATAGTTGTTTTCCTCTTCGCCCTACACTAAATTATTACTAGGAATTTGTCCAACTATTATTGACACAGAGGGGAAAATTCAGGTGCCAATAGTCATTCATTCTCGATAACTAAAGGATTATCTTCATCGCAAATTCAATATTTGAACTTTTAATATATTTCAATTCCTCCCCTTTTCTATGATGGGGCTAGGGCATACAGAGATATTGTTTGACTAATACCAACAAGGCAATTCTTGACAAGTTGTTATGTGTCATATACAATAATTTCTATGAATTTTGGAGATGTTATAAAAAATGCAAGATTAAAACGGCAGGAGACACTACATCAGTTATCCATGGGTACTGATATTGATCTAACACTATTATCAAAGTTTGAGAGAAATGTTAGGTTTCCAACGAATGAACAGTTAGAACGTATATCAAAATATTTTCAAATTTCTGAGGCGGAATTAAAATCAATAGTTATTTCTAATAAAATAGTCAAAGAATATGGCATTAACGATGTAACATACAAAGCAATTCAACTTGTAAGTGAGCAAATGGCCCCATACTTTTCTAAATCAAAAGAGAGGAAGCCATGAAGCAAAAAATAAAATATTTAGTTTCGGATATTATTAAATATTTACATAGACATGAGAGTGAAATTTCTATTCAGAACTTAAGTGTTTACATTTCTGTGCTGATCGCTAGTCTATCTTTGCGTAGCAAATATAGTGATGGAAAAATAAACACTGCTTATCATAATTATCATTCTGATTTTAAATATGAACTTCAACTTATAAATCAAAGATTTCCTGAACTTATAAAAACTTTTAAAGACATTGAATATAAGTTAAAAGAAGAATCTGCTTTAAAAGTTTTTGAAAGTTTAAAATGTGTCTTTGATAAAATAGATAATAACCTTGATGATTTGATTTCGTGGTCTTATCAATATCTGAAAAGGAGCTTAGAAAAAGCCGCATTTAAGAAAATTGGTAAAAACAAATCTAAAATAGAAGATGCGGATTTGCTTTTTACAACTCAATTTTTTACTGACAAATATATGGTCAGATATTTAGTTGATGGATCTTTAGCTAACTACTACATGAACAGTATTGAGAAAATTGTTGTTATTGATTGTGCGTCAGGCAGTGGAAATTTCTTGAATTATTCTTTTGAAAGTCTTTACGATTTATACAGGAAGTCAAAGCCTACTTGGTCAAATCAAGAGATTGTTGATTTTATTTTAAATAATGCGATTATCGGATACGACTTAGATTATAACCTTTCTAAAATTGCTTCTCTGTCTTTGTTTGTAAAAGCTTGTTCTTATGCAGTGCCAAACAAATCGACTACTATTAAAATTTATGGAGGTGTGCCCAATGATAAATTAGGTTTTTTAAATCCTAAAGTTCTTTCAAACTCTATCAATAGAACAACATTCAGATCTCAGTTAGAAAAAATCAATAGAGAAAAAAAGATAAAAGTGTTTGTTACCAATCCTCCTTTTATGGGTAAAAGGGATATGGATACTTTTCTAAAAAAATATTTGCTATCAACTTATCCACAAAGTAAGGGGGATTTGTGTGTATCATTTATTCAAAGAATTATTCAGATAATGAATGAAAATGATGTATTGGGGGTAGTTTCTCAGAACAATTGGATGTATCTATCTTCGCTGAAAGAGTTCAGAAAAATATTTTTAGAAAAGCAAACCCTAAAAGAATGTGTTGACTTAGGTAGTAATGCATTTGAAGATATTAACGGGGAGAAAACAAATGTTGCTTTGTGTATTATTGGTAAATCAATGAGGAAAACAACTCGGTTTTATAATTTAAAATTCAAGAGTTTACCTGAAAAAAGAAGATTTTTAATTCAAAGCAATATTCCACAAGAGCTAACTTTTGAGTTAAATCAGAGCCAATTTTTAAAAAATAGCAATCTTGAATTTAATTATCAATTAGAACACCGCTTTGAAAACATTCATAAACTGCTCTTATATTCTCAATTCGCAAAGCCAATGCAAGGGACTTCAACAGGGAACAACGCAGAATTCATAAAATATGCTTGGGAAGTAAATGGAAGTCCTGATTGGAAATTAGTAAGCAAAGGTGGTGGTTTCAGCAAGTGGGCTGGCTTGAATTATTACAAAGTCCTCTGGGGTAAGAATGCTGAAATTATAAAAGCTAATAAGGGTAGTGCATTAAGGAACATCGACAAAATTCCTTCAACTCATCTTGTCTACAGCGATACCGGAACATTGGGTATGAATGTAAGAGTGCTAAAAGATAATCAGGTTTTCATTGCATCTGGTCCCGGAATACAAGTTTTGAAAGGAGATAAATATGCTCATCTTGCTTTTCTGAATTCGAAAGTTGCTACATTTTTACTGAAAATTATCAATCCGAAATTTACAATCAGTGCAGGATACATTTCAAGGATTCCTGTTGCTCAAAATATTTTAGATTCAAAATACATTGCTCAGAAAAGTAGAGAATGCTTAGAGTTAAAAAAACGTTATTTACAGAGAAAATTGCCAAATTTTGAATTTAAACATTGTGAGTATACAACCATCAAAGATGTCAATTCGTTTATTGAAAAGTTAATTGTTGGTGATTTAGAAAACGATTACCAACGGCTTTTTTTGGAATCAGAAATTGAGATGGAAATTATAAAACAATACAATTTCAAATCAAAAGAATTGGATGAAATAAAGAGTATTGTTGGTGAATCTCCCTTTCTCAATAAGAATAAATCAATAAAGATTGATGCGGATAAATTAGATTTTCTTTTATCATCTAGCATTGATTTGAACTGCATGTCAACAAGTAAAGCTATAAACGGTTATTCAGTTGGAAGCGAAAGTGTGCTTGAAGATTTATCATACAAACTTGATGTGAACCCAAAAGCAATTTTAGATTTAATCAAAAAAGATGTTTCGCTTTTGCATTATACAAAAGAAAAATATTTCAATGACTTGCTACACAAAGTTTTATTGAATGAACTGGGTATTAAACAAATTTCAATTTACAATTATGATATACTAAATATTCAAAGCCTGGTAAATAAAATACAGCATAATTATGTATTTCTTAAGCATCAACCAGATTTATCTCAACGAATTTTGTCAATTCTGAATATTCATCACAAAATAAGTTTTTTCAATAAGCCGTTGGTTTCGATTTCAAATGAATCTTTAATCGTCGGACAAGCACGCAATGGATAAGGCATTAGAGATATACGCCTATATTCTAAAAGAACATCTTACAAGATGTTTTGCTAACCAACAAAATATAAATCCTGTTGAACTCAATAAGGAAAGATTCAGAACCAGAGCTTTTTTTATTGCTTCAATTTTCTTCCTAAAAAATAATTTCAAAAAAGAAGATTGCAAAATTTCTTCCGCGACAAACGATTGGCTCAAAAACTACTTTGCTAATGAAAATTTATTTTCATCAATCATTGAGAATTCAAATGAGAGTTTAGTTAAATTGATTGATAACAATCTTTGTCATTTGATTGGAGTTGAATCAATAGATATTCCTTCTCTTTACGAAACTTTATTGAGCATAGAAACAGGTAATGAAAGCAATGGAGTTGAAATCTCTAACACCAAGAACTACAGAAATAAGTTAGGCAGCTATTATACACCGGCGGATCTGACAAATTCTGTTACTGAGAAAACTATTGATAGTTTCTTTGAACTGAATTATGGAATTAAAGTATTCTCGGCAGCCACTTCTGAAAGCATGAACAAAAACTATCTGAAAGAAATTTCCTCAATAAGTTTTGCTGATTTCTCCTGCGGTGGGGGGAATTTTCTAATTGCGATAATTCAATACTTTGAAAGGATAATCGGCAATCTAAATCTGGAATCAAAAAAGAAAACTGATTTATTAAGATCAATTGTTTCAAACATTTATGCCTTTGATGTAGATTGTCTGGCTTTGGAAGTGGCAAAGCTGAATTTGCTTTTAAAGATTAACCAGACATATCTTTATAATAGTCTTAAAGAAAACTTTGTACATGCAAATTTTTTGTTACAAACAGATTTTGCGATAGACGAATCAGAAAAGGTAGAGATTTTTTCCCGTGGCTTTATTTATCATGAATTACTGCTGTTAAATAGAAATAAGCTAAAGAAATACGATATTATTGTAGGTAATCCACCTTGGGAAAAAATTCGCTTTGAGGAGAAGAGATTTTATGCTCTTTATTCAACTGGTATTGCCAACAATCATTTCAAAGCAAGTAGGACGGATGAAATAAATAAAACTGAACAAAACAATATTCACTTGGCTAATTTTTCTAAACAATTTAAATATGAAATAGAGAAAGTAAAATCTAACTTAAAGCGAAATCCCTTTTTCTCCTTGTCAAACAAAGGTGAGTTAAATACTTATGCTTTGTTCACAGATGCTGCTGTAAAGTTAAAAACAGAAAGAGGTGTTGTCGGGTTAGTTTTGAAAAGCGCAATTGTAACAAGCCAGGTTAACCAAAAATTGTTTCAGTTTTTGACAAAAGAAAATTTAGTTATAGCAATTTATGATTTCATAAACCGAAAGAAAATTTTCAATATTGACAGCAGAGAACGGTTCTGCTTTTTGTTGTTGGGAAATTCTCGAAGTAAAATGTTTCATGTTTCAATGAACCTCAGCAATATTGATGAAATTCAAAAGGGCAAACCAGAAATTGAATTGTCGTATGAAGGATTAAAGTCACTAAATCCGTTTACAGGAATGTTGCCCAATTTCTCCACAAAAGAAGAAGTTGATTTTTTACTAAGAGTTTCTTATGATTTTCCATTCTTCAAAAATGTTTTTGATAAAGTGAGATTCGGTAGAATTGTTCACCTTACAAATCATGCTAAGTTTATTTCAAAGAAAAAAACAGATGATAATGTTGCAATTTATGAAGGAAAGTTTTTCGGCCAGTTTGATGGAAAGTTCTCGTGTTTCAATGGAGTAGGATACGAAGGGAGGTATGGGAATAAATCCTCTTCCGTTGTGTTGGATGAAACAAAAAAAAGGATTGCAGATTATTTTCCTGAATCAAGATTTTTTATCAATCGTGAAAAGTGGTTACAACTCTCAAAGAACTATAACGAAAAATTTATGTTGGCTTGGAGAAGTTTAACATCTGCAACCAACACACGAACATGTATTGCAACGGTGTTGCCTTTTATACCCGCCTCTCAGTCGGTTCAGTTCTTAACCACAAACCAAAATGACTTGCTATATTTGGCAGGACTATTCAATTCAGTTGTGTTTGATTTTATCATAAAGAAAAAGTTAAGTGGGATTGATTTAACTCAGTCAGTAATTAATCAAATGCCTGTTCCATATATGGAACAAACAGCAACAACCATAAATTTTAATTGTCGCGAATTAACCATTAAAGAACACATTTCATTGCTAGTTTTTTCTCTTTTAAAAAATGATGTTCGTTTAAGTTCTCTTTTTGAGAATTTGAAATTGAAAACACAAGCGGAAATTGAAGAAAGCAGGTTTGAGACAATAAGAAAGATTGATTTGCTTTTTATTTTGCTTTACAAACTGAATGATTCAGAACTTAAGCTTGTCCTCGCTGCTTTCAATAAACAATATACAAAAAATGATTTGGCTTGGTTCAGGGAAGAACTGGAAAAGATTCAATCAAATAATTCCGTATGCTCTACCGTTTCCTCCTCTACCACTCTTAGCCCAGTCTGAAGAATTCTCAATCAAATTTTCCATTTCATTTGAATCTAAAATTTCAAGTTTGAAATTTTCGTCATTAATTTTAGTAAAAACTAAAATCTTGTCAACAAGACCTCCATTCTGTCCTAAAAATGGTTTTGAAATTGTTGTGAGTTTTTTACCATCAACAGTTTCTCCTTTTAGCTGAATTCTCCAATTACTATTATCCTCAGCATAGAAAATAGGATTTTTAATGTAAATTTCACCCCCAAGGTGAAGATTAATCTCTTTGCGTGTTTTTGTATCTTCTGGATCAACTCCAAAAAAACTGACGCTTCCAAATTTAACAACATCATTTCGTTTACCTGATTTAGATAAATCCAGAATATTTCTTGAACCTCCTGTCATCTTGCCAGTTTCAATCCACATAGAACCGGAGACAAGGGATGTAATCTCATAAGTTACACTCACCTTTTCGTCGGATTCAACTTTCAGCTCTTCTTTTCTTACGACTTTTTTAAATCCTTTAGGCGGCTTCTTAGGTTTTATTTTTCCAAAAATTTCAAGTAACGCGTTGTTTTTTATGAGATCTTTTTGCCCAAACTCTTGGCTCATTTTATTATTCTTAACTCTGTTTACAGCTTCTGCCAAAACAACTTTGTTTTCAACAAGCAGTGCCAAAATTTCATTGCTCAATCTTTGACAGCTTGTGCTTTCCAAATTTATTATTGAGTTGAAATGCTCATAAATATCAGCAACGAAATTATTTCCTTTTTCATCCTTATTGTCAAAATCAATACAAACGGATGCTTCAATATTTTGAAACAAGCCACTTTCAGTTAGGTTTGATGAACCTATTATAGCTCTAGTTACTTCATTACCTTCAAAAGCATAAATCTTCGGGTGATAAATAATGTTGTTGGGTGAATAAACAACATATGTTTCAATGTTGTGTTCAAGTAATTGTTCTAATGCTTCTTTTGACGTGCCGTTTAGGTCTACGCCCAAATACAAACGGATTACGCCTCCATTTTCTTTAAATTTAATTAACTGGTCATGGATGTTTTTCAGTCCACCTGTACTCACGAATGCCACAAATGCATTAAAAGTCTTGTATTTGTTGCTCTTTAGAGAATCAATGATAAAATTCCCAGTTGTTATATCGCTGTCAGGGTCTAGACCTTGTCCTATAAACTTAATTTCCATTTTTCTTTTCTCCAATTTTATAAACGCTACACGGATGTAGCGTATTCTTTGGGGCAAAGGAATTTGTTTTATTATGAGGCATATATCTTTATTCCATAATTTGCTGAAAATGTTATTTCATAACATAGCAGATGTCAAGTGGAATTAGAACGAGAGAAAATGAGAAATAATCAATGGCAGAAAATTGCTTATTTAGCTTGTGGAATGTGTCAATGAAAATTAGACACTTTTTTAAGGAATTTAGGCTCTAATCATAAAGTATTTTCCAGTTTTGGTTGATTAATCCAGGCAGCCAGAGGCAACTTGGGTGGTAGAGGTACTTTTCCCTTGAACCGTTCAGGATGATTTTCAAATGCTATTCTTAGCACATGGCTTCGTTTGATGAGCGACAATTAGAATTCCCGATCAACGACAATTAAAATTCCCGTTTTTTAGAAGAAACCTATAGACTATCCAAGAAATGAGATTTATAGAAACAGGAGGGAACTTGGATGGTCACAGACAAGCAAGTGAGGATGCTCATGAAACTAATAAAAACGGAAAGGACACTAAATGTAGCAACAAGTAAAGCTGGCATGGACGAGAAAACAGCACGGAAATATCTTCGTAAGAGAACACTGCCGAGTCAACAAAAGAAAGAGCACACATGGAGGACTCGTGAAGATCCCTTTGAAGAAGTATGGAGTGAAGTCAGAGATTATCTTGAGTCAAATCCAAGCATTGAAGGTACCACCATATTTTCCTATCTTCAAAGAGAGTATCCCGGGAAATTTTCTGATGGTCAACTGCGAACACTTCAGAGAAAGATAAAGATATGGAGGGCACTGGAAGGTCCTGGTAAAGAGGTATTTTTTCCTCAAGAACATAAACCGGGTCAGCTTTCAGAATCAGACTTCACAGACATGTCAAAATTATCGATAAGCATAGGAGGTCAACAATTCAAACACTTGTTGTATCATTTTGTGGTAACATATTCCAACTGGGAGCATGGGACAATATGTTTTTCAGAGAGCTATGAGAGCCTGAGCGAAGGGTTACAAAATGCACTATGGGAGCTTGGAGGAGTTCCGGTTGAGCATCAGACCGACCGGTTAAGCGCTGCGGTACATAAAGTCGGCCATCCTGATGAGTATACGCGGGATTACCGTCGGTTGTTACACCATTATGGTCTCAGAGGGAGGAAGACCCAGGCAGGCAAGGCGAACGAGAATGGAGATATAGAGCAAAGGCATTTTCGTTTCAAGAGAGCGGTAGATCAGGCATTAATGCTCAGAGGTAGTAGAGATTTTTCAAGCAGAAATGAGTATAGATCATTTTTAGATCAACTCTTTCAGCAGTTAAATGCCGGGTGTCAAAGCAGGTTGATTGAGGAGATGAAGGTGCTTAGGCCATTACCTGCAAGGCGGCTGAATGATTGTAAGAGACAAAAGGTTAAGGTGGGTCCGAGTAGCACGATTCATGTTCAGCACAATGTATATTCGGTACCGAGTCGTCTGATAAGAGAGTGGGTGGAAGTTAAAATATATGCGGAGTATTTAGAGATATGGTATGCGCAGAAACATATAGAAACAATACCAAGGTTAAAGGGGGAATACCGGCATGCCATAGAATACCGTCATGTTATAGACTGGCTTGTGAGAAAGCCAGGGGCTTTTGAGAATTACCGTTACCATGGGGACTTGTTTCCTACAAGCCGTTTCAGGATGGCATATGATTATTTAAAGAAAAAGAATCCAGGAAAGGCAGACAAGGAGTATCTGGAGATTCTTTACCTGGCATCGAAGGAGACCCAAACGGGAGTGGATGAGGCGTTACGGTTTCTTCTTGATCAGGAGAAGGATATTTCTTCGGGTTCAGTAGAGGAAATAATCAGACATGATCAGGTCATACCAGCAGTTACCGAGGTGGTAATAGGCAAAATAGACCTCTGTGCATACGATGAATTGTTAAGCGAAAGAGAGGTTTGCCATGGTTGATATAAAATGTCAAATAACGGATTATCTGAGGGATCTCCGTTTGCCGACAATAAGGAGGCTTTACGAGGACCATGCGGTAAAAGCGGTACGGGAATCGTTGGGTTATGAGATGTATTTATACGGGTTGTTGGAGAGGGAGTGCGAAGTGAGGCGTCATAAGAAGACAGAGCGGTTATTAAGAGAATCAAGATTACCGTTAGAAAAGACGTTAGATACGTTTGATATGAAAAGACTGCCCCGAAAAGTTGCTCAGGTGGTAAATAGTCTTTTAGATGGATCATTTCTTGAGAGGAAAGAAAATATCCTGTCATTTGGCCAGCCCGGAAGTGGGAAAACACATCTTTTATCAGCGATAGGTCAGGAGTTAATTCAGAGGATGGGAAAAAGAGTATACTTTAGCCAATGTTCTCTGTTAGTGCAGGAGTTGTTGGCTGCAAAGCGGGAATTGAAACTTGCACGGATATTGAAAAAATACTCAAGGTACGATGCTATTATTATTGATGATATTGGGTATGTACAGCAGGACAGGGAAGAGATGGAAGTGCTTTTTACCTTGCTTGCGGAGAGATACGAAAGAGGCAGCATAATGCTAACGAGTAATCTTCCATTTTCAAAGTGGGAGAAAATCTTTAAGGACCCAATGGTAACAGCGGCAGCAATTGACCGCCTTGTGCACCACTGTGTAGTGCTTGAGTTAAATATCCCAAGCTATCGAATGGAAAAAGCGAAAGAATCGAAACTACAGAAAGGAGGTTAAAAAAAAATTTTTGCACAGAGGGTACCCTCTGTGCAAAACAATACCACAAAATACTGGTATTGTGCTTAATGGATAACGGGAAAAATAATTGTCGTTAGACAGGAAAAATAGTTGACGCTAGACATTCGTTCTTTCACCATGTGGTCCGTGCGTCCATAATGAACCGTTTCTGGTGTAAGTAATCCGCGATACCTGAGTGATAATGTTTGATTATACCAGGGAAAGAAATCCCTACAGAATGCCCTTGCAGATTCAATCGCTATGAAATATTCTGGGAAATCAGGACGATATTTCAGGGTCTTAAACTGAGACTCTGAGTAGGGGTTATCGTTATTGACATAAGGCCTGGAATGGCTTCTTGTTATTCCCAGGTCTGAAAGCAGAAATGCTACCGGTTTTGAAGTCATACTTGATCCACGGTCAGCATGGATAATGAGTTGTCCTGGTTGAATGCCCTGTTTGTGGGCAGTCTCACGTATCAGCCGCTCAGCCAGAGCCGCTTGTTCACGGTGGGCAACCATCCAGCCAACCACATAACGGCTGAAGATATCAAGGATGACATAGAGATAGAAATAACTCCATTTCGTTGGTTCTTTCAGCTTTGTGATATCCCATGACCATACCTGATTTGGTGCCGTTGCCAGGAGTTCTGGTTTCTGATACGCAGGATGAAGGAGTTGATTTCTTCTTTCTTTTCCTTCACCATGTTTTTCAAGAACACGGTACATCGTTCTGACAGAGCACAGATAGGTACCTTCATCAAGGAGTGTTGCGTATATTTCACGTGGTGCCTTATCACAAAAGCGTTCAGTATGTAGGATATCAAGTACTCTCTGTTCTTCCATGGGAGATAGTGCCAGAGGTGGCCTTACAGAACTACGTTTTCGATTGCTATTCTTACGGTAATAGTAATAGCTTGCCCGTGGGATGGCTAACGCCTCACAGGCTTTTTTCATACGTACCTCTTTGGCAAGAGACTGGGCAGCGAGCATCATCTCTTTTCTCCTGTTCGCCCTACACTAAATTATTACTAGGAATTTGTCCAACTATTATTGACACAGAGGGAAACTCAGGTAACTAAGGGCAGTAGCTAGGTGTACCGTCCTACATTTAGCTTACTGCCTTTTTTATTTGAAAGGACGGTGATAAAGTTGAGTGTAAGAAAATGGCTTGAGAATATCTTTGTTTATCTTATAGGTTTTGCTTGATTTTGGTACTTATACACGAAATACTTTTTATGTCTCAGTAGAAATGAGAAAAGTTTGCTTATAATTATTCTTGTGGTTATTACAATCTTGCATTTCCACAAAAAGGGGGAATTGTGATGGGCACTAAAGAGGAAACACCATTATATTAAATCTATATGAAAGGACGGTGAAACAATGGGTGTAAGATATCGCAAATATTTCCCACAATGTAAAGGCAAGAGAAACTCAGGTGACAGATACGGCAAGGGTTATCCAGAAGGGCATTGATTGAGAGGGTAAAAGAGGTAAGCACTGCCCTATAGATGTACCAAAGGATAAACCATGTGGAGGTTGGTCAATTGACTTCAGGGATCAACACGATATATGGAGAAACGTTATCCGTCCAGGCCTTACCAAGTCGCAGACAAAAGAGGCATACAATGAAATCATACGGAATATTAACCGGGGACTGTTCGACCTTCTTGTCTTACAAAGAACAAAGAGAGTTACTATTGAAAATTACTGTGAAAAATATTTGGAGCATATCAAGGGTAGTGTGCCGGAGAATACCTTTGTAAACAGGCAAACGGCGATAAATGCCCTTATAAAGCACTTGGGAACTTTTAAAGTGTCAAGAATCAACGTTGTTCTGGTACAGCGTTTCTGCACTGATGTAATGCAAAAAGATCAAGCAAAGGCATCTACGGTAAACCAGTATTGTTCTGTATTAAGGCTTATCCTGGATATGGCTGTTCAGGAACGTGTAATAAACAGCAATCCCATGCAGGAGTTTAAACCACTAAAGGTAGATGAGACCAATAAGCGGATATTAACCAATGAGGAAATCAAACTTATCCTTGATGAATCTGTATTGCCTGCAAGCTGGGAACGCATGGCTATTCTTATCGGCATGTTTACAGGACTCAGGTTGATGGATGTGATAACCTTGAGATGGTCATACATAGACCTTAACAATTCAATGCTCACCATAATACAGCAAAAGACAGGAAGATCAACCACATTGCCACTATCAAGCTATCTTATTGGTGAACTGAGGAAGTATAAAGAGTCTATGGATACTAGGGATTGCTTATTTTATGATGGAGCAATCAACCATTCGATTCATGGTAAGTATAGCAATCATTTTGCAAAGGTGTTCTGAAATCTTGGTATAAAGAAATTCTCATTCCATAACCTGCGGCATACTAATGCATCAAAGATTGTGGAGATCGTCCAGGATGTTTCTATCGCTCCCCGAATGTTGGGACATGCCAGTTTATAAAAGATTATTTGATCTCGTGGTTTTACATTTCTGTACCAAAGAGAAACATTTTTGCCATTTTAAACTTATTTTTTATTTTTATAAAGAACCCGATTTCTTAAATAATTTTTATAAGTACTTATTATATATAACGATAAAAATCACTCTGCTCCTACACCATATTTTGGTATGTAACTTGATTGTATTGGTTATGTACGCAGATTTCAGGAGGGTGTACGGGCAAAGTAGAGACGCAAGATTTTGAATCTCTACTCCGTGTTCTCAGGGTTGGTTCAATCGTCCATGATTGGACTGAAATGTTTTGCATATTTCCTTCGCCTGGCATAAATCAAAAACGCGTGGGCCGGTGCTTAAACATATGGTTTAATCTACAAGACTGAACCAACCATTTTTATAAAAATAGTTCCTCATAAAAGCATATTTACTATTCGAGCAGAAATATCTTAATATGGTTACAAGAAATCAAGGGTTTACTGTTATTGAGTTATTCATAGTTGTCGCCGTTATTGCTATTTTAGCTGGTATTGTTATCCCTGTATTTTCTGCGGTTAAGCAAAAAGTGCGGCAGGTCACCTGTGTTAATAATTTGAGACAGCTATTTCTTGCCATTGAGCAGTATACGAATGACAACAACGGTTTATTGCCTCGTTCTAGTAACAGTAGTACCAGTAAGGATGGTTTAGAGGATTGTAGTGCTGAGGTTTGGTTTAAGGCTGTTGACAGATACCTAACGGCACTGATGCTCCCTGGCAAGAGAGAGGAAATCTCACTGCAAGAACGGCTTTTACTCGTAAAGCAAGACCCGGTTTTTAAAACGGTTGCTCTTTCCAAGCAGGATAAAACACGTACGATAAAGATGAACCTTAATCTTGTGCCATCGTCCGAATGTCAAAGGTCTATTGATACTATTGAAGATACAACGAAAACGGTTTTGTTGTTTGATGGCCGTATTGACAGTGACGGCGTTGCAAATAATTTTGAAGGATCATATGGAAGTGTTGCACAAAGACATTCAAAGGCTGCGAATATTCTTTTCATAGACGGACATGTAGAATGCATACAAAATGGGGATTCAGATGGGACAACGAATGAGGGCTGGCCAAACAGGCAAGCAGGAAAAGGATTGGTTTGGGACCCAGAAAATCCAGACTTACCGTAATCGCATAGGATTTCCATTTTAGTCATGGAGGTTTCAGGATATATTTATATTTCCCTGCAGGATGGAAGAATCGGACCCTTCGTAAAGCCGTTTAAACGGCTTTATCTGTTTAAACCGTTTTGGTCGTTTTGGTACACTTGCTTCACCCAGCTATTCTCCTGTGTCATTAACTTTTATCCAGCGCTTACCTGTGGGCTTCTTCCAGCGAACATCAACGTACTCCATGTGTTTTAGATCTGTTCCTTCTGCCTTTGCAATGCTGAGGAGGTTTTGTAATTTTTCTTCATCAGAGAGTTCGTTGGGCTCGTTGCAAATGGGAGAACAACCCCATCGTATTTGGGTATTATTTTCCGTCCATAAGATAATGTCGCTTTTGCCCGTAAACCTTCGTTTGCATATATTTGACACATCTACCACGAGAATTTTAAAAAGATTATGTACATTATTTGCCCTAAGGTATTTTATCAATCCTACTCCTGCTTCAACCCCTTTATCTTTCCATTTGCTTCCATATAATGGCAACCGTGCAAGTTTATTGCTTCGGATAAAGGGACTATCGTATTCTGAATTGGGTAATAAATAATATTCTTTTGGCAGTAAAACACATTCGTCATCTACAAGGTAAGTATTATTTCCACTTTTAATAACTGCAGCAGGTTTGCGTAGCATGAGCTTGATGCTTAGCCTATTGGGAAATATTCTTTTGATTGAGTCTACTTTTTTGATAAGGGCAATTCTACCATAAACATTTGCTATTTTACTGGTTAAATCGTTTTCGTACATTCCATACCGGTCATGTAAAGCCGCTATGTGTTTTAAGTCTTTTGAGAAACGGTCATTTACCCAGGACGGTGTATTAAAAGAAAAAGTATCGGGGCTTATCTTGAATATATTTAAGTCTGTTAAGGAATACCACAGCAACTTTGTTCCCCATATTGCAAGAGATATTATGAATATGAGTACAAAAAACTGCAATAAATAGGAATACAGTGCCTTTTTTAGTTTCCTTATCTTATCTAAAAGGGTATTTACAACAGGTTTAAGGTTGAATATCCTATTTATAAAATCATGAATTTTGTGTCGTTTCATCCGCACTGATAAGAACATTTTGTACAGCAAGTTCTGCTATTTTTTTACACAACGAGGGAAAGGATATACCTGCTGCTTTTCCTGCCTTGGGTAATAAGCTTTTTTCTGTAAAACCAGGGATTGTGTTTATTTCTAAAACAGAAAAAGTATCCTTGTCATCTAATAGCATATCTACTCTCGAAAATCCTCTACAACCAAGTACTCTATGTGCTTGTAAAGCGATTTCTTGCGCTTCATTGTATTGAGAGGGTGAAAGAAAGCTTGTATTTTGCAAAGAATTTTCAGTTGTATTCCTGCGCTTATGTAAAGTTTGTTCCACTATTAAATATGTTGTTCTATCGTCTTTGTATTTGGCATCGTAATTAAAAAATTCTGCCGCTGGTTTAATTTCTATTATGGGCAGTGCCTTATCATCCAATATTCCAACCGTAAATTCCCTGCCTTTGATGTACTTTTCAATAAGCAATTCATATCCAAACTCAAATGCCTTTTTTAAACTTGCCTGAAGGTCGCTGATATCTTTAACTATTGTAACGCCAATACTGGAACCGCTCGTAGTAGGTTTTAGAATTACCGGTAAGCCGAGTTTTTCTACTTCATATCGTATTTCCGCTAATTCCTGAAACTCTGTTGCTGTGACATAGTCGGGTGTTTTTAAACCTGCTTCAAGAAAACATTTTTTGGTTGCCAGTTTATCCATTGCGAGTCTGCTGGCATGGATGCCCGAACCGGTATATGGAATGCCTTTTGATTCTAATAATTGCTGTATACCACCATCTTCACCAAAATATCCATGTAAGGCAATAAAGGCGACGTCTATTTTCATATGATCCAATTCTTCAACCTTTTCATCTCTCACATCAATACAAGAGACGGAAAATCCCGCATCTTTTAATGCCTTGGCAACTGCAGCGCCAGAGCGTAAAGAGACTTCACGTTCAAGGGATATTCCTCCCATCAGTACAGCAATATTTTTGGGATACACCTCATTTCTCCTTTATATAATCTAACATGATATAACTTAACATGGCATAGCCGCAACCAAAATTTTTATCCATAAAGAGCAGAAACCTTTTCATCGAGTGACAGAAGTTATCGAGAGGCATTGATGTTATTCATAGTTATTGGGGTATTCATAGTAGAGACGCAAGATTTTACGTTTCTACTGATTTTAAAAATATTTCTTCGTGTTTTTGTAGAGGGGGAAAAACTTCCTAAAAAGAAGTTTTTACAAAGTAATACGATAACTGCATTGCGCGAATACTCCTGAAAAAACTGGTTTCACATATTGCATACTATAACTTCGAGATTAGATCATAAGCAACTTTCCATATATCTCCGGCACCCATAGTTATTACAACATCGTCAGCTTGTACATTTGAGGAAAGCAGGTTCGTAATGTCGCACAGTTGTGAGATGTACTGGGCGTCTATACCGGAATTACAAACTTCATGACACAGCTTCATAGAGTTTACTGCTGCTTTCTCAAAGTCGTTATCACGTGATGCATAGATTTCCGTAAAAATTACCTTGTCTGCATTTTGAAAAGACCTTACGAATCCTTTTAACAAGTGACGTGTCCTGCTGTATTGGTGTGGTTGAAAAATACACCAAATCCTTTTTTCAGGATAGAATTCCCGTGCCGCCTTTAAGGTAACACATATTTCCGTTGGGTGATGGGCATAATCGTCGATTACGGTAATACCTTTCTTCACACCGATAATCTGGAACCGCCTGTTCGCTCCGCTATAGGATGCTAATGCAGTTTTAATAGTATTTTTATCTACTCCGATAAATGTGCACACGGCAATTGCAGCCAATGCATTAAGCACATTATGTGATCCTGGTATTTTTAGTAAAAAATCATCGAAAGGTTCGTTTTTTTTAAAAACTCTAAATTTATTGGCTCCGTTCTTTATGGGAATAATTTCAGCAGACCAGTCAGAAGAGTGATTGAGAGAGTATTTCTCTACCCTGCACTTTGCCCTTTGTACTACAAGTGCTGTATTATTATCATGGTCGCTTACAACGAGCAAGCCTTCTTTCGGAATTTGGGAAGCAAAATCACCAAAGGCATTTATTATCTTTTCAATGTTCTCATAATAATCCAAATGATCTTCTTCAATATTGGTGATTACACCTACCTGCGGGGTGAGGTTGAGAAACGATCTGTCATACTCGCAGGCCTCTGCTACGAATAGATTCCCTTTTCCCAGATATGCATTCCCACCGATATCCGGTACTTCTCCACCTATTACAAAAGTAGGGTCCAGTCCTCCCGTTTTTAAAATAGTGGAGACCATTGCACTGGTAGTTGTTTTTCCATGGGTGCCACTGATTGCTATACCGCATTTTTCCTTCATTAATGAGCCGAGTATTTGTGAGTATTTTACTACTTTTATACCGAGTTTGCGAGCAGTTTTAAGATCCGGGTTATCTTCGGTAATAGCTGCGGAAATCACTACCATATTTGTTCCTGAGGTCATAAAGCTTCCGTCTTGTTTCGTATTAATTTTGGCTCCCATCTTCTCGAGTGTAGAGGTTAAAGGGGACGTCTGTATATCAGAACCTTCTACAATACAGCCTTCTTTCAAAAGGATACGCGCGATAGCGCTCATGCCGATACCGCCAATTCCAATAAAATATATGCAGCGTCCACGTAGCAGCTGGTAATCAAACTGATTCTCTAATGAGGGCATGTATACCTCCATTTTTCTCTACCGTTTTGTTGGTTCACCGTATCGCCTGCTCCTTAATTCCAGAATATATTATCTTTTTATCGTGAGGGTGCAACAAACTCTTTGGGATAAGCGAGAAACACTTTTGCTTGTTCTGTTATTATCGTTTTTATGTCCATTGTGTCCATTGGGAACAGAAATACCAGTCAAATGTTGTTCAGATAAAATTACCGGATAACCCAGGCAAACTGCGTATTTTTGAAACCTATTACTCGACATAGATTATCAACAACATTGATAGCTGCATTTGGAATGCCCATTCCTTTGTTAAACATCTTCATCCTGTCATACTTTTCTTTATTATTAAGCAGGTCAATGACAAGTTCAAAGATTTTTTCAGGTGTTAAATCAAGTTGCTGTAGCAAATACCCACCACCGTTACTCACGAGTTCCATTGCATTCCAGTATTGATGGTTATCTGCAGCATGTGGATAAGGTATCAATATGGCAGGAATGCCTATTGCCGTAATTTCTGCAATAGTAGTTGCACCTGCCCTGCAAATAACCATATCAGCCATGCTAAATGCTGCACCCATGTCATCGAGAAAACTGCAAACAAATGCATGCACTTTCGATTGTTTATAGGCTTCCTTGGCAATTTCATATCCATATTCACCGGTACAGTGGATTATTTGCAGTTTATCCGATAAAGATTCTAACTTGGGCAAACACTTTATTATGACCTCATTGATTGCTTGTGCACCCTGGCTTCCTCCTGTAATGAGTATTGTTTTTTTAGAGGGATTTAACCCGAATTTCTTGGCAGAGTTCAGTTTTTGGCTGTGTAAAATATCACTTCGAATCGGTGTTCCCGTAACACGAACAACTTTTGCTTTACCAAACCATTTAAGAGATCCCTGCCAATGGCAGTATATCTCGTCAACCCATTTCGCTAAAAACCGATTCGCCTTACCCGGTATTAAATTTTGTTCCAGCAATACGGAATGAATATTGAGCAGTTTTGCAGCGATGATTGGGGCAGCGGAAGCATATCCTCCCAGGCCCACCACAATATCGGGATTAAATCTTCTCATGGCGAGAAGTGATTCGATAACACCCACGAACAGGGTGCTCATGAACATGAACATATGTTTCCATGATTTTTCCCACTTTCTTGCGTGTATTTGCCGGAATTGAAAACCCCGTTGTTCTACGCATCGCTTTTCAAATTTTTTATCTGTTCCATAAAAGATAATTTCTGCTTCCTGCAACCTTGATTGGATTTCTTCTGCTGTACTTAGTCCTGCCATCAAATGTCCGCCTGTACCACCTCCGGCAAAGATAATTTTCATTGTTATATTCCCTCTTCTACAAGTGAAATAAGCAAAAGATTCACGTTTATATAATAATGGACACAAATTATCTAGTGAAAAGTAAAAACAAATAATCTTTTCACCAGGAGAAACCTGCTATTCCGGATGTTATCTTGTGCCATATTCTTACAGGGAGTAGTTTATTCCCTGTACGTTCTTCCAATGGCTCTGTCCCGTAAGAAGGTGAGTTTAGTGTCTCTAATGTTTCTGTCTGTCTTGCAATATTAACCAGTATACCAATCCCGACCATTGAAAATAATAAAGAAGACCCTCCGGAACTAATAAAAGGTAAAGGGATGCCTTTTGTTGGTACAATACCAGAAACAACGGCTATGTTGATAATCGCCTGCAGTCCGAACATTATGGTAATCCCAAGTGACAAAAAAAATCCAAACACATCTTTGGTCCTATGTACAACTTTTAATCCCTGCCACAGTAATAATAAGAAGAGGCTCATTACGGCAATAATTCCAAGGAAACCAAGTTCTTCACCTATAATGGTGAAGATGAAATCGCTGCTGCTTTCTGGCAAAAAGAAAAGTTTTTGTTTGCTGCTCCCAATCCCTAATCCTGTTAAACCACCGGAACCAAGGGCGATTAATGATTGGATTACGTGATATCCTGTTCCTGAAGGGTCTTTCCACGGGTCCAAGAAGGCTGTTAACCTGTCTTTTCGATATGATACTTCAAATAACATGTTATGAATAAATGGTGCAATTGCTATGGTAGTAAAACAGACAAAAATAATCCTTATCCCGCCAACAATAAGCATAATTAAAGACAGTATTACAATGAATACTGCGGTACCGAAGTCGGGTTCTTTGATAATAAGAGCGCTTGTTAGCGCCGTTATACCTGTTGGTATTATGAATCCACGCTTGAATTCAGACATCCGATCTTGATTTTTTGCAATATAACCTGAAATGAATATGATAACTGCTAACTTTGCGAATTCGGATGGCTGAATGCCTAACATTTTGTTAAAACGAATCCATCTGCGGGCGCCGTTGGTAACAGTACCTACCCCCGGTATTAAAACAAGGAGGAGAAGGATAAGGGATAAAATGAGGATAGGGGTACTCAGTTTTTGCAAGTAATGATAGTCAATTTTTGCCATAGCTACCAATAATATTATACTGACAGCTATCCATGAGAGATGCTTGATGAATTGATAACTTTTCCCGTCTGATCCAAAAGTTGCCATATCAGTACTATATACGGTAACAATGCTAAACCCTAATAAGGCAACCACAGTATATATAACAAAGTGCCAGGGTCTCATAAATAAATCCTTTTTTACAGTAATATGAGGCTAAATATTCCAAGAAGTGCCGTAATGATCCAGAATCTGATCGTAACTTTTGTTTCAGGCCATCCCTTAAACTGGAAATGATGGTGTAAAGGTGCGCAGCGAAAAACCCTCTTTTTCGTCATTTTATAAAAGGCAACTTGTATAAGGACAGAAACTGCCTCAGTGACAAAGATACCGCCTACAATGATCATTAATACTTCTTGTTTTACAATAATTGCGATAAGTCCAAATATTCCACCAAGCGTTAATGAACCTGTGTCACCCATGAAAATTTGTGCAGGAAAGCTGTTATACCATAAAAACCCCAAGCTTCCTCCTACAAGTGCGGCACAAAAAACACTTAACTCTTCGCTTCCTCGAATATAAGGGATATTCAAATAACTGCTGAAATCAACGTTGCCTGAAATATAAGCAATGGCGGCAAAGACAATTCCTACGATAATACTGCATCCTATTGCCAATCCATCCAACCCATCGGTAAGATTTACGGCATTTGACATCCCAACGATGAAAAAGGTGATCACCAATACATAAGAAGGCCCTAAGTTTAGTTTGAGATTTTTTACAAAAGGAATTACAAGCTGTGTGCCCCAGGAAAATTTGTCAAAATGAAAATATAAAACTAACCCTAATATAAGCCCCAATGCTGATTGAAATAATAATTTTGATGTGTCACTTAAACCTGCCGAATTTTTTTGGGTAAGTTTGATATAATCATCAATAAATCCTAGCACACCAAACCATATCAATGTAAACATCAGCAGGAGGATATACCCATTATAAATATTACACCAAAGGAGGGTTGTAATGAAGATCGAAAGAATTACCATAATTCCCCCCATGGTTGGTGTATTCTTTTTATCAAAATGCAGTCGTTTGAGCTCTTCAGAATCCGTTTTTGTTGTATCCTCGCCAACCTTTAGAATCCGGAGCTTCTTGATGAGCCACTGACCAAAAAAAACGCTGATTAAAAAGGCAGTAATAGCCGCCAGGCACAAGCGGAAAGATATGGACCTGAATATTTCTTGAGAATATACCGAAGAGAGCCAGTTGTACAGCAAAGCCTTTTTAACCTTACGTAATTAAATTTCTATCGTTTTAGTTAGTTGTCTTTTTCTCATTGATAAAATTCTTCTATCTCACATGGCTTTGCAATGATAGAATCTACGCCATATTTTTCTCATCGTTAAGGGCAATTATGGATTGGTGCACATTTTAATAAAAATTCCTGAATTTTTTCAATAAGACGTTCCATATGCATACCCCTGGAGCCTTTAATTAATACCGTATCATTTTCTTTGATTTCTTGTATTTCAAAGCTTGAAATATCATGGATATTCTGAAAACAAAAGATTTGTTTTCCAGGCATACCAGATAATTTTGCAGCCTTTGCAATTTCTGAGGCATGCTTCCCCACCGTCCATAATAGGTCAATGTTGAGACGGGCAATCGTTTCTCCAATTTCTCTGTGTAATTGAAGAGATTCCTCTCCTAACTCTAACATGTCTCCAACAATGAAAACTTTTTTTCCTAACGAATCAATTTCACTAAGATATTGTAAGGCTGCACGGACTGATTCAGGATTTGCATTATATGCGTCATTAATGAGGGTGATGTTTCCAATACGCTGTTGCTCCATTCTCATTGAAGGTAGTCTGAAAGAAGAAAAGATGTCTTTTCCATGAAGAATATCATGTCTCAATGCGTGACAAATTGCGAAGGAAGCTAAGCAATTCGTAATATTATGATACCCGGGTATTGGAATACGAACTTCTAGATATCCACGAATGGTAAAAACATATCCTTTTTCTGTTTTTTTAACATCTGTACATCGTATGTGTGCATGAGGATCAAAGCCAAAACTTACAGTTTTTCCTCTAAATCCCTGTGCAATCTTAACGCACCCCGGATTGTCGATGTTGTATACAAATACTCCGTCTGTTCGCAGATTTTCTAGTATTTCTGCTTTTGCTGATACAACACCTTCAATACTTCCAAGACCTTCTAAGTGTGTTTTTGAAGTGTTAACAATTACTGCAATGTCTGGAGAGCTAATTTCAGACAAGCGACGAATTTCACCAGGAGCATTTGTACCTATCTCAAGTATACCGTACCGATGTCTATTTTCTATTTCAAATATTGTTAAAGGTACGCCAATGAAATTGTTGAAGCTTTTTTGTGACCTTACTGTCGGGCCGAAATGAGATAATAGGTGATACGTCATTTCCTTCGTAGTGGTTTTGCCATTGCTTCCGGTAATACTGATAATTTTTGTATCCAGCTTTTGACGGTAATATCTTGCCAGGTCACCCAATGCCGTTGTTGTGTCTTTTACCCGGATTATTGAAAAATTGCTCTGTTCTCCGTTTACATTTATTTCACTTGAAACAACAGCACCGGCAGCTCCAGCACTCATTGCCTGGTCAATAAAATGATGACCGTTAAAATGTCTTCCCTTTAGTGCAAAAAATACGTCATCCATTTTGATATTCCGGCTATCAGTGGATATTCCCTTTATTTTGATATCTTTATTTATGGATGTTGTTTGTCCGGAAACGGCTCTTACGACTTCTTCAAAGGATAGAGTTTCCATTTTATTTCTCGTGTTACTTTGCATTTAGTACTAAATTATTTTGTAGAAATTGTTTTACAATTTCACGATCATCGAAAGGAATTATGATATCCTTCGATATCTGATGTTGTTCGTGTCCTTTTCCTGCAATGAGTATAACATCTCCAGTTTTTGCTTCGAGAAGTGCTTCTTCGATGGCGGTTTTTCTATCAGGCTGCAATCGGAAGCAGGCCTCTTTTCTTACACCTTCTTTAATTTCAGATATAATCTTATCAGGATCTTCAGAACGGGGATTATCACTTGTTATCCAAAAAATATCAGAATATTTTTCTGCAATGTGTCCCATCTTTGGTCTTTTTTTCCTATCTCTGTCCCCACCGCATCCGAAAACCAGTAAAATACGTCCTTTTGTTGTTTCTCTCAGGGCACTCAAGGTAACCTGCAATGCCTGGTGTGTATGTGCAAAGTCAATATAAATACGAAAATCCTGTCCACAATCAATTCTTTCCAATCTTCCGGATACTGCACATAAGGATTCTATACCGGTTTTTACTGTATCAATTGTAAAACCCATGGCCAATCCGTTCGCGGCAGCAGCCAGCGCGTTGTAAATATTATGCCTGCCAATTAACTTTAAAGTAATAGTCCTTTTTCCCCATTGAGTATTCAGGATGAATTTTGTTGTATTAGTGTCTGTATGTATTGCTTCGGCTGTTACATCTGCTTTTTTTTTCTTTATACCGTACCAGATTATTTGTGACCTTGTATTTTCGGCAAAATGTTTGCTTGTATTATGATCGGCATTCAGTATCGCAAATGCCTCTGTACCTAATCCTTTTACTAGTTTGAGTTTTTCTACTCTGTAGTTTCTGATATTCTCATGATAGTCAAGATGTTCAGCAGATAAATTTGTAAAAATCGCAGAGCGAAAATAGACCCCGTCTAACCGGTGCTGTGAGAGGGCATGTGAGGACGCTTCTATTACCGCATATTTTATGTGAGATTTAACCATTTCTGAGAGATAACTCTGTATTTCAACTGACTCGGGGGTTGTTTCCTGGGCTGGTATGATCCTTTTTCCTATTTGGTACTGAATTGTACCAATCAGTCCTGCATCATTGCCTGAAGCATGAATGATCGATTTTGTAAAATAGGATGTGGTCGTTTTGCCATTTGTTCCTGTAATGCCAATTACTGTCATTTTTGTGGAAGGCTTACCATAAAAACAACTGCTTATGAACGCCAGGGCCTGGCGGGTATTGGGAACAATGATTTGAGGTATTTGTGTGGTCACTTCGGTCCTTTTTTCAACAACAAGGGCAATTGCACCTTTTTCTATTGCGTCTGCAATAAAATCATGTCCGTTGAGCTTATGGCCTTTAATGGCAATAAACACGTAACCCTTTTTTACCTTCCGGGAATCATGTGTTATTCCACATGTCTCCTTTTCCGCAAAGTCATAGGGTTTGTATCTTTTCAAACAGGAAAAAAGTTCACTTAATTTCATACCTGGTATTATGTTTTTCCAAAAATGTTTCTTTCTTTTTGATGAGAAAAGTAATCTATTTTTAGCGTTGCATCAAAACCCTGCGGCCGTGTACCTCCTGATTGGATGATACGTTCATATAAGCGTTTTGATTTATCAATTTTGTCAACTTCTTCAGCATATTCCTTTAAAAGCCTATTCAACGCCTCACTGTTGTTAGCCTTAGCTATTTCTAGCTCTTTTTCTGTTGCATAAAGACTGTACCATAAAATAAAATTCTGCTTTTCAATATCTCTATCTTTCATTTTCTTTCCTATTTTTCATGCAATGTTTTTAGATCAGATAATACAATATGACACTGTAACAGAACTAGAATATCTTACAGATTTCACGTGAAAGTTCTTAAGTGTATTGATCACCTCCTTGTTATCTGAT
This sequence comes from Candidatus Jinrextremum sp., assembly GCA_039794405.1. GTDB lineage: Bacteria > Planctomycetota > Brocadiia > Brocadiales > Brocadiaceae > JBDIVL01. The sequence goes on along the minus strand of JBDIVL010000005.1, from coordinate 15,368 downwards.
GTGACTATTGCATTGCCGTTCTAAACTTCAAAGGTTCAACTTTAAGATAAAGCAGTGATCGTTTGATGATTTCTCTTACAACCGGAGCTGCTACGGTGCCGCCATAGTATGAACCGTTTTGTGGCTCATTAATCACCACAAGTACAGAAATCCGGGGCTGCTCTGTGGGTGCATAGGCAATAAAGGAACCGATGTATTTCTCATGAGAATATCGTCCTCCCTGTCCATGGGTTTTTTGTGAAGTACCTGTCTTTCCGGCAACATCATATTCCAGTAATTCTGCATTTTTTCCTGTACCCTCTGTAACAACCTTTCTCAATATGGGATTCATGATATTTCGTGCCGTACTCGCGCTCATTACGCGCCTCACTGGCTGTGGATACTCGAATTCCTCTTCTCCTTTGCCGTCATAGCTAATAATTGATTTCACGATCCCGGGTTTCAGCAGAAGTCCTCCGTTTGGGATGCTGCAGAAAGCCGTAATAAATTGCAATGGTGTTACAGCGATTTCATGCCCTATTGAAATGGAGACCAATGAGTATTTTTTTGACCACTGTTTTAGGGGACGAAAGATACCACCTACTTCGCCTGGTAGTTCAATCCCTGTTTTCTCTCCAAAGTTAAATTGTTTCAGATACTGGTACATCTTTTCATTTCCCATGAGCATTCCGAGTTTTGCCATTCCTATATTACTCGAATAGGCAATAATTTCAGAAACGGTAAGATTACCGTGACCCCCGTGTGTATCATGGAGAATCCTGCCATCTATTTCATAAGTGCCATTATTGCAAAACAATACATCATCCGGCCCTGCTATGCCTTGTTCAAATATACCAGAAATAACGACAGTTTTCATAATTGAACCAGGCTCAAAACCATCGGTAACAGCCAGGTTCCGCCTTGCATGTAAAGAGGATTTTTTAAAGTGGTTGGGATTATACGTCGGGTAATTGGCGATAGCAAGAACTTCACCTGTCATTGGGTCCATGACAATTGCTGAAGCAGAAGCTGGCATCCATTTCTTACAAGCGACTTCTAATTCTTCTTCGGCAAAACGTTGAATATTTGTATCGATTGTTAGTACGATACTCTTTCCATGTTGAGGTGGCTCTATTTCCGAATCCGGTGTGATTATTTGTCGCTGTAATGCATCGCGGGCTATAAGCTTATAACCGGGTTTTCCTGATAATATACTATTGAACGATAATTCAACGCCCTCAAGACCTTCCTCATCGATATTCGTAAATCCAAGAATATGGCTTCCGAGCTGTTCATTAGGGTAAAAACGGTGGTACTCATGCTTAACGTAAACACCTTTTAGTGTTAACCCGGTAACTGCATCGATTTCTTTATCGGAAACTTTCCGTTTTATCCAGACAAATCGCTTATTTTTGTTGGTGTTAAGCAATTTGGTTAGCTTTGATTTGTTAAGTTTTAAAACTTTACTGAGATGATGTGAGACAGAAGAGATATCATCTATCTCTGTTGGGTCCGCATAAAGAGAACCTACTTGTAAAGATTCGGCAAGCTTATTACCATTTCGGTCTAAGATTGAACCTCTTCTTGGAGGCAACTCAATTTTTTTACACTGTTGTATTTTGGCTAGTTTTCTATATTTATTATGGTCAATGAGCTGAATGCGCCCCATATGGACAGCTAAGGCGACAAAGGCTATGATAAAAAAAATACCAATAATATTTGTCCAGAATTTATGTTTTTTCAATGATACCACGTTACCAGTTCCATAAATAGCCAAGAAATTATCTAAGACCAAATTTTTACGAATGCTTTCGGGACAAAAAAACATTTGCCCCGAAAGCTTCCGGGAGGGGGCTTTCTATGAATTACACAACTAATAATGTAATGAACAACAATCTAAAATTGGCTTCCTTTGAGTGTATAAGTCTTTTTCTAAATTCGTTTTTATTGTTTTCATCATACTTTCTCTGGACATTATTTGGCCTGCGACCATTATACCCGGCGAATCATCCTGGGGAATGAGAGGAAGTTTTAAAGATTGTACTTTATATGCAATTATTTCTGGTGATTTTAAGCGATTAACATAATAGTTCAGTTTTCTATTCTTTTCTGATAATTCTGCACAGTTCTTTTGTAGTTGGGCTACCTGGTATCCTATTTCTATAATTCTGTTTTTTTCCAAAACGACAAACACCGCCATCATGATTGTAATAGCAAACATTAACAATATCCTCGACATATTAGATCCTTTCTGCAGATCTCAGTTTTGCACTTCTGCACCGAATATTTTTTCCGATCTCAGCATTACTCGGAAGTATAGGCCTTTTCGTGAGTATTTTGAATGTTTTCTGATTTGCCTTTTCTCGGAAGGTATTTTTTACAATCCGGTCCTCAAGAGAATGAAAACTGATAATTACAATACGGGCGCCAATCACCATGTAATTGTGAATCTTGTCTAAAAAATTTTCTAAACTTTCCAACTCCCTGTTTACCGCAATTCTTAATGCCTGAAATACCCTTGTTGCAGGATGGATTTTGCTTTTACCCCTCGGAACAACCTGTTCAATTACATCGGCCAATTGTCTTGTCGAGGTAATACCTACTCTCTTTTCCTCTTTGATGATGGCCTTTGCTATCCTTCTCGACCACCGTTCTTCTCCATATTTCTTCAATAATTCTTCTAATTTTAATTCAGAAGTTCTCTGGATCAGGTCTCGTGCTGTAAGACCCTTGGTCTGATCCATTCTCATATCGAGCGGACCTTCTTTCGAAAAACTGAAACCACGACTCGCCTGATCAAATTGTAAAGATGATACTCCCAAATCGAGTAATATGCCATAAACCTTATCAATTCCTGCCTGGTTCAATACTTCATCAACATCAGAATAATCTGCATGATAAAGTTTAAAGAAATCTCCCACTGCTGATAGATGCCGTTTTGCTATTTGCAATATTTCCAGATCCTTGTCGATACCGATGAGGAGTCCATTTGGTTTGATTTTATCCATGATTTTTTCTGCATGGCCCCCGCTTCCCACGGTACAATCCAGAATAATTTGGCCTGATTGCGGCTGTAAGTAATGTAATACTTCCTCAACCATTACAGGTTCATGAGGGAGGTCATTTGTTAAGTTAGTCATCTCTTGTATTTCCTGGTATGATGCAATCGTAATTTATCTCGAAGATTGTGCAGCTGAAGTTTATTGATAACTTTCAACTCACAAATATCGCTAAAAACTGTCATAAAAAGAAATTTTTGCACAGAAATACTATATAAAGATGAGGGTGGTATTTAGCTTATTTCACCGGGAGAATATCCTAACTGAAATAGATTTTCTGCGATCTCTTCAAATGTCTTCTCGTGTTCTGATTCAAAATCTTTCCAGTTCTTCTCATCCCAGATTTCAATACGACTGCTTACTCCTACAATTACAACGTTTTTCTGAACCTTGGCAAGATCTTTCAGGTATTGAGGAATAAGTATTCGCCCTTGCTGATCGCAGTCAGGTATTCTTTGTGCCTTGGAAAAAAAAAGGCGCTGAAATTGCCGCGCCTTTTTATTCGTAAAAGAGAGTTGTTCGATTCTTGAGACGACATTCTGCCATACCTTGGGTGTATACATAAACAGACATGAATCAAGCCCTCGTGTTATAAAAAATCCCTTTCCGTCTGTTTCCACATTAATGCACTCACGGAGAGGTGCTGGTATAGCTAGTCTATTTTTGTCATCAATTGAATGATGGTATTCACCGGTGAACATTTTATTGTAGTTTTCCCCACTTTTCACCACATAATACCACTAACGGATATGACAATAAACTTTTTTTAATTTTTGTCAAGAAATATTTTTTCTGTTTTTTGGGGTGTGTCAGCTTATCTTTTTTTGTATACTATATATTGTATTTTTTATCTTGTGTTGTGTTATATATGGTATTGTTTTTTGTAGAATATTTTTTGAAATATTTTAAAATCCTATACATCTTTTTGTTTATTGGTTTATGAAATTGATTATATTTTTTTAAACTGTTATAATCTTTTGAGTTACAGTATCTTCTCAAAAGAATTTAGATACTCTTAGCGAAAATATGGTGTTGAATGGCTGAATGGTTGGATGGCTATTATGATGGTTTTACATGGTTTTTGAATGAATACGATTACATGATGTCTTATATGGTTGAATATCATCTTACGGCGGACAATTTCTCCTATAACAAATATCTAATTATGTAGCCATCCAACCATGCAATTATCCAGCTGCTAGCCATAAGTTGGATTTTGCCTCTTCGGGCTCGGTCGGGTCAGGATATCTTATAATGTTTGAAACGATAAAAATTTGTACTGCTGTATCTGATTACGATTACGATCTTCCAAAGGAATTTATTGCACAACGGCCTTTAGAGAACCGTGATGATGCGCGGCTATTAGTTTTCCACCGGAGTACCGGTGAGATAGAACACCGTAAGTTTTACGAAATCGTTGATTATCTCTCTCAGGGAGATGTATTAATCTTTAATAATACGAAAGTGGTTCCTGCCTGTATAATAGGATGTAAGATTAGTGGTGCTTCTGTTGAATTATTATTTATTGAGGATTTGGGAGAGAATCAGTGGAAAGTGCTCATAAAAACCGGTGCAAGGCTAAGGGAGAACGAAGAAATATGGATTGACAATAAGACAATTCCCCTCAAGCTAATTAAGAAGTTGAATGATGGTTCATGGTCTATAAAATGTTACAGAGAAATTGATATAAAGGGGCTTTTTCAACGGATCGGAAGAATGCCTCTCCCTCCATATATAAAACGTGTGAAAAATAATGATGTACTGCTTCATTTGGATCGGGAACGATATCAAACAGTGTTTGCTCAAAAAGAGGGAGCTATTGCTGCCCCTACTGCAGGTTTGCATTTTAGCAAAGATACGATCGAGAGGATAAAGGATAATGGGGTTGAAATAGGATTTGTTACGCTTCACGTTGGTTTGAGTACTTTTTTACCTATGAAAACAGAGGATATGAGAGATCACCACATGCATAAAGAATATTATGAATGCCCTGAAGTTGTTATTCATAAGATCGAAAAAGCAAAAAAACAAAATAAACGGGTGATAGCTGTTGGAACTACTTCTTGCCGTGTCCTTGAGACGATTGCCACGGGTGATGCTGCATTATCGTATTCAGGCTGGACAAATTTATATATATATCCTCCGTATAGGTTTCAGAACGTTGATGTCCTGATTACTAATTTTCATCTTCCACGGACAACGTTGTTGTTATTAGTTTCTGCTTTTGCGGGGAGGGAAAATATCTTAAATGCGTATGAAATAGCAAAAAGGAAAGGATATCGTTTTTTTAGTTATGGTGATTGTATGATGATTATTTAGTACAGGTTCTTTTCCATCAAATACGTATGTATGAAACAACTCATAGATACGGGTTTTTTTCTATTGTGAAATTTATTCCAATATCTCGAGTATTTTTTGCATATCAACTGTTTCACCGATAAAATGGTCGGCACCGCATACTAAAAATTCACACCGTTCCTTGAGGTTCTTCGATGCTACGGCAGCCTCAATATTAGGGAAATCTCTTTTTACATTCATGAGGAATTGGCAGCCTTCCGGATTGATAACCTCCATGTCTTCATTAAGGGAATCAATTCTTATCTGTAAGGTTTGCGAGCTCTTGTTTGTCCATAAACCCGTATCTAAATAAACAACATCAATCTTATGATTTTTTAAGGCAGTAATTGCATATTCTGTGTTATTAACAAAATATAGTTTTAAGCCTTTTTCTCTCGATACATTGCAAAAAATATTTCTTAGTTCTTCATCTCTGCTAATGATTAAGATATTTTGTTTATCCCGTTGCCTTGCTTTAAAATAGCTACCAAACATACTCTTGTATAATAAGTCTTTGTATAACAATTCTAAGATAATATTAAATTCCTTATCATTGAAGTTTTTTGTTAAATAATCATTTACCCCTAAATGGGAAAGGGTTTTCCAGTCTTCAATAGTATTAATCTCAACGATTAATCCTACATCAGGAAATTCTTCCTTGATGTCTTCTATCAATTCAAATTCATTAATGCCTGCAGTCTCGATATCTGATACAACGATATTACATTTATTCTTTCGTAATATTGCAATTGCCTGCTGTTTTTGATTAGCTTTATAAACAACATATCCTTGTTGGTGCAATGTCTCTTCTAAGAATTTTGATAGCGTTTCTTTAATAGTAACAATCAATATTTTTACGTCACCCTTTAAGGCCAATCGATTGTTGATAAGGGTACGATCATTTTCCCTTTTTAATAGGTCTAAAACCCTTTCATTTTCAATTGATAGAGCACCAATTGAGTACTTAACACCTGTAGGTGTCGAAAATTCAGATACCCTTCTTACTTCTACATAAAATTTTTTCTGAGGATTTTTGTAAAGTTGTCTGTCATTGCTCGAAGGCGGAAGCTGAAATTTTATGGTCAATATGCTGGAAGGCATTATGTACTTATTGAGGATAAACCGTACTCCATGCTTGGAGATATCTTTTATGGAAATAGGTATCTCTTCTTGTAACACTTCAGACAAAAGTTCAGATTCGTCTCTTTTAACAATAGAACAAGCACCCTTGATGTCCATATCGAACCGTTTTTCTGCACGCCGTTCTTTACCTTTTATGTTATTTTCGGGAGGGAATATTACGATCGACTCTTCTTTTGTTTTTTGTATTATTTCGAGGTTTTGAATCAATTCTGCTATAAAGCCTTGTGCCTTTTTCAGTTCATCAACCGATAACTTCAAAAGGGGTTCTTTCCAAAATTCGTTTGCCATAATCTCACGGAAAAACAAGAATTTTCTCTTGTTGTTTAGTTGAAATGTATCATGGAGTTTGTTAAATGCATTCTCTGCGATTTATCTTTATAAATGAATCAAGTTTTAGAAGAAATTACTGGAACTACAGACTACATATGATTCTATAGACAAAAATTTCAATAATCCGTGGGATTTTATAGTGCAAAATCTGTGTGTTTATGGGTTCAATTTCTTTGTATCGGTTTGAGGTTCTGCCTTGCTAAGGATTTTTAGCTTCAAGTTTTTCCTTTAAAAACGCTTGAACCTTTTTTCCGTCTACGGTGCTTCCATATTTGTTCATAATAAGTTTCATTGCTGATCCCATCTCTTTTGAAGTAAATTTGTTTGCTTCGATAGTTTCTTCGACGATTTTTTTTATTTCATTATCTGATAACTGTTTCGGCAGATATTCTTCAACAATTGCGACTTCTTTATCCAATTCTTTCACTTTTTCCGGTAATTGCAGTCTTTCATATTCTTCACAGGTTTTCTTCAATTTTTTATAATACCCTCGAACGACTTCGGTATAATCAATTTGATCTTTTGGCTTACCGGATGTATCTGCAATTTTGATATCGGCGAGCATCATGCGTAAAACTGAGGTTCTCAGTTTGTTTTGTGTCTTCATGGCAGTTTTTAAATCTTCGGTTATCCGTTCCTTCAAATTCATACATTATTCCTCTTTATAGGGTATTACGTTATAAAACTTTTTTCTTGTAAGTTTTTTAATAACTATAGGCAGTATGCGGTTGGCAATGAAAAATGTATCATATTTTTGCCTACTTCATCTTTCTTTTGGTTGCGGCTACAATTGTGTTAGGAATATCCACCTATTTTGTGTCCGCAATTGGGACAATACAGGGGTTTCCCCTCATAATATTTTCCACAATATTTGCATGGAGTCAAGATTTCTACCTGTTTCGTCTGTCTTGTTCTTACAAACAGATAAAGTGGTAAGCAGACAATCATTAACAAAAACACACCCAACATCCATCCTACTGCTGCCGGGGTCTTATATCCCCTGTTTTTTGCGTCAATGTATACCCAAATAGCCACTGCCGCAGCAATTAATAATCCAATAAGTCTCATATCATATACCTTTCCAGATTTTTATGGAAATATAACATATACAACTTGTTCAGTCAAATAATTATCCCAAGAATTTACTTATCTTAAGGTTATGTTAAAAGGATGGTGGAAAAATTCTTCTTGAAAGAATTGTTCCTTTTAGTAGAATGGTTTGCTCATTATCAGAATGAGAATTTCATTATCCTTTACCATATTTTAGGAGGTCTACATGAAGTACATTTATACAGCCACGGATTGTCCAAAGTGCGAATCTTTAAAGAAGAAATATAAGGCCGAAGGTGTACAATTTATCGAAAGAGAAGCAGGTCGAATCAAACAGCCGGAAGATGAAATCGACCGGGAGGCTTTAGTGCAAGCTTCAATGCAAAATATGGAACTGCCCGTTGAGATCGATATGTGATTTTAAGCCTTAACGAGCCCCCAACGTTCACGTATGTGTTTTTCTATTTTAACAAAAAATAGCCGATCGACTAAGATACCGATGATCACAATTACAATCATTACGGCAATTACTTGACTCATATCGTTTAGTTCCCGTCCGATCATTAAGAGATGTCCGAGTCCTAGACATACAATTAATAATTCACCTGCCATCAATGAACGCCAGGCGAATGACCAGCCTTGTTTCATTCCTGTGATGATGTGTGGAAGGGCAGCGGGGATTATTACTTCTAAATACAATTTCCATCCTCTTGCTCCCATGGTTCTTGCTGCACGAATATAGAGGGGGGGTACGCTTTTTACCCCTATGTCAGTTGCAACAGTAATAGAAAGGACGGCTCCCATAATGACCAAAAATATGATGGCCCTGTCGTTTAAGCCAAACCAAAGTAATGCAAGCGGCAGCCAACAAATAGTTGGTAACGTTTGTAATCCTGAAATCAGAGAACCAAGCGTTTCCTCAAAAATTTTCATTCGGGCGATGAGCAGACCCAAGAGGATACCAATAACAATAGATATTCCGTATCCGATGGCAATCCTCTTCATGCTAATTGCTATTCCAATGAGAAATGTATGGTCCTGGAATCCTCGAATGAGTGTCTTGTAAACTGATACAGGGGAGGGGAGAACATATTCCGGCCATATTCCCAAAACAAACAATAGCTCCCAGAATCCGATAAGGAGCATAAAGAATATTGTCCTTTTCAAGATACTTTGCATTTCTCAGATTCCTCCCCCAATATCTGTTTTTGCAGTCCCTTCTGATGTGCATCGTATGTCGCATTCTACGCACGAATCTGCATCCATTTCACACTGCACAACCTTATTGATCTCTGCCCTTAGTTCCTTCATGATTCTTGTAGAGTATTCCGCTACGTTTACATCGTTATCATCACGCGGTCTTGGGAGATCAACGAAAAACTCCTTTTTGATTCTGCCTGGTGAAGTAGACAGGATTATTATCCGGTCTGCCAGACACACAGCCTCACGAATATTATGGGTGATGAATAAAACAGTCTTTTTTGTCTTCAGCCATATATTTTGTAATTCAAAGTGGAGTATCCATCTTGTTTGGGCGTCTAATGCCGAGAATGGCTCATCCATCAGGAGCATTTCCGGATTCATTGCCAATCCCCTCGCCAATGCTACGCGCTGTTTCATTCCACCGGACAGTTCATGGATATGGGCATTCTGAAATTTTGTCAGGTGTACCATTTTCAGATATTCGAGTGCTGTGTTTCGTCTCTGAGTACCATTTACTCCCTTTAGTTTTAATCCGAACTCAACATTCTTTATTACATTCAGCCATGGAAAGAGGGCTGCCTCCTGAAAGATTACAACCCGATCGGTGCCTGCACCGTTAATCTTATGGTCGTTGGTCCATAATTCCCCTGTGTCAGCCTTCTCCAGCCCTGCAACAATATTTAAAAGGGTCGTCTTCCCACACCCGGAGGGGCCGACAATACATACAAATTCCCCTTGTTGTATTTCAAGGTTTATATCTTCCAACACAGAAACACTTCCCGTTTTTGACTGAAACGATTTCGATATATGCTGAACGCGTAATTTTGGAAGTGCTTGTGGTTTTCTGTTAACTTTTACATAATCGAGATTTACGAGTTCTTCAATTCCTATGCTTTCTGACACGTTTACTGCCTCCAAGCAATCTTAAGTTGTTTTCCTTTTTACGTATACGTGGTAATGATTTTTCTTTGAGGCTATCATTCAATAGGCTCAAGTCGATCATTTCCGATAAGTCAGGGATTTCATTACCCAAAAAGCCCGTATTGTATGCCTTTTGTGCGTAAGAATACAATGATGAAACAATAGGGTCGTAGGTAATTTCTAGCCGTAAAAAAGCATCATTAATGATTTCTTTTGGAATATCTATTCCCGAAATAGCTTTTATCTGATCACGAACAGCAATCTTTGCTTCTTCAGGATGCTGATTAATCCAACGGGTTATTTCAATATGGGCTGATAACCATTGTCTGACTAAGTCAGGGTGTTTTTTCAGAAAATTTGTTCCAACAATCATAAGTGTTGAGCAAAACTGCCCATTTTCCCATAAAGTTCTTTCGTCGAGAAATATCTCTCCTCCAGCCTGTTTCAGGAGTCTCGTTGCCCATGGTTCTGGTACCCACGCTCCATCAATTTGTTTTCTCATAAAAAGGTTTAGAATGTCAGGATTACGCAGAGGGAGGATGTTAACTGTCCCGCCTCTTTCTTTCGGTTTCAAACCGTATCTTCTGATATACGCCCGGAGAGCAACGTCTTGGGTATTTCCCAGTTGTGGTGTTGCGATTCTCTTTCCAGAAAGATGTCTAGTCTTTTTAATATTGGAATCCGGCCTCACAATAAATAATGATCCACCACTTGACACGCCAGAAATTATTTTTAATGCTTTACCACCTGATCTTACATATCCGTTTATCGCAGGACTTGGACCAATATAGGCAATATCTATATCCTCAGAAAACACTGCCTCAATAATAGATGGTCCCGCATTGAAAATCGTTGATTTTATCGTAATATCCGGTCCCAAATATGATGCAAAAATTCCCTTAGGTATTCCAATAACTGCCTGTGCATGAGCGATATTCGGGAAATATCCTACACGGATTATTGAGGTATTGTTGGTTTTCTTTGAGCACGCACTACTATTAATAATAAAAAAGGACAGGAGTAGAAGAGCACCCCAGGATCTTAGTATCTTCACCTTTTTACAGCCTTTAACAAAAATTTACTAAATCTACCATATTGGTAGACATTTGTTCAAAAATTATTATATTGAATAAGTCAATGCATTAGTTCCTTTTTTTTCTAATGAATCTTTGGCACGTTTACACATATCTGCAAAGGTCATTGTATCTAATACATCTGTTATAGCATTTCGAACGTCCATCATTACACTTCGTATTACACAGGTTACTTCTTCTGCGCATGGCTTATATGATATTTGGCTAACGCAGTCTACCGGGGCTAGCGCTCCATCAAGTGCTCGAATCACCTGGCCTAAGGTGATTAAATCGGGGGATCTGGCCAATTCGTAGCCACCCTTAAGTCCCATTTTACTATTGAGTATCCCTACTTTCCTTAATGTAAGAAGTATGTTTTCAAGAAATTTTTGTGGTATTCTCTCTTTTGTTGAAATTTCTTTGATCTGCACGGTTCCCCTCTGATAATTCATCGAAAGATAAATCATCGCACGAAGGGCATAGTCACTTTTCTTTGAGAGTTTCATAAATATTGAATGCTCAAAAACAATTTATATCAAATTACTAGACATTTTAATAAAAAACTATGAAATGTCAAATCATTTTGCCCTACATTGTTTTTGCTGCCGTGATAATTGACTTGTCCAGGGTATTGAATTTTTGTATATATTCAACACGCTCGCATCGCAAATCAGCAATTTGTTTTACGATATCATCGGTACTGTAGAATTTTTTGATATCATACCTAGATAAATCCATACCATTCACAAATGTGGGTACTTCAAGATTCCAGTATTTATCTTTACCCCATGTATTGGTCCCGCGTACAATACCACGAATGATAGATGACATCTCCGGTATCTCCACCCGTTGTACTTTGCGTTTTACTATTTTTGTACCGTCTGGATGTTTTTCAACAATTTCTCCTAGTCCCCCGGTATTTAACTGATAGCAGTGAACCTTACCCTCATGTCGTTTTACAAAATCATAAAACCAGTTTCCTTCGTAAGACTTGTCGCCGATGATAAAAGGATTGGTGCCGACTTCCCGAATGGACTCTCCAGCACGCTTTGGGTCGCCTGCTGATGTTTCAATGGATTCACCAAGCATAAAAACCGCTGCAGCCTGTTCGGAGGTGAGTCGGATGGCAAGCGGTACAACCGTATGGCGTCGGGTAATAAAAGCGATGATTAATCCGTCCATATCATCTATGGGCGGTAAGTTGATGTCGTTCGAAATGTATGGGCTGAGATCCTCCCGCATCATAATCCCGCGCCCGTTGCTGGTTAAGGTATCATCATCAAAATAAAGGTTTCCTTCATAATCAACCATAACATTTTCAAAAATAGCATCGCGTGATGTTGCTGCTTTGTAAATGATCGGTTGAGTAATAGGGTCCAACCCTTCAGTCTTTAGATAAAATCCGCGTTCTGATCCAAAGGCAAAACCGTCTTTCCTGAGAAATATCACATCATCCTGGAGTATTTCAATCCCTTCATCGTTATCAGTTAAACCATGGGTATGGCAAGTATGTGTAGTCTTTCCGGTTCCACTCATACCGAAAATAAGCATTCCATATCTCTTGAGTCTTCCGTCACTTCCTTTTACCTTTAAAATTTTTGAACCTGCATGGAGGCCAAGCATTCCTCTTTGTTTGGCATTCCACATTGCCATCCTCAGGAATCCCTTTTTCGATTCTCCATAATAATCACTTCCTAATACGATTGTTGTACTGATCTCGGGAAATACCAGTATTTGCCGTTCTGCCTCTTGCCATTCAGGAATATAGATAATATATTGTTTTAATTCGCTATCGGGTTTATGTGGAAAGAGAGTTGCCCATGTCATATAAGCAAGCCGGATCATCTCGGATCTTTGAATAGAGACAAAGATACTACAACTCGGCGAGAATTCGCTATTATTTCCCATAGTCCGATTGATTCTTACAAATGGTGCCCGCTTAACATATTCTTTAACCGAAGCAAGTGTTTTTGAAAGATTGTTTACGATCTCAGTTTGTTGGGGATTGAGCGTTTTTTGACGGACATCATCACTTCCAATATAGACCGTTACCTTTGCGCTGCGATTTTTGACTGTAGAATGGACAGCGATATTACCAAATTTTGTAAAAGAGGCGAACCGTTCAGCACTGCGCCTCAAGGTCCAATCGGTAGAGTTCATGACGTTTGGTGCCCCATTGAAGGATGCGATAATCTGCTTGATTACCTCAAACTCTTTTATAGGCAGTGCTGTTGACAACATTAATGTAACTCCTTTTTTACTATAAGAGATACTGCAAGATTTCCTTTAAATACTTTATATCCGGTTTATCTTCACCAACGGGCCAAGTTTTAGAAGTAATCAGGGTTGTACAAGATAAGCAATTAGCTTCAGCGGTCAGCCTTCAGCTCCTGGCTGATTGCTAATAGCTGACTGCTTACGTTTTATTTTATCGGTCTTAGGCCCTGCCTCACGAGGATATCTATCATCAAACCCTGTTCAAAGTTGCCTTATTATAGTAAATTAAATAGATTATGGAAAGAAAAATTTAAACAGGTAAATTATCTTGAATCCATTGAAATTACTGATAGAATCAGATAAAAGCATACACAATTCCCTGCGTACCTTATGTAAATAGTGTAAAATGAGGATTTGAAGATGGAGCTTGTATATTTTATTTTCAGTGTGGTGACATTAATTGTTGTTCTTCTTATTTTTTATGGAAAGTATCTTTTCAAGCGTAAAAATTGAGTTAAGTAACCACACAGGGCATGTGTTTTTTTCTTATTTTTCTCCCCGGATTCCTGAACCAAGAAACAGGATGAATTCCCTGAAAAGGTTTTTATCAAAACTCCCGGCCATTTCTTCCTTCATAATCTTTAAAGCCAGAAATGGTTTTCTCGCATCGGAGTATGATCTCCTGGTTGTTATTGCATCGTATACGTCGACGATTTTTGCTATCTTGCCATAGGCATGAATCTCTTCATTTTTTAGTCCTCCCGGATAACCTTTCCCATCAGATCTTTCATGATGTTGCAGAATTGGAAGATATGACTCCTCTGCAATACCCCCTGTCTTTGTAAGTATCTCGATACCCTGTTCCACATGCTTCCTAATTTCTAAATACTCATGATCATTTAATCTTCCGTTTTTATTAATAATTCCAACACTAATCGTCGTCTTACCTACATCATGGAGTAATAATCCTGTTCCCAACATGGTCAATTCGTCATTTCGAAACTTCAAATACCTTGCGAATGCTAACCCCAATATCGATACATTTACCGAGTGGGTATATGTATAATAATCATAAGAGAGTATTTCGACTAAATTTAGAGAAGAACTTTTATCCTTTATCATAAATTCAACGATATTGGATATCCAATTTTTTGATCTCTCGATATTCTTACCAGAACGGGGATCCTTAAATACATCTACCATAACATTCTTAGCAACATCATACACGATCTGTGACTTTACTTTGCGGCTAACGGTGTTATCGTTAATAATTTTCTTCAGGCCAGATTCTGTATACTCCAGGAATTTTTTTTGATCTTCCCTTTTTATATATAGCCTGTTTATGCTTCGAGTAAACAATTCTGCAATTTTCTCATGCTCAACAATGTTATTTGCCCTGCAATATAAAATATAGCTGACTTTATCATTATCCAGGCAAACCTGTAAATAAAGATCAAAGCCAAGGACTATTCCTTTCCGGATTACATTAGTTGTTATTGGTATATAACCATCCATATTTTACTCACGTAAATATAATATAACATTACGTTAGTTCCTAAAATTCAAAAGAATAAAGAATATTGAGTAACTACGAAAAAACCTCTTAAAAACTTGTCCTCATGAAAATGGAGAGAAGGGGGGCCTTAAAAATTAACACTATAAAATTCTAGCGAATCCTTTAAACAAAAATAACTGATCAAAATTTGTACCAAAAGTGATAATTGCCTGTGACAGGAGGATGATACCAATGGCACAAGCAGCTAACTTTATTCTGGTTCTTATTTTACATTGAGTTATAGTAATTCTCTTATGAACTCTAACTGGACTCTTATTTGTGTGTGAAATTAGTCTTTTGGGACAAAAATGTCTCATGAGACAAAAATGTTCCAGGACAAAGGTGTTTTATAAGATACCCTTGTCTCAAATAAAATCATAAACTAGCCAGCTTTTTCCCCTAAAAATCTAGCCGGTTAAGTTGACCAAAAAACTGATTTGTTACTCAAAAGGGAACTTTTTCCAAAGTAAGATTTCTTACTGTTCATAAGAGAATTACTAT
>JBDIVL010000004.1:0-136765 GCA_039794405.1 Candidatus Jinrextremum sp. | reverse complement strand
CTTGTCATGATATACCAGGGGATGCGGGTGTGATATCGCTGCTGGATTGCACGGATTTTTTCGGCGTGAAATTGAAAGATGCTCTTCTGGCTGATCGGGGCTATAGGAAGTATCCCTTTCGGCCCATCAGTTCCAAGCCTGGTTCCATCTCCGCCTGCAACGGTAAGGACTGCGATCTTTCCTTCCTGCAGGGAATGCCCTCCGATCTGCTTTACCCTCTGCACCTCCGCTTTTTCAAAAGCACGCCCCGAAACCGTTATAACCTGCGGCGGCATTAAATTTCCCCGAAAGATACAAACATTTTTCCGGAGATTGTCATGGAAAAGGTTATCAATAAACCGGAAGTCAATAGAGGCTATTTGCTCCAATAGATGTCTTTTTTCCTGATAGGGTATTTCATCCCACCATCTAAAGATATGGGGTTGTCTTGCTTTGAACACGTCATCGATGTATTTTTTGTAGGTTGGAAATTCTCTTTTCAGTATTTCTTTTTGCATTTTTATCATAAGAAAGGACTTAATTATAGTATTATCCTGTAAAAACTTCTTTTTTGTAAGTTTTCAGAATACGTTGAAAGTGAGAAGCGAAAGCTACAACTTACAATTTTTCGTTTGGTTGCAGCAATACTACGCCAGGAAATCTGTATATATCTCTGGAATATTTTACGTGCTAAAGCAGCCGCTAGATTATATGTCAACTTCCCATATACGGCAAGGATTTTTACCTCGTGCTTATTTAACCCTTTTGGAAATTTAAACTTGAAATAAATCAGGAATAACAGTAACCTTAAGTATCATATTACATTCTCTTCACCAAAAATGGAAAGTAATGAAAAAAATATTAATTCTTATTTCCATTCTTATTTCCTTGATCATTGGAATAGCAGTCTTTGGATATGTCATTATCAAAAGGGCTACATCTGATGAAGCAATAAAAAATCGCTTGTTAAGCACGTTAAGGGATTTTGGACAGGCGGAAATAGGCCATGTTCATATGGATTTTTTCGATGGTATTATCATAGATAACCTCACGTTTACCGGCACATCGGATGATATAGAAGGCAAATCTCTTAAAATTCCCAAAATTGTGCTAAAACATAGCCCACAAAGTCTTGTAAAAGGCCAAATCAATATTAACAATGCTATAATTGTTTCACCTGAATTGACCGTTGAGAAACCTTCAGATATTTGGTCTCTTCTGGATATCCTGAAAACAAACTTTGATAAAGCTGATATGCCAACCTACACAGACGCCCTGAGTAATGGTATTGAAGTTAGAAATTTAAAGGTACATATCAAGGAAGACCCGGAAACAAAAAGCCCGGAAATCAAACTCTCCGGTATAAATATAGCGTTTCAACCCTATGCAGGTTCTTTTAAAGATATTATTGCCAAAGGAGATATACATGATGAATTTTTGGGAGATTATTCGTTTACCATAAGGCTTCACCCTGATATTCCAAGTCTCGATGTTGAAATATATACGCGGAACCTTATGCTCGGTGAAGTATTTTTATCCCGGTTCCCGTATATTGGGAAGGATTTGTGGGACGATTATAAACCCACAGGAAAGGTTAGTGTATCCTGCAAAGCGAATTTTAATAACCGGGACAAGCAGAAGAAGATGGACTATATCATCAATGTCGGCCTTAATGGACTTAAAATTATATACGAAGACTGGCCATTTTTGATATATGATTTGAGTGGAGGCATCGAACTGAACGCAGAAAAGTTATATTTGAAGAAGGTTGTCGGTTACCTTAAGAGTGGAACCATGGCTTCTCAGGCCGAGTTTAAAGGAGAATTTGATCTCTACGGTTCTCAGAAGAACTTTATGATAACGATCCCTAATCTGTTCGTAAATCAAGAGCTTTTAAAGAATATACCTGAATTTGGTGAACAGGTGTGGCAGAAGGCAAGGCCAACTGGTTTCGTAGACTTAAACTTCCAGTATAACGAAACGGAGAAACAGGAAGGTTACAGTTTCCTCACCATAGATAGCAAAGGTTTGGAAATTAATCCTTCTGATTTCTCTTTCCCGATGACATACGTAAACGGGCAATTCAAGTTATGCAACAACATGATACTCTTTAAAAATGTAAATGGTTTTATACAATGCGGCGACCAATCCATCTTTACTGAAATGAACGGCATCTATGATATGAAGAGTGACCGGAAGATATTCAATTTTCATGTACCAAATTTGCTTATTACAGAAAGCCTTTTGAAAAATTTGCCTGAAAAGGAAATCGGTGAAAAACTATGGATACATCTGAACCCGAGAGGCAAAGTAAATGTTACTGCTAATTTTCAAGGTTTTAAAGAAGAAAAAGATAACAAATTTTGTGTAGAGATAGACCTTAAAAATTGTGAGATTGGTGACCGGAAGCATGCGTTTTTTCTTTGGGGAATCGGAGGATTACTAGAAATTAATAAAGACCGGATATTCAGTAAACATATTGATGCAAAATGCTACGATGGTCACGTGGAAGGTACACTATCCGTTAATACGGATACCGATCCGTGTCAGTATAAAGGGGAATTAAATTTCTCAAATATCAATATAGAGGAATTAACCCAAAGCGCTGCTAAGGTGGAGAAACCATGGTCAGGTCTTCTTTTAGGCAGGGTCAAATATCATGGAAGCGGAACTAATCCAAAAGATTTTTATGCTGAAGGGCAATTAAATGTGAACAGAGGATACCTTTCTGATGTTCCTATCGTCCTGAGTATTTTCAACTTTCTTAATCTCAGTATACCTAAAAAAGAAAGTTTTCACAGTGCGCAAGCCAGGTTTACCATCAAAAATGGTTTCATCAAAATTGATGAGGGAAGGATTTACAGCGATTCGGTCGAACTCGATGGACGGGGTGTTATCAGTTTAAACGGTGACCTCCATTTAACTATCGTAGCAGGGTTCGGCAAGGGCGTGCTGTCACAACTTCCTATTGTGGGAAGGGTGTTTGACTTTATCGTCGGTGGCGTACGGAAACAATTAACTATGGTTGAGGTCAAAGGTACTTTTTTACGTCCCGAAATCCATCCAGTACCATTTAAACCCATCAGAAAGTCTATTAAAAATATGTTCGATTTATTACCGGAAGATAAACAGGATACTTCCGATGAAAATATAAAGGAATAAAGTAACAGATTTTGAAACGTATGCAGAATACAACCCCCTTTTCCCTCTTTTCTAAGAGGGAATTTTTAAAGTTGTCCTTTACCGGGAGAAAATTTTTAAATCCCCCTTAATAAAGGGGGATTTAGGGGTTATCATACACACCCGTGAAATATTACCATTTATAAATTTATATAATATCACTATGTTAGAACATTTCTTTTCTCCAAAAACGGTTGCAGTTGTAGGCGCCTCCCGCGAAGAGGGTAAGGTAGGGCACAGTCTACTCAAGAATCTGGTTAAGTACGGATATAGAGGGAAAATTTATCCAGTAAATCCCAAAGTAGATAGTATTCTGGGGATCAAGACATACGCCAGCGTGAGAGAGATCAGCGATACGATAGATCTTGTCGTAATTGCTATACCTGCCCAACATGTAAGCGATGTGGTAGATGAGTGTATTGAAAAAGATATCGACTCAATTATCGTCATCAGTGCCGGCTTTAAAGAAAGCGGGCCTGAGGGGGCTGAGAGAGAGCGATTGCTATACCAGAAAATCAAAAAACATTCTCTACGCATGTTAGGACCAAACTGTCTTGGTTTAATTGATACCCAGTCAGCTCTTAATGCCTCTTTTGCTGCCGATATGCCCGCAGGGGGCAATATTGCGTTCTTTTCACAATCAGGGGCACTCTGCACTTCGATTTTAGACCTGGCAGCAGTGGAATATATTGGTTTTTCCAGGTTCATCAGTATTGGAAATAAGACAGATATCGATGAAGTGGATCTTATAAAGGCATTACACGAGGATGCCAATACAAAGGTAATCCTTGGCTATTTAGAAGGTGTAAAAAATGGTACGGCATTCATACAGGCCTCCCTGAGGACGACGAAACAAAAACCCATGATTATCATAAAGTCTGGAGGTACTGCGGCTGGTGCAAAGGCTGCTTCGTCCCATACAGGAACGCTGGCCGGTTCGGAAAATACCTTTGACGCTGCATTCAGACAGTCGGGTATCCTCCGTGCAAAGACGGTTGAGGAACTTTTTGACTTTGCTAGGGTATTTAGCTATCAACTCCCACCGAAAGGGCCAAAAATAGCGTTGGTCACGAATGCAGGAGGACCCGGGATTATCGCCGCAGATGCCGTGGAGCGATCAAAACTGAAAATGGCAGCGTTTTCTAAAGATACTATTGATTTCCTACGTTCTTCCCTCCCAAGAATGGCAAATGTGTATAATCCAGTCGATGTACTGGGAGATGCAGGGGCAGACCGATACAAACTGGCTATCGAAAAAGTTATAGAAGATCCGAATGTGGATGCGGTTCTCGTTATTTTGACGCCTCAGGCCATGACGGAAATAGAAAAGACGTCGGAAGTAATTGCGGAAATCTCTAATCACACAGACAAAACCATCGTAGCTTCCTTTATGGGCGGTAAAAGGATCGAGACTGCTTTCAAAATCATGTGCCAGAAAAAAGTACCAAATTACCCGTTTCCAGAACGTGCAGTATCAGCTATCGAAGCTATGTACCAATACACCTTATGGCAAAAAAAACCCATACCAAACATCCAGAGAATCGAGATAGAAAAGGAGAGGGTATCATCTCTCTTCGAGAAAGTCAAACGGAGCGGACACCAACACTTAAGCGAAGAAGAAGCAAAACAGGCAATTTCGGTCTATGGCTTCAGGATTCCGAAGAGTATTCTCGCTGTCTCAGAAGCAGAAGCGGTAAAAGCTGCGGAAGAGATCGGATACCCTATTGTTACCAAGATTTCTTCGCCGGATATTCTCCATAAATCAGATATCGGGGGAGTAGTCATCGGGCTGAAGAATGCGGAAGAGGTCCGAAGGGCCTTCCGTGATGTTACCCAAAGGGCTCATCGCTTGGTGCCCGACGCAGAGATAAAAGGAATTTTAGTACAACAGATGGTTACCGGAGGGAAAGAGGTAATCCTCGGGATGTCACGAGACCCCCAGTTTGGACCTCTTTTGATGTTCGGCCTAGGTGGTATTTATATAGAAGTATTAAAGGATGTAACGTTTAGAATTGCTCCCATTGGATTGGATGATGCAAAAGAGATGATCCGGGAAATCCGGTCCTTTCCCCTTTTAAAAGGTGTACGTGGTGAAAGGCCTGTAGATATGGATGCCATTACGGATGCTATTTTGCGACTTTCTCAGATGGTAACGGATTTCCCTGAAATCATAGAAATGGATATAAACCCCTTACGGGTATTTCCTCAGAGTGAGGGCGCAATAGCTATAGATGCACGCCTTACCATATCTTAATCCTTAGTGAGGGCTTAGCCGCAACCAAATGTGAAGTCGTGAGTTGTGTAGCATTCTGCGTTCAGCTATTTGGCTGAAACCGCAGATTGATAGCTGAACGTTACAAAAACCTGCTAAAAAAGAAATTTTATAGAGTAATATTATAAAAAGGGGGTTATCATGATACCCGTATTTATTGCCTCAGTTTCGTCTTTCTCTGGAAAGAATCTCATCTGTTTAGGTTTGGGGTTAAAATTCAAGAAGGACGGCTACCGGGTCGGTTATTTTAAACCCGTTGGATTTTCTCCCGTTGTTGTTGATGATGTACTTACAGATGAAGATGCCCTCTTTCTTTCCAGGGCATTAGAGGTAAACGAACCTCTTCAATCAATTTGTCCTGTGGTTTTAACGGACGATCTTATAAAGCGTCTGGTAAGCGGTGAAGATTTAGATGTCCGTCAGAAAACGATGTCAGCGTTTAAACACGCTTCAAAAGAGAAGGACATCGTGGTTGCCAGGGGGTTAGGAAGGCTTTCTGGAGGCATATGTCTGCGTTTCTCTGAACTGGATTTCATTAAAGAATCCGGTTCAAAGGTGATTTTTATGGATAAATTTGAATCCCATATTGATATGCTTGATGGATTTCTTTATGCATCGAAAATGCTTGGGAATCAATTGCTGGGTGTAGTATTTAACCTTGTCCCTCCTGCAAAATTGCCTTATGTCCGGGAAGTCCTTGTACCTTTTCTCAAGAATCATGGAATCGTCACCTTAGGTGTTATTCAGAAGGACCCAATCCTCGGGGCAGTACCGGTCAGCGAAATTATCAAGGCCCTCCATGGCAGCATTTTATGCTGCGAGGATAAAATAGAAGAATTAATCGAACATTTTATGATAGGGGCAATGAATGTTGAAAGCGCCTTGAATTATTTTCGAAGGGTTCCGAATAAGGCTGTTATTACGGGTGGTGATCGAAGCGACATTCAACTGGCTGCCCTTGAGACATCTACGAAATGCCTTATTCTCACAGGAGGATTTTATCCAAGTGCATCTATCTTGGGACGCGCCCAGGAGGTTGGTGTGCCAGTTATGATGGTTCATACGGATACAGCATCTGCAATCGAAATTTGCGAAAACCTTCCAGGATACACGAGTTTTCACAGTAAGGCTAAAATACAACGTGCTTCCGAGGTGATAGAACGGGAAATTAATTTTGATATCATTTACCAACAATTAGAATTATCAAAACGATAAAAATTCTCATGAGGTAGAGCCTCAGATTGATAAAATGAATCGTGAGATGTCAGCAGTCAGCTTCCAGCAACCGGGCAGAACCAGCCTGCTGACTGCTTACTCTGTCAATCCTGGTTACTTTAAAAACTTAACTTATTTATGAAAACAAATCGTCTATAAAGTATTTAACCTAACAGAGTTCTTTTTGCTAAAATTATTGTCAAAATATTCGAACGGTGTAATCTCAATCTAAGGAGTATAAAGGAGTATATATGTTTAAGGATTTAAAAAAGATACAAATGAAAATGCCTAAGAAATTCTCTGTTTGGCATATTATTATCGCTTTTGGTTTTTTTATCTTATTGCAGATGTATTTAATGAATCCGGGAATAAGAGATATTTCTTATAGTGACTTTAAAAGGATGGTCAGAGATGGCAAGGTTTTAGAGTGTCACATTAGCAATAACATAATTCGCGGCAAATTACGGGAGACAGAACGGGGCACAACAAAAAATGCAGTGTTTATTACAGCCCGTGTAGAAGATCCAGAACTCACAAAAGACTTAGAGGCTATGAATATCAAATATACAGGGCATTATGAGAGCCCCTGGTTTAAAACATTCTTTTTTTCCTGGGTAATACCCTTACTAATTTTATTTGTGATCTGGCGTTTTGTATTTAAACGCTACGGGCCTGCTGGCAGTATCATGACATTTGGCAAAAGCAAAGGCCGCCTCTATGCACAAGAAGATTTAAATGTGACCTTTGATGACGTAGCGGGGATTGATGAGGCAAAGGAAGAACTCCAGGAAATTATTGAATTTTTAAAAACCCCTGAAAAATTTCGCGCCCTGGGAGGGAAAATACCAAAGGGAGTTTTACTCGTCGGTGCACCGGGAACCGGGAAAACCCTCCTGGCAAAAGCCGTAGCCGGTGAGGCAGGCGTACCATTCTTTAACATGAGCGGTTCGGAGTTTGTAGAAATGTTTGTCGGTGTGGGAGCTGCACGGGTAAGGGATTTATTTAGCCAGGCAGACCAGAAGGCGCCGTGCATTATCTTTATCGATGAACTTGACGCCCTGGGTAAAGCTCGTGGTACCAATCCCATGGGAGGACATGACGAGCGGGAACAGACGCTCAACCAGTTGCTGGTGGAAATGGACGGGTTTGACTCGAACAAAGGAGTTATTATCATGGGGTCTACCAATCGCCCGGAAATGCTGGATTCTGCCCTTCTGAGACCGGGAAGGTTCGATCGCCAGGTAGTTGTCGACAGACCTGATCTCCATGGTCGTGAAGCAATACTGAAAGTGCACGCAAAGGATGTAAAGCTCGGAGACGATGTTAATTTCCATTCAGTTGCAGCCATGACTCCTGGATTTGTCGGTGCGGACCTTGCCAACCTCGTTAACGAAGCCGCCCTGCTCGCAGCAAGGAGAAATAAGAAGGCTGTGAATATGCCGGAATTCGAAGAAGCTATCGACCGCATTATGGCCGGTCTGGAAAAGAAGAAGCGACTGATGAACAAGAGGGAAAAAGAGATTGTTGCCTACCATGAATCAGGCCATGCATTGGTTGCATGCTCTGTGCCACACGCGGATCCGGTACGGAAAATCTCGATGATTCCCCGTGGTATCGGAGCACTTGGATATACCCTGCAAAAGCCTACGGAAGACCGATATCTGATGACAAGAACAGAGCTTCTTGACCGGATAGCTATCCTCCTTGGAGGAAGGGTTACAGAAGAAATTATCTTTCATGAAATTTCAACGGGTGCACAGAATGATTTAGAAAAAGCTACCGAGATCGCTAAAATGATGGTTAAGGAATATGGCATGAGCGAAAAGATGGGACTGGTGACTTTTGAACAGGGTGACAGGCCGCTCTTTTTAAGCGGGGGATTCGCCGGAAGCAAAGAATACAGTGAGGAAACGGCACGGGAAATAGATTTAGAAATAAAAAAAATTATGGATGAATCATCTCACCGGGTAAAAGAACTCCTGATAGGTAAAAAAGAAATACTCCAGGGTATGGCAAAGAAACTTATGGAACAGGAGGTTATTGAAGGAGAAGAATTAAAGAAACTCCTAGAGGAATTATATAAATCTCAAAGGGAAAATACTCATGTTAAAGACAGTCATCAGCAAATATAAAATTTGTGCTATTGGTGTCGTTGTTGCCCTGAATTGTGCCATAATAAGTATTTTTAAACTGGAAGGGATTATCTTCGGTATCGTAGTTCTGGCTTTTTGCCTTACCCTGCAGTTCCTTGCGAATCATGAAGTACACGATAATCCAACAGAGAAGAAACCGGATATTATTTCTGAAAAGTTATTCCACAGGATCATGAATATCGTTCCGGAAGTTGTGTACGTTTCTCAATTCGATGGCTCTATGAAATATATCAGTGATGGTATAGAAAAGTTACTGGGGCGCAAGTTAGATGAAATGTATAAAACACGAAATGCCCTGCTTCAATTGGTACACAATGAGGATAGAGAAAAGGTATCAAAACAGGTCCAAAAATTGCAAAGCGGAAGTGAGGCAGCGATAGAATACCGGTTATTAAAAAACGATGGGACGTATGTCTGGGTCTCTGATTATCTTAATACGATTAAGAATGAATGGGGCAATATAACCCATTATTATGGCATTCTGATAAATATCGATGAAAAGAAGATGCTTGACAAAAATTTACAAAACTTAAATGCCCGGCTGCATCAGTTAAATGAACTCGTCAATCACCATGCCGTGCGTGACAGCTTAACGAATGCCTATAACAAACGGTACTCGCTGGTAATCCTGCAGAATGAGTTTAATCGGGCACGGATGCAAAATAAGCCACTGTCCTGTATCCTTATGGATATAGACCGTCTTGAATCCATCAATAACCAATACGGATACTTTATTGGTGACCGCATCCTTAAGGAAACAACCAGGTGTATACAGAAACACAGAAAATCGTCTGATATAGTCTCCCGGTTTGGTGATGATGAATTTTTAATTATTTTGCCTGAAATTCACCGGGAAGAACTGGATAATGTATCAAGCCTTTTGGTAAGGGAAGTTGAAAAATCTTCCATAAAAGATGAAGAAAAAAATATTCATGTTTATTTTCATGTAACCACAGGGACAGGCACCGTTACTCCAGAAACAAAAACCATCACTGATTTAATTGAACAAGCAAGCAATGCACTCTATTCTGCCAAGGTATCGAAAAAAGTGCTTAAAAGATTTGATACATAATAAATTGAAACAATGGATAAAGCAAAATTTTCTTTTCATAAGCGCGATAACGTAAACCTCCCGGAAATTATCAATATCATCCCATTGAGAGATGACGTAATCTTTCCGCACCTGATCCTCCCTCTCTCCTTATCCGGAGAAGAGTTAGTAACGGCAATAAATGAGGCTGCTTCTAAAAATGAGCTTATTGGCATTGTGGCACTCAAATACGATGTTGATCTGCCTGCGCCAGCCGACCTTTATGATATCGGAACGGCAATAAGGATCGTTCAGGTATTAGAATCTACTCCAGATACGATAAAGGCCCTTATCGAGGGTATGATGCGGATTAAAATCATTGAGTATGTACAAAGAGGTCCATACTATAAGGCCCGGGTAGAAGAAATCCGTGAATTTACGGAAAGATCAGAAACGATTGACGTACTTGCACAGAGCATAAAAACGCTTTTTAAACTCAGCGCCATGCTGGGGAAAATATTACCCAAAGAAATTTTTCCCATGATTGATACCATCAACAATCCATCAGTACTGGCAGATTTGGTTGCTATTTATCTGGAGTTACCTATTGATGAAAAACAAAAACTCCTGGAGATGATTGATCCCCAGAAGCGATTGAGGGTCGTATTCCATTATCTCAATAAAGAAGTGCAGCTAAAAGAGGTTCGGGGAAAGATCGATGAAGAAGTCGCAAGAGAAATGTCAAAAACGCAACGGGAATACTTCCTGAGGGAACAGCTAAGGGCTATTCAAAAGGAGTTAGGACAAGAAGACCCCCACATGGAGGAAATCAACAGGCTTGCAGAAAAAATCAAAGAGGCAGGTATGCCCAAGGAGGTAGAAGAAGTGGCTATTAAAGAATTGGAAAGGTTGCGGGACATTAACCCCGCATCGGCTGAATATCCTGTTTCCCGGACATATCTTGATTATCTCATCAGTGTTCCCTGGAATAAGAAGACTACCGATAGCCTGGATATTCATCAGGCAGCAAAGATCCTGGATGAAGACCACTATGGCCTTGAAAAGGTAAAAGAACGTATTTTGGAATTCCTGGCCGTCCATAAAATACGGGAAAAACTGAGAGGACCAATCCTCTGTTTTTGTGGTCCTCCGGGAACAGGTAAAACATCATTAGGAAAATCGATTGCCCGTACCCTGGGAAGGAAATTTGTCCGTATCTCTCTGGGAGGTATACGCGATGAAGCCGAGATTCGGGGACACAGACGCACCTATGTAGGTGCACTGCCAGGACGCATTATGCAGGAGATCTGCCGTGCAGGAGCGAATAACCCGGTTTTCATGCTCGATGAAATTGATAAGATCGGGGCTGACTTTAGGGGAGATCCCGCTTCTGCCCTGTTGGAAGTCTTAGATCCCGAGCAGAATTTTAGTTTTGTAGACCACTATCTGGATATTCCCTTTGATCTCTCCCATGTGCTGTTTATTACAACAGCAAATATCCTTGATACGGTTCATACCGCATTAAAGGACAGAATGGAGGTCATATACCTTGCAGGTTACAGTGAGGACGAGAAGTTAAAAATAGCGCAACAATTTTTGATTCCAAAACAAGTAAAAGAAAATGGGCTAGAGAATCATTCTATCACATTCCAAGACAACGCCATATATAAAATCATTCGGGATTACACCAGGGAGGCGGGGGTAAGAAATCTCGAAAGAGAGATTGCATCGATTTGCAGGAAAATTACTAAGGAAATTGCTGCCGGAGAACCAATCACCAAGGAGGTAAATCCTCAGGTGGTAGAAAAATTTCTCGGTCCGAGAAAATTTTTCTACCAGGTTACAGAAGAAGAGGACCGGGTCGGGGTTGCTACCGGACTGGCCTGGACGGAAACGGGCGGAGACATTGTTTTCGTAGAGGCGTCCCGAATGAAAGGTGAAAAAGAATTAACCCTTACCGGACAGTTAGGTGATGTCATGCAGGAATCAGCAATCGCTGCACTGAGTTACGTCCGGAGTAATGCAAAACGACTTGGTATTGATGAAAATTTCTATGATAACTCTGAAATTCATATTCACGTTCCCTCTGGAGCTACACCGAAAGACGGTCCGTCTGCAGGTATTACGATGTGCATGGCCTTAATTTCACTCTTAACAAACAAGTACGCCAGGAGAGAAACAGCACTTACGGGAGAAATCACTTTGACTGGAAATGTACTGCCGGTTGGAGGGGTAAAGGAAAAGGTACTTGCAGCCATACGAGCAGGGGTAAAAACGATTGTACTTCCCTTAAAAAACAAGGATGACTTCGAAGAAATTCCTAAGGAAATTCGAGATAAAATCCAGTGTGTCTACATTCAGAAGATCGATGATGCCATAGATACCGTACTCATCTCAAAGCAGGACAAGGAGAAAGCAGCATGATTAACATAAAAAATATCCTCTGCCCGATAGATTATTCGATTTACTCGGAAAAGGCATTGACATATGCAATAGAGCTTGCTGAAAAATACAGGGCGAAGCTTTATCTGATCCATGTGCTCGATATCCGTATCTATGATATCAATGATCCGGATCTCTACAATGTCAATATAGTAGATCAGGAGACCTTTGATAAGCTGAGAGAAAGACTACTCAGATGCGTTAGCGAGGAAACGAAAGGCAAGGTACCGGTTGAAGCCATCGTTATGCAGGGGGTACCGTTCGCAGAGATCATCAAGGCATCGAAGGATTACACAATCGATTTGATCGTACTTGGAACACACGGTAGAACTGGTTTATCTCATGCAATAATGGGAAGTGTAGCGGAAAAAGTAGTACGTAAGGCCCCGTGCCCGGTGCTTACTGTTAAAAATCCTGCACATGACTTTATCATGCCATAATTACAGTATTAAGAATTTTATAAGCGGTTTATCTTCACACATGAATCAGGTTTTAAAGTAACCAGTATTGTATAAGACAAGCAATCAGCTATCAGCAGTCAGCCTGTAAGCTTCTGCCCAATTGCTGAAAGCTGACTGCTAACAGTTCAAGCTCTTTTAATGTGTAGGAATTTCAAAGTTTGTCATAACATGCCAGACAATCCCCTAAATCCCCCTTAATAAGGGGGGCGAGGGGGGTTGTTTTTAATCGGCATTTGTCGTGTATTAAAAAGTTGCTGCCAAAGGCAGCCTAGTTAAACGGAAGGCAAGGATCGTTCGCGTCATTTAGACGGAACTACCACTCAACCCATGCCGAAATATATTCTTATAGACCATACAGCAGATATAGGAATTGACGTATTTGGAACTACATTATATGAATTATTCTCGAATGCGGCATTTGCCATGTTTGATATCATTACAGATGTATCCCGGGTGGAAGGTAAAAACGAATATAAGGTAAAGGTGTCTGGTATAGACAGGGAACAACTGCTCGTCAACTGGTTAAGTGAGTTATTATACCTGCATGAGGTAAAAAACCTGCTTTTTAAAGACTTTTTTATTACAGGAATTCATGAGACTCAATTGAAAGCCTCTCTCCGTGGCGAGGTTTTCGTTGAGAAGAAACATGTGATAAAGACAGAAATCAAGGCTGTAACGTATCACAACTTATCAATCACGAAAGAAAACCAGCAGTGGAAAGCACGGATTATATTTGATTTATAGGAAAGATATCGTATGGAAAAGGGTACATATAAAATTCAAAAAATTGATGCATATCGTTGGCGTATCCCAAGGGAAGGCAAGATGAGGGTTGATGGTATGGTATATGCCGATGAAAGTATGATACAGGAAATCCAAAAAGATGAAAGCCTGCAGCAGGTAATAAATGTTTCCTACCTTCCTGGAATCGTGCAGCATTCGCTGGCAATGCCTGATATCCACTGGGGATATGGATTTCCTATCGGTGGTGTAGCTGCGTTTGATATGGATGAAGGAGTTGTTTCACCGGGAGGTGTAGGGTATGACATCAATTGTGGTGTAAGATTACTCAGGACAGGATTGTATCGTGAAGAGATTATGAGCGATTTGGGGTCACTCGTAAATAGTTTGTTTATCAATATACCATCGGGTGTAGGGTCACATCGCAAAGATTTAAAACTTTCGCAGCAAAACGAAAAAAACGTGCTTAAAAATGGTGCACGCTGGGCTGTTTCTCAAGGCTACGGAACGAAAGAGGACCTGGAGCATATTGAAGAGAATGGATGTATTCCAGGTGCTATCCCTGAATTGGTTTCAAATCGTGCTTTAGAGCGAGGACGTGCGCAATTAGGTACGCTCGGTTCCGGAAATCACTTCGTTGAGGTTGGCTACGTATCAGAGATTTACCATAATGAAATTGCCCGTGTGTTAGGACTTAGAAAGGATGGAATCACGGTCGTAATACATACAGGGTCGAGGGGATTAGGTTATCAGATATGCGATGATTTTATACAAACCATGATACGTGCATCGCAAAAGTATCATATAGAATTGCCTGATCGTCAGTTGTGTTGTGCACCAATCAGTTCGCCGCAGGGAAAAGAATATCTTGCAGCAATGGCCTGCGCCGCTAACTATGCCTTTGCCAACCGACAAATGATCACCCACTGGGTAAGGGAATCATTTGAAAAGACGCTCAACATAAACCCCAGCGAATCCCGGATATCACTCGTCTATGACGTATGCCATAATATTGCAAAAATAGAGGAACATGTCGTGGAGGACCGAAAGAGAAGGTTATGTGTTCACCGGAAAGGTGCGACACGTGCTTTTCCCCCGCACCATCCCAATATCCCGGCCGCTTATAAAGAGGTCGGTCAGCCTGTCTTAATACCGGGAGATATGGGACGTTGTTCCTATGTACTGACAGGGACGGAAAGGGCATACGAAGATACCTTTGGCAGTACATGCCATGGAGCGGGTAGGGTCATGAGCAGAAATCAGGCCATGAAAACGGCCAAAGGCAGAAATATAGCACAGGAGCTAAAGGAAAAGGGAATATTCGTCTGTGCGGACAGCCGCGCTACACTGGATGAAGAACTCCCAGAAGCTTACAAGGATGTGACAGAGGTTGTAGACGTTGTGGAACATGCCGGAATCAGTAAAAAGATAGCCCAACTGAAACCGTTATGTGTTATTAAGGGCTAATTTATGTATAGGAATTTCAAACCGGTGTGATGTTCCGGTGTGTCATCATACCGAAGCCAGCATCGGTGCTGGTTTGTTCCGGTGAGACGATTTACCGGAACATCATAAAATCGTATATCCGACAAAGGAAAATAATTGTGCCGAGAGACATTCCGGTTAGTAACGGTTCTTTATTAGTTGCATTTGATGCAGATTACACCATTCGCGATCTCTATTATCCCTATATAGGAAAAGAAAATCATGCGATGGGCAATCCTAGCCGATTTGGCGTATGGACTCAGGAAGGATTCTCGTGGGTAAATGCCAAAGAGTGGAAACTTTCCCTGGGATATGCAGAAGAAACCCTGGTAACCTCGGTACAGGCCCTTCACGAAAAGTTAGGCGTCCGGCTTGTTTGTAACGATACCGTTGATTTTGAAAAAAATATCTACGTGCGAAAGGTGACCGTCAGGAACCTGAGAAACGAGAGAAGAGAGATCCGTCTCTTTTTTCATCAAGACTTTAGTATTATGGAAAATGAGATTGGCGACACAGCATTCTATGATGCAAAGCTCAATTGTCTTATCCATTACAAAGGCTCCCGGTATTTTTTAATAAATTGTTCTGCAGGAGATATCTGGGGTGTCCGGGAATATGCCACGGGAATTAAAAGGCATCGGGGTGCAGAAGGGACCTGGCGTGATGCTGAAGACGGAATTTTAGGGGGAAATCCCATCGCACAGGGCTCGGTTGACTCAACGATTGGGGCTTCGATAGAAATTCCATCCCTTCAGGAGGCTGTTGTGTACTACTGGATTGCTGTCGGCAATAATTATAATGAAATTAATACCTTGAACGACATTCTTTTACGTGAAAAACCCCAGAAAATCATTGACAGGACAGCAAGTTACTGGTGGCATTGGGTTAATAAAGAAGAATTTAATTTTGGAAACCTGCCGCAGGATGTGGTTCATCTTTTTAAAAGGAGCCTCCTGGTACTTGCAACACAAATCGATAACGGGGGTGCAATTATTGCTGCAAACGATTCAGATATCAGACAGTATGCAAAAGATACATATAGTTATATGTGGCCCCGTGACGGTGCATTTGTAAGCTATGCACTCATGAAGGCAGGCTATACCACGATGTGCAGGAAATTCTTTGATTTTTGTGCCAACGTTATTACTCCCTACAATTTCTGTGCAAGCGTTATGGTTGAAAGCGGATTCTTGCTGCACAAATATAATCCTGATGGCTCTTTCGGCAGTTCATGGCATCCGTGGGTTAAGGACGAAGAGATCCATGTACCAATTCAGGAAGACGAAACGGCCTTGCTTCTTTGGGTAATGTGGCAGTATTATGACATGTATAGAAAGATTGAAGTGATACGTCCGCTGTATCATACCTTTATTGAAAAAGCAGCAGATTTTCTTGTAAGTTACCGGGATGAGCAAACAGGACTACCCCTTCCTTCTTACGATCTGTGGGAAGAAAGACGCGGCATATTATCGTTTACTACAGCCACGGTATACAGCGGGCTGATAGCCGCTGCTAATTTTTCTGATATCTTTTATCATATTGAAAAAGCGAAAATATACAGAGAGGCTGCAGCACAAATGAAAACGTCAATAGATCAATATCTTTACAGTGAAAAGCATAAAAGATTCCTGAGAATGATCTATCCAAAAAAAGGAGGGGGATTTGAGGCTGATGCAACCGTAGATGCAAGCCTGTACGCCATGTTTGCCTTTGACGTTTACGATCCTCATGACATAAAGATACAAAATACGATGAAAGCAATTGAGGAAACTTTATGGGTTGGGACGAAAATCGGCGGGATTGCACGCTATGAGCGCGACCTATATCAGCGCTCCTGGAACGATGATTCAGTTCCAGGCAACCCATGGATAATCTGTACCATGTGGCTGGCGCAATATTATATATCGATAGCAAAATCCACCGAAGATCTTGAACGTGTAGTAAACTATCTCCGGTGGGCCGTATCCCATGCGCTGCCTTCCGGTGTACTGGCAGAGCAAATAAACCCTTTTACCGGTGAACCCGTTTCCGTCTCCCCGTTGACATGGAGCCATGCTACCGTAGTTCAAACGGTAATGCATTATCTTGAAAAATTACAGGAGCTGCATACTTGTAAACAATGCGGGCGATCTATATTCCGTTATGACCGGGCAGGTCGACAGCAAATAAAAAAACGTTCCTCAGTGTATCTTGGCACAATTCCTGACCAGGAACACGCACAATATCTGGACCGGGCCGATATAAAAGACAACGGTGAATGTATTGTTGTAAGCATAGACAAAAGACTGTGTGTTGGTTGCGGGATTTGTGTCTTAAACTCAAGGGGCGTTATTGATGTAATTGATGATAAAGCAAAAATAATTGCCGAGAAGGCACCATCCTGGAATGTCGGACCAGGCTTTGAAAAATGCTGCCCTTTAGGGGCGATCTCAATAGAAAAGAAGCATGAAGATTAGACATAAACTTGTTATCCTCTTAGCCGTACTGCTTGTTGCCTTAAACGGCACCATTGCCTTTTTTATTTACAAGAGAACACGCAATGAGTTTGTCAAAGAATTTCGGGAAAAAGCCAAGTTAATCGCCATGGAACTAGAGACTACGAGGAATTATCTTGCTTCAGCCCTACAGGAATCAGATATCGAAATCAATGAGAAGACGAAGTATTTCATTCCCGCTATTTCCGGTCATGCTATTGGAGAAAAATTTGCCGAAAAAACAGGATATACCATTAAACAGACAAGTTTAAAATTTAGAAGAAAAGAAAACAGGCCTGATGCTTTTGAAGAGAAGATACTCCTCGAAATGGAAAAAGACTCTAATTTTTCTGAATACTGGGCTGAAGATATTATAGGAGGAAAAAGGGTTGAACGTTATCTTTATGCCTTACACGTAAAGGAGGACTGCCTTCTCTGCCACGGGCCTAAGGAAGAAGCCCCTGAATTTATTCAAAAAAATTATACGATAGGCTACGATTACAAGATTGGAGATGTAAGAGGGGCAATCAGTGTCATTGTTCCAAAAGAAATAGCCGAACGGCGGTTTGCAGCAAATATTGTCTTTTTTATCACTATGAGTGCTGTCAGTGTCATATTAATCGTAGCCATTATATTTTTTATAACAAGAAAATTCATGAAACCAATAGAGAGATTGACAGCCGCCGTTACAACCATTACAAAAACAGCCGACTTTACGACAAGGGTGAATATATCCTCCAACGATGAAGTCGGCCAGCTCGCCATGGCCTTTAATGATATGTCAATCAAACTGCAGTCCTTATATAGCACACTGGAGCAGAGAATTGCTGAAAAGACCGCACATCTCCAAAGGGTCAATCTAGAATTGGAACGGGCAAATAAGATGAAATCGGAGTTTCTTTCCAATATGTCTCATGAATTGCGTACACCATTAAATGCAATAATCGGTTTTGCAGAGGTGCTTAAGGACAAAATCCCCGGTGATTTAAATGAAGAACAGGTAGAATTTGTTCAGGACATTCACAGCAGTGGTCAGCATCTCTTGCAAATGATCAATGATATACTGGATTTATCAAAAATTGAAGCAGGTAAGATGACGTTACAATATGAGGTCTTTTTTGTACCGGATACAATTACAGACGTATTTCATATCCTCAAGGAACTCGCCAAGAAAAAGAATTTGTTGCTATCTACAACCATACATCCGGATGTAAAATACCTTGAAGCAGACCGTGTAAAATTTAAACAAATTTTGTACAACCTGATCTCGAATGCCATAAAATTTACGCCACAAAATGGCAGCATTACCACGAAAGCACATATTATCGACGATACATTAGAAGTATCCGTAGCAGATACCGGTATTGGAATAAAGCCTGAAGACCAGGAAAAGATATTTAAAGAATTCTGGCAGGCGGATAGTTCTTTTGCCCGAAAATATGAGGGAACAGGGCTTGGGCTTACCTTGACAAAAAGGATTGTTGAAATGCATGGTGGAAAGATTTGGTTTCACAGTGAATTTGAGAAAGGAAGTACATTCTTTTTTACTATCCCCCTGAAGGCCTCACATAAAATACCGGAACCACCAGAAGTCAAAACCAAATTGCCCTCTCTTGAAACAAAAAGAAAAGAGGAGTCAAAAACGATCCTGGTTGTAGAGGATGACCGCATGGCTGCGGAACTCCTCAAGGTGTATCTAACAAACGCAGGTTATCAGGTAATTGTTGCAATAGATGGTGAAGATGCAATAAAAAAAGTGAAGGAATTTCATCCATTTTTAATCACCCTTGATATTATGCTTCCGAAGATAGATGGATGGGATGTCCTCTCCGGGCTGAAAAATTCCCCGGATACCGCTGATATTCCCGTAATCATAGTATCAATGATAGATAACAAAGAACTTGGATACAGTCTTGGTGCGACCGAATATATAACCAAGCCTGTCGACAAGGAAAAACTTATTAATACGGTGAATGCCTGCGCCTCTGGTAGAAAAATGAAAGGCAACCCTATGAAGATATTGGTTGTAGATGACGATGTAAATGCAGTTAAATATATGAGTGCCATGTTAGACAGTGAAGGTTTTTGTGTGCTGAAAGCGTATAGTGGCAAGGCAGGGATTAACCTTGCGATAAACAACAACCCTGACCTTATTATCCTGGATCTTATGATGCCTGAGATCAGCGGATTTGATGTAGTTGAGAGGCTCAGGGTTCATCCAACGGCAAAGAAGATACCCATTATTATTTGTTCCGCCAAAGATATTACACCGCAGGAAAAAGAAGTATTAAACGGTAATATCCTGTCCATCGTGAAAAAAGGTACCCATACAAAAGAAGACCTTCTTATGGCCGTTAAAAATATAGAAGTGTTGCGCACAAAATAGGATTTTTTATTTTATTTAAGTGGCTTTCATAGTGGCACGGACAAACTGGTTTGTCCGTGTTTGTTTAAATACGCACATGGATATGGAATAGAAAACACTGACAAACAGAGTTTGTCAGTGCCACCTCCGGAGCTGGCTTACAGAGCATGAAGATTTCTCCCCATAGAAACACTATATCTCAAATGATTATAGATATTCAATTGAGATTTTGGGATAACTTCTAGGCTGTTAAGATTTCTCATGGAGTTTACCCTGAACGCAGTGAATGTGTTCGGAATGACAAGAAAATCGTTAGGTTTTGTATCTTAAACCCAATCTAATTTAATCCATTTATAAAGATAGATTGCATGTCAAGTTTTTAAGGAAAAACGTATGCCTGATAAAAATGTGCTGATTGTTGAAGATAACGAAAAGAATAGAAAGCTCATGCGTGTAATACTCAAGGCAAAAGGTTATACAGTAATCGAGGCGGCTACCGGGGAAGAAGCGTTAGGCATATTAAAAACCCAAAAACCGGATATCATCCTTATGGATATCCAACTTCCCGGTATTGACGGAATTACGCTGGTGAAACAAATCAAGGAAGACACAGCGATAAAAGATATCCCCATTATCGCAGTAACTGCTTATGCCATGAAAGGGGACGAACAAAAAATCTTAGAGGCGGGATGTAATGCATATATCAGTAAGCCCATTAATACTCAGGAATTACCGCTTATGGTAGAAAAATATATAAAGAAGGGCTAATCGGAAAATGAACAGGCCAAAAATATTAGTAGCAGATGATATTAAACAAAATGTGAAATTGCTGCGGGTAATTCTCACCAGTTCCGAATACGATGTGATTGAGGCATATGACGGCGAAGAGGCACTGAAAAAAGCGAAGACGGAGAATCCGGATTTAATATTATTAGATATCATGATGCCAAAACTTACCGGATATGAGGTCTGCCGGGAATTGCGTACAGACAGAATGACAAAAGATATACCGATTGTGATGATTACTGCCCTTCACGAAATGGATGACCGGATCAAGGGCATTGAAGCCGGTGCCGATGATTTTATCAGCAAACCCTTCAATAAAGCGGAATTGCTTGCCAGAGTAAAATCACTTCTCGGTATGAGGCAAGCCGCAGCGAAAAAAGATGATGCTATGATATTGGAATCGATTTTAACCAGTTTGGCAGAGGGTGTAATCGTTACCGATGCGCAATGGAAGATTAAGCATATGAACCAGGAAGCACAAGAGTTTTTGAATACGTACGGAGTGGATGTGAAAAATGGAGACCTTTTGGCTTACCTATCGCGCATGAGTTTATCCATACCGATGGATACGGTACTGAATTCCCATGATAAAACCCTTAATTTTCAGATCCTGCCCTCAAATAATCAACCCCCCTTATATTCAAATGCAAGACTGACAAAGATATTTAATGAACAGGAAAATATCATCGGTATTACCCTCGTTCTGCGGAAAGAATGATAAGAGAATTTGTTAGGTTTCGGACTCGTTCCCAAATTTCATTTGGGAACAAGCAGAATGGGTCAGCGGCAGACCCATCACAAAGTCGTTTAAACGGCTTAAACTGTTTAAACTGTTTTTGGTATGCTAACACTTCATCAATCCTACCTTCTCTAACGCTGAACCTAATCAGGTACAACCGATTTTATAATCTGATAACCTCTTCTGTTAATAAGTTCCGCATTACCAAAAATATTTTTCATAAATTTATAGTGCCATGTAGCTGTTTTAGCTACAAGAAAGGCCCTTCCACCTGGTTTCAACGCCCTGTATGCGGTATTAACAAAGAGTTCTGAAATCTTGTAATGAGAAAAGTATGGTGGATTGCCGGTAAAAAGGGTAAAGGTATCCTCTTCTTCTATCCCCGTATCGCTCATGATTACCTCATAGCGTTCCAGGCCGTTGATGCGGCAGTTTTTTTCCGTTATGCAGACAGCACGTGAGTTTGAATCAACGAGGCAAACCCTGCTTATACCCTGGTTTGCTGCAATCGAAATTCCAATGGCCCCACATCCGCATCCCATATCCAGTACTGAATCACCTTTTCGGGATTCTCCTGCCACAACTTCTGCCAGGGCCAGTGCCCCCTGATCTATTTCCCTGTGCGAAAAGACACCGGGAATGGTAAAGAGCCGAATCGGTTTTTTTCCAAAAATTGTCATGGTAAATTCTGCTTGAAAATTCCTTATCCGCTTCAGTTTTTCCTTCTTTTCTGCCGCTATGCAGTATCCCGTTTTACCCATCATAGAAAGAGAAAATCCTCCAAAAGACTTTTTCACCTGATTCTGAACCCACGGGTCGTTTCCCTCAACAGAAAAATAGCATTTTCCTCCTGCCTGCAGTGCCTGGTGAATTTGTTGGATGAAATCCATCACGAGTTCTCTTGTGGCACCACCTTTGGATAATTGAAGAAAGATTACATCGAAGACATCTTTCTCCTCAATATAAGGTTTACAGCTAACCATTACAGACGGAACTCCATTCTTTGACAGGTTTCTCTTAATTTTGTTGGCATAATACAAGTCGAGGCAATGGATAGTCGTCTCTGTCGTGGGGTATAGATCATGAGCAATAATTCCGCTTACCCCTGTACGGTTTTCTAAAAAGAGAATCTTTTTTGGTTTGTCAAGTTTTTGGAGGATTTCTATAAGTTGTATTTCTGTAATATTCAGACCGGAACGAGAAATGACGGTGTACTGATTATCCAAAAATGATTCTTCTCGTACCATTTTATCATCTTGGTCCGTGATGCTGATGAGCATTTTGTTTCCCCTTTGGGCGAACACAAGTTCTCCCCTATATAGGTATTATAAAAAAATCGCCGAAGGATTAATTTAACGTTTAGGAATTTCAAAGTTTGTATCGTAGCATGCCAAACAACCCCCTGAATCCCCCTTAATAAAGGGGGTGAGGGGGTTGTTTTTAATCGGCATTTGTCGTATATCAAAAAGTTGCTGCCAAAGGCAGCCTAATTTATCGCCGTAAAAAATAAAATGGCAGGGACATCATAATTGCTGCTGCCGTGGCCGCTATCACTTTTGGCTCCAGGTTACACAAAAGCCAGCCGCAAATTATCAGTGCAATAATAGGAACACTATATCCACCTGGTATCCGATAACTCCTTTCCCTTTGTGGATAATTTTTTCGTAATACAATAACGGCCAAACAGGTAGGAATATATTGGAGTATGCTTACCATAACACTTGCTGCTACGAGATATTTGAAGCTGCCTGTTAAGCTTAAGAGAAGCGTTAATGCCGTGTTGATGATAATAGCCAGACAGGGAGTATGATAGGCGGGATGTATCCTGGAAAATATTTTCGGGAAAAACCCATCAAGAGAGAGTATGTAAAGACTGCGGGGACTGGTTAAGGCAATTCCCGCATTGACGCCCCCGATAGAGAGAAGGGCGCCTACCCCGATAATGATACCGCCTGCGGTACCCATGAAGTAGCTTGCAGCATCTGCCAGTGGTTTATCGGATACGGCAAGACCAGGAAATGTTCCCATAGCTACCGTTTGGACAATAACATACAAAGCAGTGACGATTATCAGCACAAAAAAAATCACACGAGGAATATTCCTCTGAGGATGCTGCATCTCCCCTGCCGGCACCACAATAAACTCAAATCCGGTGTAGGCGTATAAGGCCAGGGTGACTACCGTACTGAAATTTTCACCATGATGAAATGGGACAAAATTCTCTTTCCTGATAAAGAATATTCCCACACTAATAAAAATAAATAAAGAAAAAAGTTTCCCTACAGTAAAAAAATTAACTGTTTTTGCCCCTAATTTTACCCCAAAATAATTGATAGCGCTCAATCCAATAATCAGTACGGTAAGGATCGCTTTACTCAGCCATACACCTTCCACGGGGAGAAAATATTGTAAATAAAGCCCAAAACCACTGGCAACGGAGGCCCATCCGATGATAGATGAAAACCATATTATCCAGCCCACCAAAAATCCTATAAAAGGACCAAAGGCATCTTTGGCATAAAGGTACGCACCGCCGGTTCTGTTGTACATCCCCCCCATTTCCGCAAAACATAAGGCGATGGCGAAACAAAAAATTCCACATAAGGGAAACATCCACAGGGCGCCACTTCCAACCAGGCCGCTGAGTTGCCCCGGTAGTAAAAAAATACCGGCACCCACAACGCCGTTAATTCCCAGGCAGACCACATCAAAAATTCCCATAGCCCTTATGAGGCTGGGATTTTGCGTATTATGGGATTGTCTCATGGATAATCCATTTATAAATTGAAATTTGAATAATTACCGGTTGACGTATGTCCATAACACTATATAATAAATCCTTTCATAATTACAATACCTTAATACAATATCTTTGTGAAAGAGAAGGGTCTTTTATGGTGAATATTCATAAACACATTCTTTTTTTATCTTGTGCAGTCTTATTTCTTATCTACAGTAACCTGGGGTGCAGGAAAAACGAATCAAGCACGCAATCCACATCCCAAAATACCGTTTCCATTCAAACACAGGGGAAAACCCCTTCCGCCAATAAAAAAACCATGGAAGATGAAGAAATCGAAAAAAATATAAAACTTCTAGAATCCAATCCAAATGATCCGGTAATCTATTACAATCTCGGCCTGTTATACAACGAAAAAGGCATGCTCGATGAATCGCTGGATGCCTACAAAAAGGCATCGGAGCTTAACCCTTCAATGGTGGAGGCCCTTGTGGGACAGGGTAATATCCTGAATAAAAAAGGTAAGTCCGATACGGCTATCTCCACATTCCAAAAGGCCATCGATATTAACCCATATTATGCAGAGGCGCACGAAGGGCTGGGACTTGTGTATATCCACAAAAAACAGGAAGAGGAAGCGATTAAATCTTTTCATAAGGCTATTAGTCTAAATCCGGGTCTTGTGAACTCAAGATATAATTTAGGTATTCTCTATGTAAAGAAGTCTCAGTTCAATGAGGCCATTGAAGAATGGACAAAGGCGCTTGATATTAACCCGCAAAAAATAGAGATCTATTACAATCTCGGTATCGCCTATGTAAAGATTGGAAAGCTGGATGAGGCGATTTCAACCTGGCAGAAGGGATTGTCAGTGCAACCGGATATGGCTAATTTGCATCATACCATAGGACTTGTATATAAAGAAAAGGGAGACTTTGAAAAAGCAGAGGCATCTCTTAAAAAGGCGCTTGAGGTAGACCCTAACTTTGTAGAGGTACACAAGATCCTCGGCGAGTTATATCGTTCCAAGGGGATGCTTGGTGAGGCCGAGCGTGAGGAAGAAATATATAAAAGCAGGTCTAGTCCGCATCATTAGCAAAACCCTGGAGTTGCTCAAATGCAACCGAAAAAGGACCGGAACTTCATTATTTTGCTTATGAAAAACCCGTGTTTCATCCGTGTGAATCCATGGCTAAAAAAATTTACATATAAAAAACGAAAAAGCAAATAATGCTCAATAAACTCCAGCAGCTCCAGCAGAAAAACCCCAAAAAAGTTATTGGCCTCATGTCGGGAACTTCAGCAGACGGTATCGATGCTTGCCTTGCAGAGATTTATGGAAATGGTATAAACACAAAAACAAACATCATCGCATTTGATACCTATCCTTATGACAGGAACACACGGACAGCCATCCTTGAGACGTGCAGTCCTGAAACCGGTACAGTTGATAAGGTCTGCCAGTTGAATTTTTATTTGGGAAAATTGTTTGCAGATGCTGCCAAATCTATTGCAAGCAAGACACATGTTCCTCTCATAGAAATAGACCTCATCGGCTCTCACGGGCAAACAATTTATCACCTTCCCAATCCTGTATTATGGCAAGATTCAGATGAGCTTTTTGCCCATCCACCACAATCCTCCTGTATCTCTTCTTCCGGGGAAGAGAAAGAAGGGAAGGAAATGAAGAACGCCTACAGAGAAAAGGGAGTGGAAGATAAGAAAACATTTCCCCAAAAACAAGCCTTAAAAGATAGAGACAGATCTTTTCATATCCAATACCTTCGCTCAACACTTCAAATTGGTGAACCTTCTGTCATCGCCCACGAGACGGGCATTACGACCGTAGCAGACTTCCGGCCGGGAGACATGGCAGCCGGGGGCCAGGGAGCACCGCTCATACCTTATGCAGATTTCATCCTCTTCCGGGATAAAGAAAAGGGACGTGCCCTTCAGAATATTGGGGGAATTGCGAACGTCACGTTCTTACCGTCAGACTGTAGTATTCATGACGTTATTGCCTTTGATACAGGCCCCGGCAACATGATCATAGATCGCATTATAGAAATCATTACCAGTAATGTACATCATTTCGATGAAAATGGTAACCTTGCTGCTCAGGGAAAAGAGGATAACCATCTTCTAGCCAGCCTTCTTACACATCCGTACTTATCAAAAATACCGCCAAAGACCACGGGCCGTGAAGAATTCGGGAGGTCTTTTGCGGATAATCTCTACAAAAAGGCCTCATCTTCTGGTGTTAAAGACATCGACATTCTTACAACGGTTACAGCCTTTACAGCACAAACTATTGCCGATAGCTATAAGAGGTGGATTTTACCCCGCTATCACCTGTCCGAAGTAATCCTCTCAGGTGGAGGAAGCCGCAACAGTACCATTATAAAATTTCTCAGCCACTATCTTCCTTCCTCAGTAAAGATACATACGATAGATACGTATGGCATAGCATCCAACGCTAAAGAAGCCTTGACTTTTGCCATTTTAGCCAACGAGACAATTTCCGGAAATCCCAATAACATCATGAGTGCTACGGGCGCAAGAGAGTCAGTGGTAATGGGAAAAATTATTCCGGGTAGGAGGTTTATGTATTAAAATATTGGTAACATTTTAGTTCTTTGAAAAATTAAAGTGTTACTATTATTTTCTTTTATTTAAGCGTCAGTTGATACTACTTTTTTAACCGTCTTTCCAATTTTGTAGAGAAACTCTGGCGCAAAATCAGCGCCGTTAGGCCATTCAATAGTATTTGTGTCTGAGTTAACAACCACTTGTTTAAATACCTTAATATCTCTTAATGGCTCGAAAATCTCACCATAGAGTTCATCTTTCAAATCTACATCTTTAACAACACCGTCGCTAAATTTAACCCTTAGTTTATAACTTTCTCTATAAGTCACACTAACGACATGTAAAAACATACCCTTCTCTCTTATATTAATGGCGGTGTACTTTTTAATTGCTTCCGCTCTCTTGCTCGTTCCCAATTGCTTAATAATTCTGCCTAATACATTTCGTACCACTCTAATACCATGCAAAGCGCTCGTTTTGACATTTTCCCTTGCACAATACTTGCCTTAATTTGGATAGTAATCTCTTGATCCTGATATCTGGCATGAAAATGTGGGGACTCATGATCGTTATAGTTCATAAAGATGATAATACCAAAAAATCGACAAATTTCTGGCATTGATTCTCCGTACCATAGTAATGTTAAAACAAAATGTCACTTTTATAGTCTTCAGAAGCCCTGTATTTTCCGGAAAAATCTGCTATGCTGTGTGATATTTTGTTTTGAGATTGCTATATATAACAAGATGTGCATCTAAAATATCATACATACTTGATAGGGTATCTTTTTAAATCTCTTGATTTATACTGAATATATCCAAAATGCTTAGAAGTTATCCCAAAACCTATTTCTATACCGGACACCTCTCCATATCTTCAAAAGATTATCGCTACTCAATTGAAGTTTTTGAATAACTCCAGACCGGGTGGCACGGACAAACTGGTTTGTCCGTGCTTGTTTAAGTACGCACATGGGTATGAAATGTAACACACTGACAAACAGAGTTTGTCAGTGCCACCCCTGGAACTGGCTTACGTATTATGAAAATTTCTCTACTTGTAAACACTCTATCTTCAAATGATTATAAATACTAAATTGAGGTTTTGGGATAACCTCTAGAATGAGAGGAGTGATGGGCCCGAAATGACATTTTTTGCCCGTTTTCCTTCAGACACTATTTATTGAACACTGTCCAGATAATCGTATCGATCACCAGACCTGCTGTGATCAGCAGTTATTGTTCTTTTGTATCAAGCCTTTTTCCTTCTGAACGAATACTCTTAATAAAACAAATAAGGGCAATAAACCATATAATCAGGGAAAAAGAGAGCATGTAAATAAAGGTCGCTCCTCCCGAAGTATCCCATACCCTTTTGGCTGTTCCTCCAGCCCATTCATGGAAAGAACCAAGATAGGTTGTCCGATTCCAGAAACCGAATGCCCATGCAAATGAGAAGATAAAAATGCCAATATATATCTTTCGCACGAATGCATATCTGCCTTTTCTTATCAGGGCAGCAGAGAGGCAGAATCCACTGTTTGCAGCAAAAAAGAATGCTACAAGAAAGACGGGAAGAAACAAGGGGTAATCGGTAATGGAATCCTTGTGCCACCACATATGGGTTGTTTCCCAGCCAAAGTAATTTACTAAAAAATAAACGGGGATCCAACTGAAGAAGAATATCTGGAACAGATTATTTTTCAATAATGCCCGGAGGTAATGTTCCGGTTTTCCCGTCAATAACTGCTTTCTTGCGGCATCGGCAAATATCTGCCCTAAAGCAAAGGCTATCGGGATATCAATTTGAACCATTGTTGATACTCCTGGGTCCCATCAAAACAATGTCCCCTCAAAGCTGGTTTATTTCAGGGTTGGTTCAATCTACAAGATCGAACCCAATGTCATTAAGTTAAGGATTATTGATCAAAACAACCCCCCTTGTTCCCTCTTTTTAAGGGGGACTTTTACCGCAAGTAGCTTAACTTAATGACATTGAGATTGAACCAACCGTGAGTTCTCCGGAGGTAATAAGTTCATGTTTAAGAATTTCCATCTTTTTTAGATAAGCGATGAATAAACACACCCCTACCCCTCTCAAGAGGGGAATTGGAGAAGTCTCCT
Organism: Candidatus Jinrextremum sp.; assembly: GCA_039794405.1. Lineage (GTDB taxonomy): Bacteria > Planctomycetota > Brocadiia > Brocadiales > Brocadiaceae > JBDIVL01. Next base: position 107,991 of record JBDIVL010000004.1, on the reverse strand, counting down.
CCTGGGAGTGGACTTCGTCGTGATCTCAGTCGAATGATTGAGGGGTGGGTAAAAAAGAAAAGTCCTTGGGTTTTGTCGTTTAAAACCCAGCCTAATTTAGTGCATAGGAAATTCAAAGAGATGGGTAAAGCAAAGCAGACCCATCAATAATGTTTTTTATTCTGATGGGTGTGCTGACGCTTCACCCATCCTACACAATTACCATGTATAGCAGCACAAAAGTAGCCGAGGCTTAATTTAAATGTATAGAAAATTCAATATTCTTTTGTAGGGGGAGAACCTTGTGTTCGCCCAAAATGGGAAACAAACAAAAACGTTTTGAATCATCCAGGGCAAGGACGAACACAAGGTTCGCCCCTACACAGGTATTATAAAAAAGCTCCGCAGGCCTAATTTAAACCCGCGAGGAGTAGCCGCTTTGATTGTTCCCATTTTTCTTTTACTGACCTTGACCCTTGAACCGTCGCTTTAGTTTTTTACCGATTTTAAACACGGATAAGAAGCGAGGTAGAAATTCATTGAACTTACGGGAAGAACCATTTTTCTTTGATGCATTGATCTGCTTGTGAAGACTGCCCTTCCTTCTGGGATCGAAACGGTCTACAGGATCATCGAAATGCTCTGGCGCCACTTCATTCTTGCCACCAGAGACAGGAGAGGACATGGAATCCCCAATTTCCATTTCCGGATAGGTTTTTACGCTTGAGCGGATTCCAACCTTAGCGATGATCTTGAAGTTAAAGGTCTTAACCATCTCCGGTGTGGCACCGAAGGCAAAATCTATGCAATCATGATATGATGATGCTATTAAATGCGACAATTTCTTTAAACCATTGTTATCAAATGAAATATAGGTTGGTTTATTGATAAGCAACTTCCCTTGAGCAGTTCTAGGTGCCTGGGTTAATTCCGCAAGCGATTCGTTCAACTGGTCAAGTTTGAAAAAACAATCTTCGGATGTCCGACGGATAACGTTATCTGCATCATGAAAATCTATTTTCCTCCAGGTGTTCAGGATATTTTCGCTGTCGTAGTTAGCCAATATCCAGGGAAGTATACACCAAAGGTGTCTCTTGTACTCCTGCACAACACTAATTCCCTGCAGGCAGTAAATACCCCTGCCTTCTTTGTCTTTATGGTTTGACAAACTGCACTTTACAAGAAATGTTGTCCCTGAATAGTTTAAGCAGTAGAGAGGAAAAACGGATGATTTACTGAAAACATTTTTGTGCTTATCATACAGGTTGAAAATCAGGTTTAATGCCTTAAGATCCTCTTGCGGAATTCTTGGGGGAACAATCATCCACCGGTAGTCCTTCGATAGGGATCGGGAATACAAGAGTTCCTGGTATATCATGTGATGCGCCTTACCCTTCCTATTGCCCTGTTCAGGAGTGGTTCTATGTGCGGCTCGAATTGGCTTAAGACCTCGTAATCTTTGTTTTTTTCTTCTAAAATAGCCCTGGCGATACTTTCAGCGTCTGGCTTCCGGGTGATTAGCGCCCAGATTTTATTTACCAGTCCCGCTTTTTTTAGTACCTCCGAAAGCTCTTTCTCGCGTTGCCTTATGCTCTTTTCGGCCTCCAGTTTCATTTGCTTGAGTGTTTGTCCCAAACAAAAGAACAGGACATGTTCTGCATTTAACGGATGGGGAAATCCGACGATTTTGTCTTCGGTTTTAAAAGGGTGGATTACATCTCCTGTAGATGTAATGGTCCTCTTTGCATTACCTTCTCCTACCGCAGAAACAGGGACAATGCCACCTTCCCAGGATGGATTCTGCTTGCATAGGGATACCATCTGGTTGAATACTTCCAGACCACGTTCTATCAGCGGCGCATAGTTGTCTTTTTTCCATTCCGGATTGACCGTATCTGCCTTGGTTAATATGATGACGAATGTCAAATTTCTGTTCGGATAAATCCTGCTGTAGGTGGTGAATATTTCATGAATCCTGCGTGCCCCTGACCGATGCCTAGCCTCTTTGATACTGGGATAATAGGTTATGGTAAAGGCATCAGCAACGAGGATAACGGCATTACTGAGTTCGATGTGAGAGGCCAGGTCTACGATTTCCGATTTCATTGCATCGGAAACGTCGTTTGTATCCGAGACATCGGTTATCTCTGTTAAGATACCCCCCCTGTAATCGATCCAATCAAAATAAGTTACCGGTCTTGAATCATGATAAACTGTAAAAGGCCATACAGTTGTCTGCTGCGTACCGTCGGGCCATTGAAATTTATCAGTCAGTGAAAACCTGCTAAAATCACCAACACTGAGTATCGCTTTATCAAACTGTTGTATTGAACGGGGAGCTATATAAAAGCCTGCTTCATTTTGACCTGCATCGCCTAATGTCTCATAAAGTGAAGACATGTATGTTGTTTTCCCCGATCCTGATATACCTACCATAGTTACTTTCATATTTTACTACCTTTCTAAAAAAGTCTTTGAATAGACCTTGCCATGGAAATAAGTTGTAAGATCTAAGTTGCTTTCAGCTATTTGCTGACAGCCTTAAAAACTTTATCATCGGTCTCTCTTTACCAGTGAGTCAAGTTTTCAATGCACGATACACGATATGAGATTCAGGATGCACGATATCATGTATCCTGCATCATGCATCATGCATCTCGCTTTCAGGGTTGGGGCCGTCCAAAAAGTAATTTTTTGCAAATTTATTCCCCACTTAGGCGTTTATAATAAAGGGTCTTCCCCACAAATAGGTGTTAAAACACAGCTTTTGTGGGTATACAGCACCACCGATGATACTTTTTGGACGGCCCCAACCCTGAAGACATTACAAGATCATATTTTATTCTTCTTTCGCATCATTTCAACAACTATACCGGAAATCCCTCCCAGGAACGGTGCCGCTATTGCAATTTTCGAAAAACCTGCGAAGATCCAAACAAGTACAAAAAGGGCACATCCTAATATTGCACCGAGAGAAACTGCCTGGATATATTGTACAGGTACAATCTGGACTGAAGAAGGTGTTTTTTGTCCAGAAAGTTTCGTTTCGTTTTGAATAAGAACTTTTTTACTTAATTCCCTTTGTCTTTCAATACTCTCTGACATAATATTTATCCTCGAATGAATTTGAAAATACTGTTTGTTAGTTCAATCATCCCCTATTGAATCAAACGCCCGGTATACTAACATTTCATGGCACTATTTCAAGCTCTATTATCTATGTATAGACTTTATCTATGCCTTTATTATATTACTGAAACGGGTAATTTTGGCAACATTTTTGTGTCTTTTTAAGTATACAGATTTGAATTTGTTACTATACGACATCATGTACCCTGCCTCTCGCTTTTCATAGATCTGAGGCTTAGCAACCTCTAGAGTGTTCTCTTAAACGTTATGATGGATATTGTCATCATAATACCCGTGAAAGCCAGGAGAAAGATAATATCTCCTGCAATACTTTCCAGACCGGCATTTTTGAAAAGGATATCTTTTAATGCGTTGACGGCGTATGCCTCAGGATTTATTGCTGAAAATGTCCTGAGCCACCGCGGAAAACTCGCAATCGGGTATACTGCACCACTTGGAAAAAAAAGTATGACGTTGAGAAAACCACTTAATATACCGACAACCCGGGGATGACTCATTCTGCCGAGAATAACAAACATTAAGCTGAGCAGGCCGAGGGTGGTCAGGATGATGATAATCATGATATATGCGAATTGCCTTATTTCTTTCAGGAAGGGTATGCCAGTAATAATGATACTCATCACAAGTACGAAAACCGCAATGACCGTTGTGATAAGCAGGCCGCTTATGATAAGGCCGGTAACTATATCAGCCTTTGAGAGTGGTGTGAGCAGGTAGCTTTCATCGACACCGAGGTATCTGTCCATAACGATATTATAGGCCCCTGTGGTCAGGGTACCCAGGAAAATAGCCATAATTACAACTCCGGGGACAAGGGATTGATAATAATCCACTTTCCTGTAAAGGTCTACGTCTCGTAAAAAAACCTCATCGGTCCTTTCCCGTACCGGTACATAGTCAGTATTCAATTGGGCAAGGGCTCCCAGTACAACAGCTCTAATGGCATTAGCAGATATGTTATCAGTATTATCGAGAAAGAGACCTAATTCAGGTCTTCTCTTTAAGATAATCCTCTCACTGAAATCCGGAGGTATAATAAGCGCTGCTTTATATTCCCCTTCCCTGATTCTGTTCATGGCATCGTTATGATCTTTGATTTTGATTATGGTAAGGGTTTTTGGTCCTGCTTCAATAGCCCGCAGGTTATCGATAAGGTTGTCTGAATAAGGGCCTGAATCTTTATTTATCACTGCTACAGGAAGGTTCTGTAATTTACCCTGGAATGAGTTTCCAAGAAATATGAGATATATGATAGGCATGAAAATACTCATGGAAAGCACCATCGGATTTCGCCTGAATTTCTTTAGATCTCTGTCAACAACGGCCAGCAGCCTCATCATATCAACCATACATTTTTATTTCCCCCATTTCTGAGGTGCCCCGGCACCGATAAGGAGACTTACTTTTTTCGCCTCTTCTTCCCTTATCGACTTGCCAGTGTAATGGATAAAGACATCTTCAAGAGACTGTTCATGGATTGAAGAAGACAAAACTTTGCCTCCAGAAGACTTTACTTCATCGATAAGCATTGGCAGGTTCTGTGTTCCACTGTCAACATAAACCCGCATCGTATTGTTTTCCGTGGTAACCCTGTGTACGAATGTTAAATGTTTTATCCTGTCGATGACCTTTTCTGAAAGATTTCTCATGGTAAGAGAAATAATATCATTTCCTGGTATCTGTGACTTAAGCTCACCGGGACTTCCCAGTACGATGATCTTCCCGGAGTCGATAATTGCAACCCTGTTGCAAAAGGCATCAGCTTCTTCCATATAATGAGTAGTGAGGAAAATTGTTATCGTGCCCTCTTCTCTAAACTTCCCCAGAAAATCCCAAACAACGTGTCTTGACTGGGGATCAAGCCCTATGGTTGGCTCATCTAAAAAGAGTATTTTAGGTCTATGGACAAGTACCCTTGCGATTTCAAGCCTCCTTCTCATACCACCTGAATATGTAGCAACAAGATCATTTGCCCTTGTTGCCAGGCCAACCATTTCAAGAAGGTACTTGATTTTTTCTTTCCTTTCCTTCGAGGGGACTCCGTAGAACCGTCCATAGATATCCATGTTCTCATAGCCTGTAAGATCAAGATCGCTTGTCATTGCCTGGGGAACAACCCCGATGCTGTGTCTTACAAGATCAGGGTTTTTCACAATATCATACCCTGCAACCTTAGCACTCCCGCTCGTTGGCTTGACGAGCGTAGTAAGCATTCTGACAAGGGTTGTCTTTCCAGCACCGTTCGGACCAAGAAATCCAAAGATTTCTCCTTCCCTTACATCGAAACTTACCTTGTCTACTGCGGTGATTGAATCATATTTTTTTGTTATTTCAGAAACCTCAACGGCTTTTTCTTTTTGAAGCATTTTATGTCCTTTTCGTGCAGCAGATCATCGCCAGGAAAGCGGAAAACGCAGAGAAATCAGAAAGAATCGTTATCATTTTATTTCCTGCTCTTTAATAATCATTTTTGGTATTTCAACTTCAACAGTCATTCCCGGCTTTAAAAATCCTGTTGGATCATCGGCGTTGATTTTAACCCTAAATGTCTTGATATCCTGTCTTCCCCGGAGTACATCCCTCTGTGTCGCAAATTCTGCATACCTTCCAATCTCTGAAATATTACCTTGAAAAATCCTACCGGGGGCACCTTCCACCGTGATAAATGCCCTGCTGTTAAGTGTGATGTATCCAACCAAGGTCTCCTCTATATCTACTCTAATATAGAGGTCGTCCATGTCGACGACTGTCAGAATGGTAGTACCTGAGGTTACCATCTCACCTTTTTCAAACGCCTTAAATACAACCGTTCCGGATATAGGGCTTGTTACTCTTGTCTCGGCAAACTTTGCACGGTTAAATAATAGTTTCGCCTTCAACTCTTCGAGATTTGCCAGAGCAGAGTTTAACTGGCTTTTAGCTGTGCGTAGCTGCGCAATGGCAACGTCCTTTTTTGCGCATGCCGATGTTAATCCTGCTTTCGATGATGCGTAATCTGCATTTGCAGATTCATAATCCGTAACGGCCGTATCAAATTCTTCCTCTGAAACAGTTTTCTCCACATACAATGTCTTTGCCCTGTTCAACTGCTTTTTTGCATCTTCCATCTGGACCCGGCTTTTTTCTAAATCCGCTGCGGCACTTTTAATATCCGCCTCGGCGCTTGCAATATTCGCCTTTGCGCTCTCAATTGCTGCCTCTGCTTCACCGACTTCAGCATTTGCCTTTTCAACACCTGCCAGGGCCTCCTTTACAGAAGCCTTAAGATCATTAGCCTCAAGCCTTATGGCTATATTACCTTTCTCAATCTTATCACCTTCTTCACAACATATGTAGGAAATCTTACCCGATGCCTTTGTAGAGATATTAACCTCTATTGCTTCAACAATACCAGTCGTCCTGATCGGTTCGAATCTCCTGTCTCTTCTAAAGTAGAGAGTACCAAAGACGGTAACCAGTATCAGGAAAATAATTGCAAAATAAATCCACCGCCTCTTCATGTATCGACCTTATATTTTGAACTGATAAATGATGAATAGATTTTTATCTGGTTTAAATATAAGTCTTTCATAGCGTATTTTCAAAAAAAATCCTTATGTAAGAAAAATACTAAACGTTCGGTTCAACTGAAGAAGATCGAACTGGTGGAAACTGTTGAAAAAGGTGGCGTGGATAAATTTGTTTATCCGTGCACATATTTGGGCTGGGAAACATCGTAGGGACACGGAGCTCCGTGTCCCTACCACAAGCTTTGTCCTACATCTTCATATCAGGTAAAAGTTGCCGAAGACCCAATTTATAGTATTCAATACATGAAACCGAGCATTCTGAGTCTTTCATTTCGAAGGAGTGGGAGAATGAGCAACCTTTGCTTCGACACAGGGGAGAGATTAAGATTTCCTGTGTCGGTTCAACCGTACACGATTGAACCGAAATGTTTGGGCATGTTCCTGGTACCTGGTACCAATCCAAAGCCTATATAACGCTCAAAACATATGGTTCAGTTTACAAAACTGAACAAACCCGAGGGCTGCTATCCCCGTGCAGGTATTCGGGTGGTGAAGCAAGGCTAAAGCCTTGCCCTACATCTTTACGACAAATAAAAGTTGCCGAAGGCCCGATTTGTTGTATAGGAATTTCAATGTTTTGCTGTAGGCTTCATTTAGGGATAATTTTTTAGGTTACCATATAAAGTAAGGTCCGTTACTTCATCAATCATAACTTCTACAAGATTTCCAACGAGGTCCTGAGAGCCATTGAAGACAACAATATGATTTTGCCTCGTCCGCCCCGAGAGTCTGTTCTGATCTGATTTGCTGGCGCCCTCAACAAGCACCTGCACGGTTTTGCCTATTATCTTTTTGTTCTCTTCCAGACTGATACGTTTCTGTAATTCCAACAGCATTGTATTTCTTTTTCTTTTTATCTCATCGGGTACATTATCATTTAACCCAGCCGCTTTTGTGCCTGTACGTGGAGAATATTTGAATATGAAACAGTTTTGAAAACGGATATCTTCCATCAACCCTACTGTTTTCTGGAAATCTTCATCCATCTCGTCAGGAAAGCCCACAATAAAGTCGCTAGCGACTGTAATACCGGGAACCCATTCCCGTGCATAGGATATCAATTCGCGGTAGTAGTCTGCTGTATAACCACGATGCATTTTTTTTAGTATATGGTTAGAACCTGACTGGGCAGGCATGTGGAGGTGCCCGCAGACCTTTCCAAGACGGCTGATAGTGCGGATAAGATCACGGGACATATCCTTTGGATGAGAGGTTACGAACCGAATTCTGTTAAGTCCGTCTAAATCATTCAGTTCTGAGAGCAAATCTCCTAATGTAACATTCCCCGGTAAATTTTTACCGTACGAGTTGATATTTTGCCCAAGAAGTGTAACCTCTTTACAGCCATTCACTACAAGTGCCTGCACCTCTTCTTTTACGTCTGCAATTGTCCGGCTAATCTCCTTCCCCCTCACATATGGTACAATGCAGTAAGAACAATAGTTGTCGCAGCCCCGCATAACAGTGACAAATGCCTGATAGATGTTTGGTCGATAGGTTACAGCCCTCTTTACATTAACAATTTGGTCTTCGTCAATAGCAAGTACGTGCGAACCGTGATTCTGGATCTGCAGGAGCAGTTCCGGTAATCGGGAAAACATACGGGTTCCGCATACCAAATCTACATGGGGCATGCGCTTAAATATAAATTCACCTTCCTTCTGTGCCATACATCCGAGAACGCCTACGATGACACCGGGATGCTTTTTCTTCAAGGTTTTCAGTGCACCGAGATGAGAATACACCTTATCTTCTGCATGCTGACGCACACTGCAGGTATTGAATAGAATAACATCGGCCTCATCTACGTTATCAACAACCCTGTATCCTTCTTCCTGCAGCAGCCCAAGCGAAAGTTCGGCATCAAGCTTGTTCATTTGGCACCCGAAGGTTTCGAAAAAAACCGTCTTGTATAGCCGATCTCTATGAATAAAATTTGGCGAATGGATCATATGGTATTATATATTCCCGTGTAAATGTAAATCATAATTTTACCTAACTTTTATAGGTAATCCAAGTTTTTTTAATCAGACCACATATCTATGTCAAAATCAGCAGTAAATAACTATCAGCTTTTCGCAGGCAAAAATTCTCCAATGGTTGTTTATGGAAAATTATCGACGGCACAGTTATGAAAAATGACCGGGAGCTTCGTTTGTTTTCTGCCTTGACAAGAGAAATAGTTTCCAGTAACTTGATTGTCGTAGGCTTTATGGGATTTGATTTACAGAAATTTTCATGTTCTGCCGTAGGAACAGGTTTTAAACCTGTCCCTACATGTGTTCGCCCCTTGCCCTGTACAATTCAAAACGTTTTTGTTTGTTTCCCATTTGGACGATACAAGCAGACCGGGTCAAATGAACATCCTTATCTTAAAAGTGGGGAGCAAGCTTTATAAATTGCCAATCATATTTCAGGTTTAATGCTTTTTCTCCATGGAAATGGGGAAGAAATATCGTAAAATAGGCAAAAATTGCTCATTTGACCCAGTCTGAAGGTTCACCCCTACGCCGATGAAAAACAAAAGTTGCCGAAGACTTATAATTTACCTTCCATTGATCACATTTTTTATTACATTGTGATTTACTATGCCAAAATTCACAAAAAAAAGATCAAAAAAGGCCGGCCTTCCACCCGGAACCCTCGTCCATATTGGGGAAAAAAAGACCGAAGAAGTAAAGATTACCATTATGGAGTATGATGAGGAAAAAGTTCTCGAGAGAGAAGTAAAAACGGTTGAAGAGTGTTTTCCCTTTAAGGATAAAAACAAGTCTACCGTAACATGGATAAATGTAGATGGTATCCATCAGATTGAGATGCTGGGAAAACTTGGCGAGCACTTTGAGTTACATCCCCTCATTATGGAGGATATCTTGAATACAGATCAACGTCCAAAGATAGAGGATTTTGAGCACTATAGTTATATAGTTCTCAATATGCTTTATTATCATGATAAAAACGGTGAAATAATCTCTGAACAAGTAAGTTTGATTCTCGGTTCGAATTTTGTTATTTCTTTTCAGGAAAAAGAGGTGGATGTTTTTAAGCCGGTAAGAGACCGAATCAGGAGTAATAAGGGCCGTATAAGAAAACTCGGGGCCGATTATCTTGCTTACTCCCTGTTGGATTCAATCGTTGATAATTATTTTATAATCCTTGAAACACTCGGAGAAAAAATAGAGTTTTTGGAGGAAGAATTAGTTATCCATCCAATACCAGAAACCTTACAGGCAATTTACGGATTAAAAAGGAATATGATAATTTTACGAAAAGCTGTCTGGCCTTTAAGGGAGGTAGTTGATAACCTGGAAAGGGGAGAATCGCCTTTCGTGAAAGAATCTACCCTCGTATATTTTAGAGATGTTTATGATCATACTATTTATGTTATTGATACGATAGAAATATTCAGGGATATGATTTCCGGTATGCTTGAGATATACCTTTCAGGTATCAGTAACAGATTAAATGCAATAATGAAGGTACTAACGATTATCGCCACAATATTCATGCCACTAACCTTTATTGCCGGGGTCTATGGAATGAACTTTAGATACATGCCAGAGCTTACATGGCGCTGGGGTTATCCTGCGATTTTACTTGTGATGGCTGCAGTAGCTTTCTCCATGCTCGTTTATTTCAGGAAGAAAAAGTGGTTATGAAGTGCCGATATACTTTTATGTCTGCTCAGCGAACAGGCACTTTAACTGGTTCAGTCTTAAAGATTGAACCAGCTTCAAAAAGGAGATTAACTTACTCTTGTACCCTTATTTATTTGATTTTACTCTCATCTTTTCCCTGAGAGTGTTTTTCTTTTAAAAGTTCACCAACTCCAGCGATGCTTCCAAGGATACCCGTGGCCTCATAAGGCAAAAAGATCTTTGTTGCCTGCCCATCAGCAATTTTCTGGAGGGATTCAAGATATTTAATGGCAATCAAATCATTTGTTGGTCTACCCTCGTGAATGGCCCCAAAGACAGTCTGAATCGCCTCCGCCTCTCCCTTGGCGACCGTTAACTTTTGATATTTATCGGCTTCGGCAACCTTCTTTATCGCTTCTGCTTGTCCCTCGGCTTTAAGGATAGCAGATTGTTTATGTCCCTCTGCTTCAAGAATCATTGCGCGTCTTTCCCGTTCTGCCTTCATTTGACGATGCATTGCCTCAGTAACATCTTTTGGCGGCTCTATTCTCTGTAGCTCAACCCTCGTAACCTTCGTCCCCCATTTGTCAGTTGCAATATCAAGGATCTCGCGTAATTTCGTGTTTATGATCTCCCTTGAGGTAAGCGTTTCATCCAGGGCTAAATCCCCGATCAGGTTCCTTAAATTCGTCTGTGCAAGTTTAGTGATTGCCATGTAGTAATTGGCAACATTATAGGTAACCTGTACAGGGTCGGTAACCATATAATAGATTACCGCATCCACCTCAACAGCAACGTTGTCTTTGGTGATTACTGCCTGTGGAGGGACGTCAACCACTTGTTCCCGCATATCGACCTTGATCATTCTTTCTATAAAAGGGATAATAACCGTGAGACCGCTATCTGCCGTGCGTTGATATCTTCCCATCCTCTCTATTAATCCCTTCTGCCAGGGTCTAACGATTTTTATCCCTGTAGCTGCAACAATGAACATGACAACCGCTAAGATAGCAAATAGAATTATTTCACCGGATATCATTTTATTCTCCTTCCTTTAAAATTCTGACTACAAGGTGGGTTCCAACGATCTTTATAACTTCGACCTTTATTCCTGCAGGTATAATCTCATCCGTACTACTATCAGCCCTCCAATTATCATTTCTTATTCTGACAAGACCCGTGTTTTTTATATTGTCAATTTCCTCGAGGACTACTCCTTTTTCGCCAACAAAACGGTCGGCACCGACTCCTGATGGCTGTTTTTTGGTAAACCGTTCTGCAAACTTTCTTGAAACTACAAAAAGTGCACACGAAATACATACAAAAGCCCCCCATTGCCACCCCATACCGAGGCCTATAAGCGCCAGGGTACCTGCCACTGCTGCCCCAATACCAAACCACAGGAGAAAGAATCCCGGTGTAAAAATCTCGCTAATAAGAAAAGCAGCAGCGACAATCATCCATATCCACCAGAACTTTGTAGTCATTGTTTTACCTTCTTTATTTGTATCATAGAGAAACCGTGGAATCTGTACTACAAATTTATAAAACCTTGTTTTTTAGCAAGATTTTTGATGTAATACTTTGGAATAACGAGCCACTAAGGCCCGAAGACACTAAGAAATATTTTTCTTTGCGTCTTGGCGCCTTTGTTGCAAGGTCTTGTTTGTGGCTCTGCCATGCTGTGAGAACTGTGATTTCATACCCTTTTACCAATATCAACCCAAACCCTGCCTCCTATAGGTATTATACAAAATATTCTGGAGAAAACCTCTGAATTTTGTATAATTAATTCCTTTTATTTTCTGGTTTTTCTGCAAAGATAGAAATTTAGACCGGAATAAGAAATGAAAAATTTAAAAGATACCTTAAAAAGTTTTTTTAATACCTCTGGCATTTGTACATTCTTCAACGTGAAGGTTTCCCTCCGTTATTTTTTAAACAAGATGATCCGTCGTTTGATCATGAAAATAATGTACCTTGCCAGGGGCAAATCTGAGGTAGAACAGAGGAATTTCAAGAAAGAACGGATTGAAAAGATTCTTCTCGTGCGTACCTCATTCCGCATGGGCAATTCCATTCTTGCGACACCTGCCGTATTCCTGTTCCGGAACAACTTTCCCCATGCCAGAATTGATTTCGTTGGATCACCCATATCGAAGGCCCTTTTTCAGAATCTGCCGATTGATCATCACTTCAGCATTACCCGCTGTTTTCCTGGAGCCTTATGGGATAATCTGATTCTTTTAAAGAAAATCAGGTCTGCAGGCTATGATATGGCAGTTGATGCGACCTGTTCTCAGTCATCTATGAGCTCAATTATTGTGGGGCTTTCTGGTGCACGTTTCCGTATAGGCAGTAAAGGAAGATGGGATCATTGGTTTAATATTACAATTCCAAGGCCGGCCGAGAAAAACAAGTATCACGTTTTACCACTATTTTTTACCAGTATAGGCATAGAAACACAGAAAATCTTTCCCTTGCTGATTCTCTCACCAGTAGAAAAAGAGGAGGGGCGGAAGAGAATGGAAACCCTGGTTGGAGGGAATAATGCCCCTGTCATTGGCATTTTTGTCGGAGGCAGAAAGGAAAAAAGAAAAAGATGGCCTGTAGAGAATTTTTTACAACTGATAACAGCCCTTCGTGAACAGGGAATAAAATCAGTTGTCTTCTTTGGTCCTGAAGAAAGACAGCTTATAAAACCTTTCAGGCAGGCATTAGGAGATGATACTCCTTTCGCCTTTGAGCCTTCGGTCAGACTTTTTGCCTCCATGATCTCACATTGTGATCTTTTTATTGCCTGTGATAGTGGCCCGGTACATTTGGCCTGCGCATTAGGTGTACGTTCGGTCGTTATATTTCAAAAGCAGAATTATAAACACTGGGGGCCTCCGGAGACCATGGCTAAAATTATTTACGAGCAGGGAGGTGTTTCGGTTGAATCTGTTTTAAAAACTTTACTTTTGGAATTATCCAGCAAAGGATTCAAAAAAAATGAATTCTGCCTCCCCGGCTAACAACACCCGTCTTATAGCAACATGTATTGTATTGTTTACGGGACTTCTTTTTCTGTTTCATTTGGGGGAAAGGGACTTATGGGCACCTGATGAACCACGATATGTACAAGTTGCTAAAGAAATGCGGGATAGCGGTAACTTCCTTGTCCCTCACTTAAATAGCGAGCCATATCCCGATAAACCACCACTCCTCTTTTGGCTTATTCATGTATTTTCACTTCCACTTGGAAAGATTACGCCTCTGTCTGCCCGCCTTCCTTCGGCCTTTGCAGGTATTGGCTGTTGTCTTGCCATATTTTACTTTGGTAAGAACTTATACCACAATACACGGATCGCCTTACTTGCTTCACTTATTCTTGCCACAAGCATAAAGTTTTTGTGGATGGCGCATCGTGTAGCATTTGACGTCCTTATTACCTTTTTTGTTACCATGGCTGTATTCTGTTTTTATAAAGGATACACAGCACATCGTGGCCATAAATCCCTGAGCCCTTCTTTACCTCCTTTGCAAAGAGAAGGAAATGAAGTCGAAGGAAAAAATCGCTCCGGACTCTATTACACCCTCTTTTATATTTTCATGGCCTTTGGTGTACTTACTAAGGGACCTGTGGGATTTATTCTTCCATTTCTTATTGTATTAATCTACCTTATCTTGAAAAGAGACGTTGGTGTCTTAAAAGGAACCAGACCATGGATTGGAGGGACATTGTTTTTCTTCATGGTATTTACCTGGGTTTATCTTGCAAGTGTTCATGGAGGGAAGGAATACACCTATCAAATCCTGTTTAAACAGAACGTCGGAAGGTTTGCTAATTCGTTCGCCCATAAACGTCCGTTTTATTATTATTTTATCAATTTCCCTCTAAACTTTTTTCCATGGAGTGTCTTTATTCCAGGCATTGCGATATATTTGTTTTCTCAAAAAGGCAGAGGGAAGATTCGGGGGATTTTATTGCCATTCGTCTGGTTTGCTGTTATTTTTGTCTTTTTTTCTTTTGTATCAGGGAAAAGAGATATTTACGTCCTCCCTCTCTACCCTGCAGCCTCGTTATTGATAAGCTGGTTCCTGAATGAGTTTATCGTACAGTTCCGGGAAGAACATTTTAAAAAAATAGGTTATATCCCCTGTTATATACTCTGTGGCTTATCATTGGCATTAGGTATCCTTTTACCAATCGTGGTATATAAGTACCTTCCCCAATATACAGCTTTAACGATCCCATTTGTAATAATTTTCCTGATCGGCGGTATTGCAATGCTGCGATTTTTAAGGTATGCGAGGGTACTTCCTTTTCTCTTTATCCTCATTTTTGTGATATTTTTAACCTTTAATACCGGTACAGTGAGAGCCATTCCCGTGCTGAATCAATATAAATCAGCCAAAGAGATTTGTGATAAGGCTAATTCTATAATGAAACCTCATGAAAAACTTGCTATGTATAATTTTTTCCGGGATCCTTATCTCTTTTATACAGACAGGAATCATATTGAGATAATAAGTGACCTGGATAACTTGCGACAATTCCTGAACTCGGATGAGCGGGTATTTCTTTTTATCCAGGAAAAAGACTTCTCTGAGATTTCGAAATTACCCGAAATACCCGTATTTGTATTGGGAAGGGATTCTGTAGGCCATCGCACAATCCTTTTTGTTTCAAACAGGGATATCTGAGAATTACAAAACCCATACATGCTACGAAACTTTTTATCTGTATCAGTCTTTACCTTTGATAAAAATGCATAAACAGGCCTTTCTATGCATGCTTTTCTTCGTAGGTCAATTCCTACCGATGCAGAATTTATCTTCTCGACCGGAAGAGAATGCTGCGGGAGAAGCCCCGGATATTAGAATTAACCACACGAACAACGTCTGCAACACTTACGAGGATGTATTTAATCAGTTTGGAGAAAATGCAGACCGGCTCTATCAGCAGCACGGTACCTTTGCCCTTGAATTCCTGAGGGAGTATAAAATTGAGGGGCTTGTCCTTCTTGAAAAACATGGCAAAGAGATGGAAGGCTTGTATCCGCTCCTGGATTACCGAGAAATATTCCAACTCTATCATAATAACACCCCCGTCAGTATTCATAATCTCAACATATTCTCGCCCAAAACCCTCGCTGAATTTTATGCAACATTCGGAAATAAAGGGATAAAATGCATTGCTGATAACCCCGAAAATCTCTTTCTTATTCGGGAAGATAAAAATCAAGGCCTCGAACTCATTGATCTTGCGAGCGAAAAGGGTGACATCATCTTCCCCCTGGTACGGAAGCATGGAATTGCCTTTGCAAAACTTTATGATAAGGATGTACTCAACGTTGTTATGAAATTTCAGGAAGATGGCCTCTTGGCTATAAAAGAATACGGAGAAAAAGCAAAGGTTTTATTCAATCTTTTTATCGATGACGAAATTTTTTATCATGTCATTAAGACGTATGGACATAAACAAACCATTCCTATTGTATATCTCTTTTATGATAACAGAGATTTTTATAGTCAGGTTTACCATGGTATGAAGAGAACAGATACCTATGAATGGATCTCAAACTGGTGGTATGGTACAGACACCCTTACGGCAAATGCTCAAAACGATGAAGCCGTGAAATATGAAAACGCCAGGAGAGCCGTTAACCTTATCTTTGAACTAGGAAACGATTTCCTGGATAGATTCGAAATCCTCGATATCAATAACGTCAGGGAAGAAGCTATTACCATAATTACGAATAAGGTAAGGAATTTTTTTATATCCGATGTTGAGAAGGTTAGCCGGAAGAGGATTCGACAGGAAGATATTTCCTTACAAGATAAACTGTTCGCAGGACTTGATATCCTTGGATTTATTCCTATCGGCAGTGGTATATCAAAAGGGGCAAAACTTGCCATAAAAGGGGCACGATTTGCTAAGACTACAAAAGGATTTACCGGACTCCTCCATCTTACGGATGATCTCATAAAAACTTATGGGGATGATGCCGTTCAGTTTGTCGCGAAGTATGGAGACGATGGCATCAGGGTTTTGAAATCTACCGATGGCAAAGTCCTCAAATTATCGCAACGGTACGGAGATGATGTTGTTCGTTACGTTTCAAAATATGGCGTCGATGCAGGAAATGTGATTGAAAAATATGGTGAGGATATCCTTTCCTTAGCACGGAAATATGGTGATGACGTTATCAAATATACTTCACTGTATGGCGATGATGGCCTTAAAATCATTCAGAGGCATGGCAAGGATGGTATACTTTTGAGTTCTGTATATGGAGATAACGTTATGCGGTTATCCGTTCTTTATGGGGATAATGTTATTTCATATGTGTCAAAATATGGTACTCGTGGTGTTAAAGTTATTGAAAAATATGGAGATGATGTAATCCAGCTTTCGAAAAAACATGGAGATGATGTCATAAAATATGTTGGCATGTATGGTGACGATGGGCTTATGTTAGCCAGAAAGGGAAAGACCGGTTTATTTATCATGCGATTTATGCCTCCAAAGGTATTCACAAAATGTGCAAAGTTTATTAAATATGGCCTTGCTGTATCAATTCTGTTTGCATTTGTTACCCACCCCCTTGCATTTTTATCTGGCCTTATAAAATCTCTGGCCTGGCTGTTTGGTACAAGTCCGGTGATTGTCGTTCTCATTATGGGTCTCATAGCTGCCTTTCTTCTCATGCGGTTTTTGAGAAAAATCAAGCGCCCTTTCAGGCCATTTTTTGCATGTTTTAAGGTGTTAAAAAGGTTTATGGCAGGAAGCAGCAAATGAGAAGAGTGTTCTTTCTCAGTCTGATGGTCGGCTTTTATACCTACTCATGAAACTGGCTAGAAGATTCCTTCTCAGCTAAACTCAAATAATCACTAAGGAAAACAAATACTGTACTCCTGTTTTTATAAAAAGATGCCTTGTAACAACGTATCCAGATTTGTCAGAGAGGAAGATTCATAACACAAAGCAGCCTTCAGTTATTTTGCTTGACTATAAAATTGAACAGGCTAAAATCTTGCCATGAGTTCATAAAATTATCAATATGTAATGAGTTATACCTGCACTAAGGAAACGTTTCGAGATTAAAATAATTTAAATTATTTTAGAAAATACACTATTTATCTGTTAGTAGTTTTTGGACTGTATAACGAGCCAACGATCTACACTCATATCAAATAAATGCAAATAACGCCCTACCATGCTAAATATTTTGCATTTGAACTAACGAAACGTAACTCATCTGATAGTTTACAAAAATTTGCTTCCTCTCTTTTAGATGCTCAAGTTGATTTAAATCCACATCAAGTTGAGGCTGCTTTATTTGCATTCCGTTCGCCGCTTTCTAAAGGTGCAATATTGGCAGATGAGGTAGGACTTGGTAAAACGATTGAGGCTGGGCTAGTTATTTCGCAAAAATGGGCTGAGAGAAAGAGAAAAATTTTAATCATTGTACCAGCACATCTTCGCAAGCAATGGAACCAGGAACTATCAGAGAAGTTTTTTCATACTTCCATCATTCTAGAAGCCTCTTCCTTTAATCAGGAAATTAAAAAAGGAAACTTAAACCCTTTTGATCAGAAAGAGATTATCATTTGCTCTTACCACTTTGCAAGAGCAAAAGATGCTTATATCAAGAAAATTAATTGGGATTTAGTAGTTATTGATGAGGCTCACCGATTAAGGAATGTTTATAAACCGCAGAACAAGATTGCCAATACCATCAAAGATGCAGTTGCCCATGCACCAAAAGTCCTTCTTACTGCAACGCCTCTTCAAAATTCACTCTTAGAACTCTACGGCTTAGTTAGCATTATTGATGATTATACCTTTGGTGATTTAAAGAGTTTTAAGAGTCAGTTTTCCAGATTAACAGGTGAAAATGGTTTTTATAATCTGAAAGAACGATTAAAGCCTATTTGCATGAGAACACTTCGTCATCAGGTTGTGGAATATATAAAATACACGAATAGAATAGCAATTACACAAGAGTTTATTCCATCCCTTGATGAACAAAAATTATATGATCTGGTCTCATCCTATCTGCAAAGAGAAGACCTTTTTGCCCTCCCTCCAAGTCAACGGCAATTGATGACATTGATTTTGAGAAAACTATTGGCATCATCAACTTTTGCGATATCAGGTACTTTAGAGACCCTGGCAAATAAGCTTGAATATATTGTAGAAAGTCATAATCCGTTGAATGAAACAGTAGAGAAATCAATAGCCAAGGATTACGAGACCTTTGATGAGTTAAAAGAAGAGTGGGAAGATGATGAGGAAGTAGACCAATCACCTCTTGATGAGAAGGAAAGACAATATTCTCCTGAGGAAATCGCGAACATGAGGAAAGAGATTTATGATCTCAGGGAATTTGAGCAACTTGCGAAGTCTATTATCAGAAATTCGAAAGGTGAAGTGTTATTAACAGCGCTCAAAAAAGGTTTTGCGGAAACAGAGCGACTGGGTGGTAATAAGAAGGCTATTATCTTTACTGAATCAACAAGAACTCAGGAATACCTGAAAAACATTCTCGAAAATACAGCATTTAAGGGAAAGACAGTGCTATTCAACGGTTCTAACAGCGATCCAAAATCACGTGAAATCTATTGGCGATGGCTGGAAAAGTATAAGGATACGGATACGATAACAGATTCAAAGACGGCTAATTTGCGTGCTGCAATAGTTGATTATTTTAAAGATGAGGCGGTAATTATGATAGCAACCGAGGCTGCCGCCGAGGGTATTAACCTGCAATTTTGTTCTTTCGTGGTAAATTATGATCTGCCATGGAATCCACAACGTATCGAGCAGAGGATTGGCAGATGCCATCGCTATGGACAAAAGTTTGACGTAGTTGTGGTAAACTTTTTAAACAAAAACAACGCAGCAGATCAGAGGGTTTACCAGATATTGGCTGAAAAATTCAGGCTTTTTAGCGGTGTCTTTGGTGCAAGTGATGAAGTGTTGGGAAGCATCGAGTCAGGGGTTGATTTTGAAAAGCGTATTGCACAGATTTATCAAAGTTGTAGGACTCCAGAAGAGATACAATCTTCGTTTGATCAATTACAAAAGGAACTAGAGGAACACATTGAAGACCATTTGAAAACCGCCAGACAAAAATTACTGGAAAATTTTGATGAGGAAGTACATGAAAAATTAAGGGTAAGCCTGCGTGAGAGCAAAGAATACCTAACACGATACGAAAATTGGCTATGGCAGATTACCAAATACTACCTTGAACCTTATGCTGATTTTGTAGCAGACGAGTATTCCTTTACCTTGCGGGAAAATCCATTTGCAGGAGAAAAGATACATCCAGGTCCTTATCGACTTGGAAGGAACATCGAGGATGTCAACATTTACAGGATCGGACATCCTTTAGCACAGTGCATTATTGAACAATGCAAATCTTTTCAAGCTGAAACTGCTCCAGATAATCAAATCGGACTTATTTTCAATTATTCAGATACACCAACAAAAATTTCCATACTTGAGTCACTTATTGGGAAATCTGGTTGTTTATCAGTAATCAACTTAACTATTCATTCATTTGAGACTGAAGATCATATTTTACTATGTGGGGTTACTGATGAAGGTACAGAGTTGGATATTGAGCAATGCAAAAGGCTATTTTCACTACCTGCAACAATAAACTTCATTTCTGATTTGGTGAGTAATGGTAAAGTTGGGAAGGAACACACCCCCAACCCCCTCTCGAGAGGGAAATATAAAAGTTCCCTCTCGGGAGGAAACCCACCCCTTAGTCCCCTCCCAAGAGGGGAATCAAAAAGTCCCCTCTCGGGAGGGGATTTAGGGGTGGGTTCTCATATCAGATATCTTATCAATCAAATAGCCCAAAAACAACAAACCGAAATTCTGCAAATGAATACTGAACGTAATGCAGGTTTCTTCGATAATGAGATGGAAAAATTAGACAAATGGGCAGAAGATGTGAAAAGCAGCATGGAAATTGAATTGAAAGAATTAGATAAAGAGATAAAATGCCGTAAAACAGAAGCAAAAAAAGTCCTAAATCTTGAAGAAAAGGTACAGGCACATCGGCTGATAAAAGAAATGGAAAAGAAACGTAATACATTACGGCTGAACCTGTACCAGTCGCAAGATGAGATAGATAACAGAAAGGAAGAACTGATGGATCAGATAGAGGCACGCTTAAAACAGACGGTTGAAATATTAGAGTTATTTACAGTTAGGTGGAAATTTATTTAAATGCCAATAATGCACAACAACTAATAATTAGAACTCACATGGATAGGGAAGGAAAATCAGATTGCCGTCAAAGTCATTGATCACAGATGAATAAAGTAATGTGGCTTTTTAAAAATGCCATTTTTTACTTCATTAGAAAACGGAAAATTTTCAAAACATCTTAAATATCAACATGTTACTACTTCATTATTTGATGAGATGAGGAACCAATGAAGAAATGGATAGCATCTGCGCGGGAAACACTGGAAACCAGTCTTGGTCCAGTATCCCACGAGATTAACGAACTTGACTGGAAACAAAGTCTTTCACCAAAAAAAGATCGTTTGGTTCAACACCTTTCAGCTTTTGCCAACTATCCAGGCGGTGGGGTTCTAGTATTTGGCATTGACAACCAAACCGCAGTGCCAAGCGGCATTCAGCAAGACGAAGCTACGGTTATAGTTGGACAGATTGCAAATCTCGGACGCGATGCTTTAGAACCACCTATTGCGATAGATCATGCTATTGTTGAGTTTTACAACACATCCCTTCTGTTTGTACGTATAAAGGAGAGCAAGACAAAGCCAGTACATCTACGGGGTAAACCGCTGGATTATTGTTATATCCGATCTGGGGGAACTACACGCCCTGCTTCACGACAGGAGATTGGCTCGATGTTCCTCAATAGCAGAAATCCTTTCTGGGAGGAGCTGCGAGCCACAACATTGCTTCACCCAGATGAGGTGATAGCTAAGCTGGATTCAGAAGGTATATGTCGCCTGCTCCAGAGACCAGTTGCGCAAACAAATGAAGAGATGCTGCACTGGCTTGTAGATGAAAAATTCATTGATCAAGATAGTGGTGGATACTATATTACCAACTTTGGTGCAATTGCCGCTGCACATCAGCTTAAAGAATTCAGCGGCCTTGAACGGAAGCGTATCCGCATCATACGCTATAAGGGATTGAACAAGGTTGAGACAATAGATGAAGTTGTCGAACACAAGGGTTATGCAATTGGTTTTGAGGATCTGATTGCCTACCTCAGGCGTATCCTTCCCCACAGTGAAGTCATCGAAAAGGCTTTACGCAGTGAAGTTATCGTATATCCTGAAATTGCCCTGCGTGAACTCATTGCCAATGCCCTTATTCATCAGGATTTCACCATTTCAGGTACTGGTCCTATGATTGAAATTTTTGATAATCGGATTGAATTTGTCAATCCGGGTGCCCTCCCTCCATCAAAGAAATTAGACCGCCTGATAGGTACTACTCCTGAATCGCGCAATGAAATACTCGCCTCGGCATTCAGACGATACAGGATTTGCGAAGAACGAGGAACCGGCTTCATGAAAGTAGTAGCCGCCATAGAGCTATATGGACTCCCACCCGTTGCGTTCGAAGAGGGAGAAAATTATTTCAAGGTCACATTGTTTGCACCACGGAAGTTTTCAGAGATGTCCCAGACGGAGCGGATTGAAGCATGTTATCAACATGCTGTACTCAAATATCTCAGTAGTAGTGCCATGACCAATACCTCATTGCGTGAGCGCCTCAAGATGCACGAAAAACAACGAACCCAGGTTTCTAACCTAATACGGGACGCAATAGATGCCGGACGCATTAAGCGCAAAGACCCGACATCGACATCTGTTAAGTTCGCAGAATACATTCCGTATTGGGTATGAAAAGCTGAAAGTTACAAACATACTTAAGAAAGAGATTGGCATGGAAATGCTTGAAGTGGACATGAGTAAAGGTAAGAAAAATGTACGCTATCAAAAAGCCGGTTCAGTAGCACAGAGAAAATTTATTGGTTTATTATCCAGCCTCTCTGATAATAAGAAAGTACTATATTTATAATTTCAACACTAGTAAAGACTTACAGAAAAACTTATTATCTTGTATGAGAAATAATAAGGTTGAACTATTAAAGTATACGGTGAAAATCAAGGATTAGAACTCAGATGGATGGCAAGGAGAACCGGCTACGAATATTATTACTCCTCTGTATGCCGATTTATTAAAACCTTCAAAGAAAAACATATGACAGAACCAATAATTACTTGTCCAAAATGTCTGGCTGAGATCAAATTAACTGAATCGCTTGTAGCGATGAATGTATATTTCCAAGACAGGACCGATTTACAGAATAAATTAACAAACTGATAAGTGTTATGGAATTTAAACAAAAAATAGTTACCGCTGGTAGTAAAAAACGAGATTATTCCTGTCTGATTAATGCCATATGGATGCCATTACAAGAAGATTACAAGGAAATAATTGAAGATTACTTATTCATAAGCCGAAAAAGGAGGAAAAGTAAATTCTCCATTTACAAGCTCCAATTGTCCATATTAGGCGACTTATTGCAACATACCAAAGCTATTGATGCTATAAAGATCACTTTAGGTAAACTTGAAGCTGATTCAAGTTTACCTAAAGAAGAGAGGGAGAAGCAAATAAGGACATATCAGAACCAGATAGATGCTATTCTTTTCGTCAATCAGTCGTTAAAGACTATAATTGATGGAATAGCATGGAGGTATTTAAAATATAATAGGGCAATTTTATCTGTTTTATCAAACAAAGAGGATAGCGGTCCTGTTCGCCTTGATGATGGATTAATCACAGAGTTATTTGCCTTTTCAACAGAAATTCTTCATGGGAAAAAGAGGGTAATAATAAATGATATTAGCAACTTTTTAAGAAATGGAGATATAACTACAATAGACGATAATGGCGATATTGAACTTATAGAAGTAAAGTCGTCAAAGAGAAGAGGACGAAGGGTCACAAGGCAAAAGGAAAGGTTGCAAGAGGTAGTAGAGTTTTTTAACACTGGAATAACGAAATACGAGGGTTCAAAGCTCACAATTTTACCTTGTGATGTCCCTCTGAAAAACTATTTAGCGATACTCAGGGACACTATTGCAAAAGCGAGAAAAACATGTTGCTCCAGCGAATTGTTTGGCAACTATATGATTTTGGAATGCGTTGATTTCGAGAAAGTAAATGACATGGACAAGGTTAATGAATATTTTGACTCAAGACACGAAAGTGTTAAAAACCACTGGGAACAAAATAATTACGTTGTTTTCCATTTCAATTCTTTAGATCGTCGTGGTTTTTCAGCGAACCTGGCCCCTTTATCAGTATTTCCACTTTCGATAGAAGATATCACCGCTTTGAT
The DNA here is from genome assembly GCA_039794405.1 of Candidatus Jinrextremum sp. Classification (GTDB taxonomy): domain Bacteria; phylum Planctomycetota; class Brocadiia; order Brocadiales; family Brocadiaceae; genus JBDIVL01. Next base: position 84,246 of record JBDIVL010000004.1, on the reverse strand, counting down.
GATTGGAAGAATTTATTTAACTTACAGAATAAATCTTACTGAGATATTAAAAATATTTGAAAAAGACGGATGGGTGATTGTGGATACTTGCTTAAAAGCTAAAGAAGAACAATTAAGTTCCGAAACTCCTTTTGCAAAAATTAAGAAAGGTAATTTTAATGTCGAGGTGCCTTTTGCAGACATAGCAAGAGTTATCTATGAGATGCTAAGTCCCAAAGTATTAATAGATACATACAATGCGCAATATAATAAAGGGCCTCAAGAATCCATATCTTCATTAACTAACTATACTAAAGAACCTTCACTTTGGGATTAATGAAAGAAATAAACGGGATAGTTACATTTATTAACAAGCTAAATTACAGAGTACGTGCTCATGCGTGTTAAAGAGTGCGTATTTAGCATGAAATTGCAAAGACAGTCATCATGACAAAAAACCAAAAACTTGAACTCACATGGATAGGCAAGGATAACCAACCGAAGCTGGAACCGCGCATATTGATTGAAGACTCTAAAAAGTCTTACGGGGACAAAAACAGCGAAAACATGCTTATCTATGGTGATAATCTTCTTGCCCTCAAAGCCCTTGAGCAGGACTTTGTCGGGAAAATCAAATGCATCTATATTGACCCGCCATACAACACCGGCAATGCCTTTGAACACTATGATGACGGACTGGAACATTCTATCTGGCTAAGCCTGATGAAGCCGAGGATTGAGATATTGCACAGGCTGTTACGTAATGACGGAACGCTCTGGATTTCTATTGATGATGATGAATGCCATTATTTGAAAGTACTTTGTGATGAGATTTTCGGACGAAAGAACTTTGTTGCGAATGTAGTATGGCAGAAGAAATATGGTCCTGCCAATGATGCGAAATGGCTTTCGGATTCACATGATCACATATTAGTTTTTGCAAAAAACAAAGATACATGGAGACCAAATCTTTTTCCAAGAACAAATGAACAACTAAAAGATTACAAAAATCCAGATAACGATCCTCGTGGATTATGGAGGGCTAGTGATTTATCTGCAAAAACACCGTCTGAAAATTGTATTTACACCATAACGGGTCCTACTGGCTTGGTATTTTCTCCTCCCCCAACTCGTTCTTGGATTTGTTCGCAAAAAAGGTATAAAGAGTTACTTGCTGATTCTCGAATTTGGTTTGGCGTCAAGGGAACGGGGCGACCAATGTTAAAAAAGTTTTTATCAGAAGTTAAAGAAGGAATTACAGCCGAAACGTGGTGGCCACGAGATTTTGCTGATGACAATAAAATTGCAAAATATGAATCAAAGGAGATATTTTCTGGAAATTCTTTTACCACCCCCAAGCCTGAACGTTTAATCCAGCGCATTCTCGCATTAGCCACTAATGAAGGCGACTTGGTTCTCGATTCCTTTCTCGGCTCTGGCACAACTGCTGCTGTTGCGCACAAGATGAATCGCAAATGGATTGGCATTGAGCTTGGCGAGCATTGCCATACCCACTGCTTGCCACGATTGAAAAAGGTCATTGACGGTACGGATCGGGGTGGAATATCTAGAATTGTACACACCCCTAGCCCCTCTCGAGAAAGGAATGAACCCACCCCCAACCCCTCCCAAGAGGGGAATCAAAAAAGTCCCCTCCTGGGAGGGGAGATAGGGGTGGGTTGGCAGGGCGGCGGGGGGTTCAAGTATTACTATTTAGCCCCAAGTCTGTTGAAAAAGGATAAACACGATAACTGGATAATAGATGAACGTTATAATGCCGATATGCTCGCCGCTGCTATGGCAAAGCATGAAGGTTTTAGATACTGCCCGGATGAGCATATTTACTGGAAACATGGTCGTTCAACTGAAAAAGATTATATATTTACCACAACGCAGTTTGTTACGGTACAGTTTTTAGACAAGATTCATGAAGAAATGAAACCGGACGAAAGCCTTCTGATTTGCTGTAAATCTTTCCAGGAAGCTTGTGAAAATCGTTACGCTACTATCACCGTAAAAAAGATTCCTAAGATGTTGCTTGGCAGATGTGAATTTGGGAAAGAAGATTATAGTTTGAATATTGTCAATTTGCCTGAACCCACCCCTGGCCCCTCCCAAGAGGGGAATCTAAGGAAGGATCCCTCCCAGGAGGGGAATGCAGAAAGTCCCCTTTCGGGAGGAAAACATAAAAGTCCCCTCTCGGGAGGGGATTCAGGGGTGGGTAAATCAGACAAAAGAAAAAAGTCTGAAAAAGATACTAACTCCAAAAGCCATAATAAACAAAGAAAACTATTCGAATGAAATGAAACGAAAAGTTATTTTACCATATAATCTAAAGTTAAAAGAAGTTGCACGACGTTTGAGAAAAAGCAGTACTTTATCCGAGGTACTATTATGGAGATATTTAAAAAGGAAGCAATTGCTGGGATATGATTTTGATCGCCAAAAACCTATTGATAATTATATTGTTGATTTTTTCTGTAATGAATTGATGTTAGCAATCGAAATTGACGGTGTCAGTCATGAAAACAAGAGTGAAGAAGATAGAATAAGACAATCAAAATTGGAATCTCTTGGAATAAGGTTCCTAAGATTTTATGATTTAGATGTTAAGGGGAATATACAAGGGGTTGTTACCGCAATTGAGAAATGGATAAGGGCGAATGAACCCACCCCTAACCCCTCCCAAGAGGGGAATTTTAAGGGGACCTCTCCCAAGAGAGGAATGTGAAGAAGGTGATCTTTCAAAGCTGTTAATACTGCGATGGTACGGGCCTACTGGCATGTTGGTAAAATTATTATAGAGGGTGAACAGTAAGGTAAATAGCGGGGCTCAATATGGTGCATCTCTTATCGAAGAGCTTGCTAAAAGACTAACGATTGAATACGGTGAGGGGTTTAACAAAACCAATCTCTGGTACATGAGACAATTTTATCTTTCTTTCCAGAATCTTCACGCATTGCGTGGAGAATTGACATAGACACACTACAGGTTTTTGTTAAAAATAGAAAAGCGTGAAAAAGAGTTGATCGAAATGGAAATAAAACTGAGCAAGGACAAAAAATGAACCGCATAGCCATGGCAATTAAAAACCGCTTAAGCCTTCGCACACCGCAGGCAGATAGCCTGAATATATTGGCGGATATTACAGATAAGTTAACGTTAAAGAAATGCACCCCTTGTCCCTCTCAAGAGGGGAATAAGATGGGAATACCTAAAGAGGGGAAGGAACACACCCCCAACCCCCTCTCAAGAGGAGAATATAACAGTTCCCTCTCAGGAGAAAAGTATAAAAGTCCCCTCTTGGGAGGGGATTTAGGGGTGGGTTCTTTCCTTCAGCAAGAACTGGAGATAGTCAAAAACGCCTATCCTACTTGCACTGATTTCGAGAGAAATTTCCCTTCAATCTGTTTTTCATTGGCTACTGGAGTTGGCAAGACCCGACTTATGGGGGCATTTGTAGTTTACCTGTATTTGTTAAAAGGCATTAGAAACTTTTTTGTTTTGGCTCCTAATATCACCATTTATAACAAGTTGATTGAAGATTTCTCCAATTCCACCAGTCCTAAATATGTATTTCAGGGTATCGGTGAATTTGTTCATAGACAACCACGTATTATTACAGGAGATAATTACAACACCCTCGCTCAGACTTCCCTTTTTGAATCAGAGGTACATATTAACGTATTTAATATTTCCAAGATAAATGCCGAAACAAAGGGTGGCAAACTTCCTCGTATCAAAAGGCTTTCAGAATATTTAGGCGATTCTTATTTCAATTACCTTTCCAGTCTCGATGATCTGGTTTTGTTGATGGACGAATCACATCACTACCGTGCAGACAGGGGAATGCAGGTTATTAACGAATTAAACCCGATTCTGGGATTAGAACTTACAGCGACTCCACAGGTAGAACGAAGCGGAGGGGCTATTAAGTTTAAAAATGTCGTGTTTGAGTATTCATTAGCTAAGGCTATTCAAGACGGTTTTGTGAAAGAGCCAGCAGTGGCTACCCGCAAAGACTTTGATCCTTCCCAATATTCCGTTGATGAACTGGACAGGATAAAACTGGAAGATGGCATTCGTATCCACGAAGACACAAAAGTGGCTTTGGATATTTATGTCCGTGATAATAAAGTAAAGCCTGTAAAGCCTTTTGTGCTGGTTGTTGCCCAGGATACAACCCATGCCGGCAAATTAAAGCAATTGATCATTTCAAACGCATTCTTTGAAGGTTATTATGCCGATAAGGTGATGGAGATACACTCGAACCAATCAGGGGAAGAAAAAGAAGAAAATATTGAAAAGCTCATTTCATTGGAAAACCCTGAGAATAAAACAGAAATCGTAATTCATGTGAATATGCTGAAAGAAGGTTGGGATGTAACCAATCTCTATACGATTATTCCCTTAAGAACGGCTACGTCCATGACTTTGAGAGAACAAACTATCGGCAGGGGTTTGCGTTTGCCGTATGGGAAGAGAACGGGCGCTGATAAGGTAGATAAACTTACCATAGTAGCCCATGATAAATTTCAGGAAATAATTGACGCTGCCAATCAACCCGATTCTATTATCAAAAGGCAAAATATTATAGAAATTGATCCACAGGAAATTTCTGGGCAAAAAGAGGTAATTACTTCCATTTCAAACATTGAACAAAAATTTGAGGAAGAACAAAAAAAGATTAAGCTTATTGCCGAACCTGAAAGCCAGCAAAAAGCCCAGATTAATTTAGAACTCAGAAAGACCATCCTTTTAACACTTCCGGAACTCAATAATGCGGTGACCAATGTTAATGAATTGACAAAGTCAGAAATCAAACGAATAGCAGTAGAAAAGATTAAACAAAATATTTTCAGTTCACCACAGAAAAGTTTATTTGCCGCAGAAATGATAAAAGAAGTTGAGGCTGCCTATGAATCGGTAGTACATGATTTTGTGCAAAACATTATAGAAATTCCTAGAATTATAATTCAACAAAGCAATGAAGTAAGGTCGGGCTTTAAGGATTTTGACCTTGATACGAGTAATCTTAATTACCAACCAGTATCTGAGGAAATTCTGATAAAAAAGCTTCGTGAACAGGAAAACAGTGTTGATATTATAAGCGGGAAAGGCAGGGGTATACATGACAGTCCAGAAAATATCATTGTAAATGAGCTCATAAATTACTCTGAAATAGATTATGATGAACAGTCTGAATTGCTTTTTAAATTGACTGGTCAGGCAATTGAGAAATTCAGGACATACCTTGATGACGATAAATTGATGAATGTCGTTCAATATAATAAGAGAGAGATTGGGCAGTATATTTATTCACAGATGATACAACATTTTTACTTAGAAGCGCCAAGCTATGAAAAACCTATTGTAAGGCCTTTTACAAGGATAGAAGAACACAACTTTTCAAAATACACGAAAGATAGCATTCATCATTATACAGAGACAATCACTCCAACCAATGCCATTCCCAATAAGGTATTTAGTGGTTTCAAAAAGGCGTGCCATAATTTGTACAAGTTTGATTCCAAGACAGAAAAGGATTTTGCGGTTATTTTAGAGCAGGACAGATCGGTTCTTAAGTGGCTAAGACCTGCATCCAATCAGTTTCATATATACTGGAGGCACAACTCAAGACAATACAACCCCGATTTTGTAGTGGAAACGAAAGACGCGATTTATCTGATAGAAACTAAAAAAGAGACAGACATTGAATCGGCAGATGTTCAGGAAAAAGCCCGGGCAGCCTTAGAGTATTGTAAGTATGCTACTGATTTTACCGTTCACAATGGAGGGAAACCCTGGAAATATGTCTTAATTCCACATAATGCGGTAATGGTAAATATGGGCTTTGAAACATTAGTAAGAAATTATGAATATCAAAATTGATAAACAAATTATTTTGATTATTACAACTATGATTAGCGATTCTAAAAATGATTAACGGTCTTATCTTGTTATAGAAACAAAAGTGCCAGACTGCCCTAATCCGGCTTATTTCAGATTAGCACTAAAAGATACATTGAAGAGATGGAGACAGTGAATGTATCTATCTGTACTCATCAGGCCAAGGAAGGCAACGTAGTATGTAGGTGTTGCCTGCCATATCAATGCCATGGTCTCAAAAAGGTAAATGATAATCTCTGATTATCTTCGCCAAAGGCTTCAGTATGACGATGATCTACGCCCAATCTTGAGCAAAGGAGATCACGGTGTCTGAAGCAAGATCGATGGGTTATGTGCCGGATTGTCCAGCCTGTATAATCCGGATATTTATTATACAAGCCGTTATTATCTGAAGAATTTTGGGAAATATCGGTGCGAGGCAAGCAGGCGTGTACAGCCTTTATCCTCGCACCGGTCTGTTAAACAATTCTTTTTACAGTTTTTGTCCTTATCAATTTCACATCTACAAGCTAATTTCCTTCGATACTTCGGCCATATCAATTATTGGAAGCTTTATGGATTTCTCTCCCAAAAGGGCATCGACAACATCCTGGGGTGCGCTTCGATAATGCAATACGGCGTTTATCTTTAACGGGGACTTAACATCGTTGGGAAGTAAACAAATAAAACGCTCCTCCTTTTTACCCTGAGGAGGGACACGATTGTCGGATATAATATGGGTTGCAGACCATACATGGAGCGTAGGGTTTCCTTCTTTATCTCCAAAAACCGTACGATAGATAGTAGCGTTTGGATCAATGCCGCCTTTTTCATCAACTTTCCCGCTTTGATATATAATCTTACCCTCTGCATCAGTTACAATAGTCTTTAGCCACATTTGCCGCATTTCGGTAAGCCCGGTGGGTATATAATGACCTGCACCTGTGTTGCTTATGACTACCTGAAATTTTAACAAATCGCCTTTTTTAGAGGTTGAATCCACAGATATCTCAAGGGTTGCGGCGTTTTTAAGTCTGTCAATTGCCATTTGCGGCTGCAGCTCTGAATTAGGTGGCAGGGATATGGGAGTAACACTCCCGCCAACAAAATAGTGGGTCCATATGTGTGGGCGTTTTTTCCCCCCCATGATTTCAGGAGATGCAAGGCCGGGATTGTCGGGCCTGTCTGTACTACCGGTACAAGGGAAACCCGGACGCTGCCTCATGTGACAATCCTGACAATGTACCGTTGTTTCGGGGTTACCCGTATTATAAGGACCTTGCCGCCACTCTGTGTACGTCTGTTCGATAGGAAGATTATTTCCTGCATGCGATACATCATGACAACCTCCACAAAACTCTGAACGGGTGTGTAACTCGGAGTACTGATTTTTATGAATGGTATCAGGAGAATCATGAAAAGGTCCGTATTTAGTACCACCTTCCATGGCGGCGGCGTTGCCGGGACTTAATATGTATGGCGCATTTCCTATACCTGTGGTTGCCCTAACGGAATGGCAAAAATCGCAGATAACACCGCCTTTTTCATCATCAAGAGAAAGGACGGGTTCCGCTCCACTGTGACCAATAGGAAAGTGGCAGCGTACACAGGATTCTATGTTGCGCTTTTCCGATTCCCCCTCTGCCGTTTTTTTCCCTAAGTTATAAAGGGCCTGAAAAAGCGGATTTCTCCATGCGTTTGCATGGGTTGAACCACTCCACATTTTAAAGATTTCAGGATGGCAAGCGCCACAAGAGATTGGACTGAAGAATTGACTTATCCTTACATCCCCCGGCACGGTAATAGGCAGATCAACAATATTCGCCGGCCTTTTTTCTACCGGAAGTTTCCATGTGGGCGACCATTCCCTGGGATCGCTCGCATAGGATACATCCAAAGATATAAGGAACAAGCTGAATAATAAACACAAAGTAAACCTGAAATATAGGCGCATAATGAGATATCCTTTCTTCAATAATAATAATGAAATCACATTACAGTCTAAAACCCATACCCCGAACAAGCCGGAAGACGCAAAATCAGGATATGGTCAATGGTTAGATGGCTGAATGATTGTATGGTTATATTGGTTACATGATGTCCTGTGTAGCCAAATATCATGTAACGGAAAAAAATTTTCTTTTTGTTGGTTCAGTCGTCCCCGATTGGACCGAAACGTTTCGGCATGTTTAAATTAGTCCTACGAAGTCTCCCTTAATAAAGGAAGATTCAGGGGGTTGTGTTTTTCCGGGCAATTTTACAACTCCCTTAAGTAGAGACGCAAAACCCTGCGTCTCTACCAGGAATTCTTGCCGCCACCACCCGTAAACCCGCATACATAAATGAAAATTCCTATATAATGTACTTATACACCAATTCAAAACGTATGGTTCAATCTGCAGGATAGAACTAACCCGAAGAAAAGTTTTCACCGTAAAATGATATTCAGCCATGTAACCACCCGACCACCTAACCGTTCGGCCATTCAGCCGCATATCTTTCCTAAACATGTATTATAATTAATTCCACAAAAAAATATAGAGAATAATGAACCAAGGTTAGTATATCGTTTCCTCTATGGTTAAACAAAGAGAAGATTTGTTTAAAGAATAAGGACATGTAGTGGGAGAATTCCCCGGTTGAAGCCATTGGTGCCCATTCTTGCATCGACACACCTTCAGCCTGTTACGTATTAACTGATTCGGCCATGACTTAAAAAAAGAAAGAAGGGCATTACTGATTGAAGTGAAGGCCTCCTGGCTTTCGTTCACATTCTTTGCAATTTTCAACGACTCTGCCCCTTCGAGAACATGCTGCATCATATGTTTGCCAGGCCCGTCTGGCTCGGTCTGAATACCCTGGATGGCAGCATCGATTAAATTTTGAGCCAAACCGGAAATTTCGTTTGATCCGCCATTTACCATGTAACTATAAATGTATTGGTAACCCAGCAAGATTGATTGAAAATGAATATAGGTCTTCTTTCCAATAGTAATTACCGTATCCTTACTATGATCATGTCCTTCATGTGCGGATAGCGTAAAAGTGAAACTAAAAAATGAGAACAAAAAAAAGAGACCTATATTCCTGAAATACCTGTTTTTTAACACATTAAACTCCTTTACGATTCAATAATTTATTGATGTTGAATTCATTGCTAGCGAGGCAAGGCACAGGCTGATAAAATAAATCATAAGCTATCAGCAATTGGGTAGGATCTGTCGTCTGATTGCTTATTATACAATCCTCGTTACTTTTAAAACTTGACTCATGTGGAAGACACATCAGATAAAAAGCATTTAAATACCAGGCAAGACTTCATTATTTTACAACATTTACGCTAAAAAGCGAAATCCTTTATTATCAGCAGGAAATACTATCCTTTTTGGTTTTTATAGTACCCATACATGAAACAGAATATATTTTTGCTATCTATATCAGATTTCCCTGTATCTTTAAAAAATTACCCTGTAATTTTTTATAATTATTTGTATAATGCTTGTTCTGTCCGTTTTTTAAAACTTACCCACATAAAGTAAGTCTGTATTCAATGTCATCAAGTTAAACTACCTGCTGTAAAAGTCCCCCTTGAAAAGGGGGTTGTTTTGATCAATAATCCTTAACTTCATGACATTGAGTCTGCATTAACAGAGAATTCTATTTCTTTTACGAAATAATTGTTTATCATTGAAATTATATGCCACTACAAATTGTACTATGTTTTGCAGGTCTTGCGGCGCTCTATTTTGGAGCCGAATGGCTCGTAAAGGGGGCATCGAGATTTGCCCGTTCATTTCATATTAAACCAATAGTTATAGGACTTACCATCGTTGCCTTTGGCACATCAACCCCGGAACTTGTTACCAGCGTAATAGCTGGCATTAAACATTTAGATGATGTTGCGGTAGGCAATGTCATTGGAAGTAATATTGCCAATATTGGTCTCATCCTGGGTTTGGCAGCCATCGTCCGGCCTCTTAAAGTTGATATGAGACTTCTCTATCGTGAACTGCCAATTGTGGTTGGTATTTCTCTGCTACTATACTTTATGGGCTGGGATGGCATTTTAAATCGTTGGGAAGGGATTATACTCCTGGTTGGTATTATTGTTTATACCCTTTACATATATCGTGCAGCCTTAAAAGAACCTAAAGCTGTTGAACAAGAATACCTGGAATATGAAGAATTCATTGGTGCAACCCGCGATGGTATTATAAAGGATATTCTATGGATAGTCCTTGGTCTTGGAGCACTCATTGGAGGGGCGCATTTATTTGTTCATTCAGCTATTTATATTGCAAGGGTTGTAGGGATCAGTGAACTTATTATAGGGCTTACCGTTGTTGCGGTTGGTACTTCTCTGCCTGAACTAGCAACATCAATGGTTGCTGCTATTCGGAAGGAATCCGATATCAGTATGGGTAATGTGCTCGGCAGTAACATCTTTAATATCCTTGCCGTCCTTAGCATTGCAGCAATAATCCAGCCTTTACAGATTACCGGTGCCTCGCTCCGTATCGATATGCCTGTCATGCTCATGTTCAGCATATTCCTCATTCCTATGATTACCTGGAAATTCTCACTTACCCGCCTTCAGGGCTTTTTCTTATTAGGCGGATATAGTATTTATGTATGGTGGCTGTTCAAGTAGTTTTTTAAACCTATAATTGGTTTACACCTTTCCCGTTGATTCAATCTACAAGCAGTCATCTGCAGCCTCCGTCAAATTACTGATAGCTGACTGCTGACAACTCATAATCTTTATTGGTAAAATTCGTACAATCTGTAGTTCTAGGAATTTCTTCTAAAACTTGATTTATTTGTAAAGACAAATCTTTGATAAAGATTTTTAAATCTGCCCCAAACTTTTATTAAGTATACCTACCTATTAATTCCAAACTCGCCCTGGTAACTACTTCCGGCTTTATGTGTGTCATACACCGGTGGTCTTTTGGGCATACCTTCCGATGGCAGGCAAGACAATCCACATCCGCCCTGACAACCTGCCCTATCTCCTCTGGCGAATCCGTATACCGGGGATCATTTGGACCCATTAAGGTAACGACAGGCCTCTGAAATGCAACGGCAATATGCCGGGGACCTGAGTCGACGGTAATCAGGAGCGTACATCGTTTTATCAGTGCCTTGAGAACATCGAGAGATATAACCTCATTGCCTAAGTTTATGATTTTTGATTTTGCCGCCCTCTCTATGTCCCTCGCTAATACTATTTCATTCGGGGCACAGATAATGGCAACATTACAGGATAATTGCTTACGCAGAAGGTCTGCTGTCCGGGCAAACCCTTCTGCCGTCCAGCATTTTGAAGAACCATATGCCGCCCCGGGGTTTAACAGAATAAGGGGATGCTTGTGCAGGTGATACTTATCAAATATTTCAGCCACACGCTGCTGGTTCTGCCCGGTAATAAATAATTCTAATTTCTTTGAGTGTATTTCACATCCAACCTCAGTACATAACCGTAAATAGTAGTCTCCCATGTAAGTGGGGAGGAAACATCCGTTTTCAGATAATCGGGGTATTTTCCCGGTAAGCAACCATGAGCGGCCGTCCCTTTTATAACCGACACGCCGTTTTACTCCCCCCAGCCAAAACATGAGGGCGGAACTAAAAGAATTCGGAAAGAGAAAACCGATGTCATATTTTTTGGATCGTATTTGCTGGAGGAGAGAGGCAAATTGTATCTTTCCCGAACGTTGATTATCTGAATCGAGAAGAAGCACTTCGTTAAACCAGGGTGCGCCTTCAATAAGCCTTTGAACATACGATTTCAGGGCAATGGTTATATGCGCATTCGGGAAATTTTCTCTAATACACCGGAAGGCAGGCGTGGCCATAACGACATCGCCTACCCAGTTTGGTGAGCGGATAATGATTTTATTGATATTTGCTGGTTTTTTCAATGAGATATGCATAAATAAGTTAAGAGTTTCTTTCCATTATTTTTACGGCGTAATAAGTGTTCAAATTCTACATAAATATTTTATATGTTGTCAAGGTAAGTATAATTATTGTACAGTTATAAAAACATTGAACCATAGTTTAGCATTGGCCTGTACGTTTTTGATTAGTACCAGATATAGGAAGTATGCAAAACGTTTCGGTTCAATCGAATTGGTAAACTTTTCTGTTGACAGGGTATTCCTTTATGAATATTAATAATAGTTCAAAGAGCGTTATCTTTGATAAATAATTAATTTTTTACGAATTATCTTATTCGATGATAATTTCATAAAGAGGAAACTATGAAAAAATACCGGGTAAGTTTAGCAAGATCTTATGTTGTAACAATTGAGGCTGAAAGCGAAGAAAAGGCTTGCAAGTATGCTGAATTTTACATTGGGAATTGTTGTGATGCTTCAACATTTGAAGAAAGGCAAAAAAATAAATTTTCAATTGTAGAAATCGAGCCAACTATTAATGAGGCTGTAGATGTAGAAGAAGCTGAAGAATAAAACCCATGAAAATAACAGCAAACATATTATTAGGTGATTGTAAAGAAGTTTTAAAAAAAGTTGAAGATAATTCTATTGACTTAATTTTTACTTCACCCCCCTACGTTGACAAAAGAAAGAATACTTATGGTGGAATTAGCCCTGATAAATATGTTGAATGGTTTTTACCAATTTCAAAGGAGTTACTAAGAATCTTAAAACCAACCGGGACTTTTATTTTAAACATTAAAGAAAAAGTCGTTGATGGTGAAAGACATGTTTATGTTATTGAATTAATTCTTGAGATGCGAAAGCAAGGCTGGTTTTGGACAGAAGAATTTATTTGGCATAAAAAAAATTGCTATCCAGGCAAGTGGCCCAATCGTTTTCGCGATGCCTGGGAAAGACTGTTGCAGTTTAATAAAGATAAGAAATTTAATATGTATCAGGAAGAGGTAATGGTACCAGTGGGAGATTGGGCTAAAGATAGATTAAGAAATTTAAGCGAAACCGATAAAATTAGAGACAATGCTAAAAATGGTAGTGGTTTTGGTAAAAACGTTTCTAATTGGTTAAATAGAGAAAAGGTTTATCCCACTAATGTTTTACATTTAGCAACTGAATGTAATAATAAAAACCATAGTGCAGCTTTTCCTGGTGACTTACCGTCTTGGTTTATTAAGCTCTTTACTAAAGAAGGCGACACAGTATTAGATCCCTTTATGGGTTCCGGAACAACCATTTCTGTTGCTCAAAAAATGAAAAGAAATTCAATTGGCATTGAAATACTTCCTGAATATTGTGAAATGGTAAAGAAAGAAATTAATCATATCCAACATTACTTATTCGAATCAAAAATAATCTATGGGAAAACTCGGTCTAAATGATGTAATCAATTATGTTGAAAACAATATAGGAAGTTTTCACGAAAAGAGATTACAAAGTCTTGCATGTTTAAAATTAAGTCGATTAATAAACAGAAAGAATCCTTACTTATTTAAAGCTAAAAATATTTTAACTGCACAAGACTTAGTAAAGATTGTGCTTGATGCTTATTTATCCTCACAGGAAGAAACAATATTTGGTGAATTTTTAGAAGGTTTATCTGTTTTTGTCTGCAGTAAGGTTTACAATGGTAAGAAATCAGCAGCAGAAGGAATTGATTTAGAATTCGAAAAAAATAATATTAAATACATTGTTGCTATAAAATCGGGTCCAAATTGGGGGAATAGTGCTCAAACCAACAGAATGCGGGAAAATTTTAAAAAGGCTAAAAAAATTTTGGGAACAAATACTTCCAAAATAAATATTGTTGCTATGGTAGGGACAATAAACCAGATAAGGGGGATTATTTGAAACTGTGTGGACAAGAGTTCTGGGAATTTATTTCAGGAAATACTGATCTCTATATTCAAATTATTGAGCCACTTGGACATAAAGCAAAAGAAAAGAATGAAGAATTTTTAGAAGCCTATTCAAAATTAATAAATAATTTTACTTTTGAATTTGGTAAAGAATTTTGCACAAATGGGAAGATAAATTGGGAAGCTATAGTTAAATTTAATTCTTCCTCTTAACATTTAAATACTGGATATTATATTAATTCGTTCTCATATGTTTTAACGCTGCTACATACTATACTATGCCACTCTACGAAATTATATCCCTCATTGGTTTTATCCTGGGCACCATCCTGCACATAGTTCTCTCGATCCTGATCGTACAGCGAAAACAGAAGACGAGGAGTGAACTCGTATTCCTCTTCCTGGTTATCAGTGTGGCTATGTGGCACTTTGGGAATACCGTCTACCTCTTTAGTTTTCTCCTCTTCGGGAAAAATATTGCATCTGTAGACCTTGTTGCAGACGCAATTTCTTACGCAGGCATCGGTTTTATGCCCAGCCTTTTGCTCCATACGGCAGTTTTGTTCCTGTTTGAAAGTGAATCCCGGATTAAAAAATCATTACAGCGGCGTATTATCGTGGGTATTTATCTTCCTGTTATACCGTTTTCGTTTGTCATCAAAAATTTCATTCTGTCGAAGGACACTAACCTGATGGCAACTGCTACCCACTATGTGAAACCCTTTGTAGTATGGCTGATAATATCGTTGTTCATTGCAGCAGGTATTTCCAAATGGCTTGCAAAAAGGGTGGATGAAAAAGAAGAACAAAAGTTTCATATGGCTATCTTTTGGGTAGTTATTACCATTGCAGTATTTATTGGGTTTACCGTGCTGCTTGAAGGGGATAAAATCGCTTATATCGGAAACTATCTTGTACTCGTTTCCATGCTGTCATCTATCTTTCCAAGTATTATTTTTTCCTACTATGTTTACCGGTATAATTATATGGAATTTGTGCTTCGCCGCAGCATTTTTTACTCCTCCCTTACCCTTCTTTTGATTTGTCTGTATTATTTTGGGATTAAACAATTAAGTAAATTCCTGGAACAGCAATATCTTGTGAATGCAAGGATATTGGAGGCCGTCTGTGTTATCAACCTCGTATTCTGGTTTCCAAAACTGAAAGAGGGAGTACAAAAGTTTTTAAGGAAGCTGATATTTTATCGTATTGCAGATAGTGAGTACTTATTAAATGAGTTGAGCCACATTATCAGCACAGACCCCCTGGTAAATTTTACAAAGTTGCTTGAATACGTTGTTATATCCATTAAAAAGGCTACGGCCATTAAATCTACCAATCTTCTCCTTTTTAAGAACGAACGGGTTCAAATTATCGGAGATAAAAGATACGAGCCTATAAGTCAGTTAGAAATACAACAGATCACACAGTTTTTTGCAAACGGTGAATTTGTTGTGTTAAACCGATACGAGGTAAAAGACGTTTCTATTATCAATGAAATGCGGCTCCTTGATGCTGTTTTTATATTTCCGGTATTTGTTAATCGTAAGCTTACAGGACTTTTAAGCCTGGGGCGTGCCAGAAGAGGCTTGCCCATTGTCTCTGACCATCTGGACCATTTAATGATTATTGCTAATGAAATCGGTTCTGCAGTAGAGAAATCAAAAATCATAGAAGAAAAGCTCTGCCTGGAAAGAAAGATGTATGAGAACGAAAAACTATCCAGCCTCGGACGCCTGTCTACAAGTGTGGCGCATGAGGTCAAAAACCCATTAAGCTCTATAAAGGCAATTGTCCAGGTTATCCGTGAGGATTTAAAGAAAAACGACCCGTTGCAGGAAGACCTGGCTATTATTGTAAACGAGATAGACCGGTTAACCAAAGTTGTTAATCAACTTCTGCAGTTTGCAAAACCGGGTGGCGAGGTAAAAACCGGTGTTAAAATTGGAGAGGTTATTCATTCGGCGTTAGTGGTACTGAATCATGAGGCAAAACAAAATAAGATTGCAACCTTCTGCCAAATTCCTTACGACCTTCCATCCATTCTTGCAGATGAAGGAGCGCTGAAAGAGGTTTTTTTCAACCTCCTCCACAATGCCATTCAGGCAATGCCGTCTGGCGGGAAAATAACTATTCATGCTGATTATCAGCCTGATAATCATACGATTCGGGTATCAGTTGTCGATACCGGCCCTGGTATACCCCAGGAATCATTACAAAAAATATTTGAGCCATTTTATACTACAAAACAGACCGGGACGGGGTTAGGACTTTCTATTGTGAAAAAGAAACTGGAAGATATAGATGCTACCATATCCGTTGAGAGCAACGGGGATGGTACATCATTTGTTATTAATTTTCCTTTCTATGAATCTGCATTATTCCAAGCTTAGAGGCATATGCTTAAACCTTCCATATTAATTGTAGATGACGAAAAAGCCGCACGTTACGGCATGAAAAAGATCTTTCAAAAGGATAACTACGTCGTGTACGAGGCAAAAGATGGTACCGACGCGTTGCATATTATTAAGGTACATCATCCTGAATTGATACTCCTTGATATCAACATGCCCCATCTTGATGGTTTGAAAACCTTAGAAATGATCAATGCTATGAAAAATCCTCCCCTTGTGGTTATTGTAACTGCTTACGGATCCGAGAAAATTGCGGTTGAGGCCATGAAAAAGGGGGCTTACGATTACATTGCAAAGCCATACGAAATCGACGAGTTAAGGATTATTGTGAAAAATGCCTTCGAGAGGCTCGCGTTGCAGGAAGAAAATGCACGGCTCCGGCAAGAAATCGGCCGTTTGGAGGGTATGGGAGAACTTATTGGCCAGAGCGATGCAATGAAAAATGTCTTTCATAAGATTGAAAAAGTTGGCACAACGGACGTTACGGTGCTTATTCTGGGTGAGAGTGGCAGTGGTAAGGAACTTGCAGCCAGGGAGATTCACAGGCAAAGTAAACGCTGGAATGGACCCTTTATTATCATGAATTGTGCTGCAGTGCCGGAGACGCTGGTTGAAAGTGAACTCTTTGGACATGAGAAAGGCGCTTTTACCGGCGCGACGGAAAGACGGCTCGGGAAATTCGAGATGGCGAATAAAGGAACGATATTTCTCGATGAGATTGGAGACATGAGTGTCAGCACACAATCAAAACTCCTGAGGGTGTTACAAGAGCAGAAATTTGAGCGTTTGGGTGGTACCGAGACATTATCAGTGGATGTACGGATCATTAGTGCAACTCACCGCGATCTTGAAGAAGAAATTGAGGAAGGACGATTTCGAGAAGACCTATACTACAGAATCAAAGTGGTAAACATAAAACTTCCTCCCCTGAGACATAGAAAGGAAGATGTTCCCTTTTTAGTGAACCGGTTTATACAATATTTTTCCGAGAGGCATCAAAAATACATTTCATCTATTTCCCACGAGGCTATGAAATTTCTGGTTTCTTATGATTGGCCTGGTAATGTCCGTCAACTTAAGAACGTTATTGAAAGTGCAGTAGTCCTTGCGAATAGTGATACTCTCGATACGGGAGACCTGCCGGAAGAGATAAAGTACCCGGAAAATAATACGGTGGTATTAAAAAACATAAATTACCGTCTTTCATTCAGAGATGCAAAAAAAATACTTGTAGAAAATTTTGAACGTGACTTTATAACAAAGAAATTAGAGGAACATGGCGGAAACATTAGTCGTACCGCAGAAGCACTTGATATGCACCGGCAAAATCTTCAGCAAAAGATGCGGGAACTTCGTATCAAATAAAAAAGGGAAGGTATAAACCTTCCCTAATAAAATACATAAAGAAACTGACTATTTGATTATTTTCGAATAGGCGATTTTTATTTTAAACTTTTCAATGCATTATCGATTCTTGACAAAAGTATGCTTACCTCATCAAGGGCTATTGCGGGAGAAGTAATCCTTTCCCGCAGTAAGGCAAAAGCCTTGTCTAACTCTTCTGTTGTAGAACTCTTCGATGAGGTATCCGTAAGCGGAAATTGAGGCCCCTCTGAAGGACTGGATGGTTCTGTTGCCGGACCTTGTCCCTTCATCCTTTCCAGCTCTGCCTCAAGGTTTTCTTTTGCCTTCTGAAGTTCTGTTATAGTTTTTTGCTTTGCTTCAAGCTCTTGATCAGCAATCTTCTTTGCCTCTGTGTAATAAATCAACTGATTTTTTATCTCTTCCTGGCTTCTTTTTATATCCGCAACCTGCAACTCAGATCTCTCTGCAATTTGATTTTTCTCTCCTTCAAGGGCTGTGATCTGTTCTGATAATTTACCTCTGTCGCTCTCCAATTCGTTCAGCTTGTTTTGCTGCTCCTGAATAGTATTCTGTAACCCGCTAATTTGAACACCTACAGCAGCCTTAATGGCACCAAAGGTATCTACTTCCTTTTGTAATTCATTTGCTTTTGCAACCAAGCTTTCCTTTTCTGAGGCACAGGCAGCAAATTTATCTTCAGATTCTTTTTTTGCTACTTCAATTTTATCGAGGTTTTCCATTAATTCAGGAACTTTTAAAACCTCTTTCCGCCCTGCACCAAGCTGCCTTTCGAGGGTATGTACCCGCTCCTTTTGTATTCTGTATTTTTCGGTAACTGAGACTGCAAAACCAACACAGAGCAGTCCAAAAACGCCAACCAATACTACCATAATTGCCTTCGCTTTTGAGTTGCAACTAGACATTGAATACCCCCCCTTTTGGTGTATTTATAAAATGGTGATATACTGAGCTTTTATTTAGGAATAATTTTTGACAAAAATTCACTTTGAGGATAATAGCAAAATATAACAGAGGTTTCAAGTAAAATTGTTATCAATTTTGGCTTGATTTTCTGATTGATATATTACCATAATACTTCGTAGAAAAATTAAAGTTCACTGGATATCCTAATCTGGACAACAAGAAGTTGCTAAATCGGGCTTTAAAGGACCTAGAGGTTTTAAGTCATATATTTTTGATAGCTTATCAAATTCCATTTCCGGCTTGTGAGTAAAGCAGAGCAACAAGTTTGGAAGTGGAAAATGCAAAATAAAAATTTTGGTATGTTTCCAATGCCTGGCACCAATCAAAAATATACAGATCAATGCTTAACGTAAGGTTCAATCTCCAAGGTTGAACCAACCATGAGCCAAAAATTCAAATCCCTGCTTTCACAGGAGGTAGGCCCATAGGTTCAGGAATTATTTTGAAAGATACCATGACTATAGACAATTTCATTCACCTTCACGTCCACAGCGAGTACAGTCTTCTTGATGGTGCATGCAAGATTAGTGATTTGGTAGATAAAGCCGCCCAGCTAAAAATGCCTGCCCTTGCCCTTACCGATCATGGCAACATGTTTGGTGCTGTAGAATTTTATGAGGCAGCAAAATCCAGAGGGATAAAACCCATCCTGGGTTATGAGGCATATGTTACACAGGGCAGCCGTCTTAACCGGGATTCTAAAGATGGAAAAGAAGCGCTGAGCCATATTACCCTCCTTGCTGAAAACAACGAGGGTTACCGCAACCTTCTGAAGCTTACCACATTGGCATACCTGGAAGGTTTTTACTATAAACCAAGAATCGATAAGGAACTTTTGAAGACCCATTCAAAGGGAATCGTTTGCCTGAGTGGATGTATGACATCGGAAATCAATCGTTGCCTATTAAACCATCGCTTTGAAGAAGCGATGAAGGTAGTAAAGGAATATAAAGATATATTTGGTCCGAACCATTTTTACCTGGAAGTACAGGATAACAAAATCGAGCATCAGACGGGGCTCGTGTTAAAGGCAGCCGAGATAGGGAGACAGTTAGAGATCCCGATAGTTGCGACAAATGATATTCATTATATGAATATGGACGATGCAACTGCCCATGACGCCCTCTTATGTATTAATACGGGAAAACACTTATCTGACATACAAAGGCTGCGTTTTGGGTCTAATGAATTTTATTTTAAAAATTCTCATGAAATGTCTGCTGTTTTTCACCATCTGCCGGAAGCCATTGAAAATACGTTAAAAATAGCTGAACGTTGTAATGTAGAAATGACCTTCGGAAAGGTGCATCTGCCAAAATTTACAGCACCACAGGGAATGACGAACAGTGTTTATCTGAGAAAGCTTTGCGAGGAAGGTGCACTTCAAAAATATGGTTCTCTTACACAGAATGTTTGCGAGCGCCTGGATTACGAGCTTAAGGTTATCGAAAATACAGGTTTTGTAGATTATTTTTTGATTGTGTGGGATTTTATCCATTTTGCCGTACAGCATCGTATACCTGCAACAGGACGAGGATCGGGAGCGGGTAGCGTGGTCGCATATTTATTAAATATCACGAATATCGATCCTATAGAAAATGATTTATTATTTGAAAGGTTTCTCAATGCAGAAAGAATTTCTATGCCCGACCTCGATATCGATTTCTGTGCTGAGGGCCGTGAAAAAGTCATCCAGTACGTGAGAAAAAAGTACGGCGGAGACAGCAATGTAGCCCAGATTATTACATTTGGGACAATGAAGGCAAAGGCTGTAATCCGGGATGTGGGACGGGTAATGAATATCCCCCTGTCTGAAGTAGACAAGGTCGCCAAGCTTATTCCCAACACGGTAAATATAACATTAAAACAGGCCCTGGAACAAGAGCCTGCACTAAAGGCACTTTACGAAAATGAGAAACATATCCATGAATTATTTGATATTTCCCAGAAACTGGAAGGATTGTGCCGCCATGCATCGGTGCATGCGGCTGGTATTGTAATTTCGGATGAACCATTAACTGAATACGTTCCGCTGGCAAAAAATGGCGATGTAGTTACAACGCAGTTTTATGATGAAATACTGGTAGATAAGATAGGTCTGTTAAAGGCAGACTTCCTCGGTGTCCGAAAGTTAACCGTTATCGATAAGGCCATCAAATTGATCCGAGAAACTACCGGAAAGGAGATTGACCTTACAAAAATCCCCATGGATGACAAGGCAACATATGAGTTGTTATCACGGGGAGATGTAAAAGGGGTGTTTCAGGTAGAAACGAGCCGTGGATTCAAAGAATTATTGAAGAAACTAAAACCTGACAGATTTGCTGATATTCTGCCGCTTGTAGCCTTATACAGACCCGGCCCCCTGCAGAGCGGCATGGTGGAATCTTTTATCAACAGAAAGCACGGGAAGGAAGAGGTAGTGTACCTCCATCCTTCTCTTGAACCGATCCTGAAAGAGACTTACGGGGTTATTTTATACCAGGAACAGGTTATGCGCATTGCCAACCGTTTGGCAGGGTTTACTCTCAACCAGGCCGATAATCTCCGTAAGGCCATGGGGAAAAAGAAACCGGAGATTATGGCAAAATTCAAAGACCAATTTGTAAACGGTGCTGTAGCAAACGGGATTCCCCGTGGGACCGCGGAAAGTATTTTCGAGCTGATGGAGTACTTTGCAGGATATGGCTTCAATAAGTCTCATTCTGCAGCTTATGCCGTAATCACCTACCAGACAGCTTATTTAAAGGCGAACTACCCTGTTCAATATATGGTTGCACAGATAAGTTGTGAAAAACAGAATATGGACAAGACGGTAGATTACATTGATGATTGCCGCCATATGGGCATTGAAGTAATTCCACCGGATATTAATGAAAGCCAGGACGACTTCACTATTTCACACGGGAACAAGATACGGTTTGGATTGGGGGCTATCAAAAACGTGGGCGATAAGGCCATCGAGTCAATTATTCAATCCAGAGAAGAAGGAGGACGGTTTACTTCGATCCTCGATTTCTGTAAACGGGTCGACATGCGTGTTGTTAATAAGCAGGTAATAGAGTCTCTTATGAAATCAGGAAGTTTCGACTCGTTATATGACAATCGGGCAAGACTGCTCGCCGGACTTGATACAGCCATGGAGATGGGCAGCATTGCAAATAAGGACAAGCGTACAGGCCAAAGGTCATTATTTGACATGAGCAGCGAGATAGATATGTTCAAGAAAAAGGGTACCGGGGAGAACGCCGGAGTAAATCAATGGTCTGAGAAAGAGATACGCCAGGCAGAAAAGGAAAGTTTAGGTTTCTATTTAAGCTCGCACCCCTTAAATAACTACAAGGAAAAAATCAAACAATTATCTACTGCATCTTCTGGAGAAATTTCCGAACTCACCGAAGGAGAAGAAGTAATCATAGGAGGTATTATTAGCAGCCTGAAACAAAGTGTTACCAAACGGGGTGACCCTATGCTCTACATTACCATTGAAGATATGAAGGGTACGGTTGAGTGTATTGCCTTTAGCAAGGAAATGAAGACATATCAATCACTGTTACACAAAGATGAGGTGGTCTTTGTAAAAGGTCAGGTCGGTTTCCAAAGTTCAGTTCCTGCCGTGCGGATAAAGGAGATTATTGCCGAAAAGGATGCGCTTACGCGTCTGGCTAAGTGCGTAACCCTTCAGCTTGATGCCTCACAGTTTGAGGAAGAAAAATTAAATCAATTAAGGGAAATTATGAAAAAACATAGTGGCACATGTCCACTTTTTTTTGAGATCGCCACACCTCATCAGGGTAGTGTTCAAATCAAGGTCTCCCGCCAGTACTTCATCTCCATAGCGGACGAATTCTTATCCAGGATACAGGAACTCTTCGGTCCCGAATCGTTTCTCATTAATCAAGAAGGAATACTTTGAATGATTTAAAAGTATTTGACCCTTTTCACCTTTGGTGATATAATTAACGTTTTAAATATTCATTTTATATATTGTCTGTTACCTGCTTTTGGAGAGAAACAAAGTTATGGCAGATGAACTAACATATGCGTTAATTACCCCCTACAGTCTTTTAAAAAGTCGCACCGGTGGTATCTTAGGTCGTTTACTTTCATTGGCAAATCTTGAGTTTATTGGGGCGACAATGTTTGCACCGAGTGACGCCTTTGTTGACAAATATTGCTCTACTATTGAAGAGCAGGATACTAAGCCCGCATGGAAAAAGGTTATGATTAACTACATTAACAGCAACTTTCGCAGGGAAAACAAATTTGGTATAACGAACCGAACGGTGCTACTTTTTTTCAAGGGTCCCCATGCCATTGAAAAATTAAAAGAAGACGTTATTGGACCTATTACGAGTTTCCAGGGACATACTATCCGGGGGAGTTTTGGAGATTATGTAGAAAGTTCTGATGGTAAAGTTGAATACTTTGAACCGGCAGTTGTATCCTCGATGGATTCCATTACCAATAACAAACAACTTGCCTTATTTGCAGAATATTTGCCGAAGGATGGAGGAGTTCTCGAAGATATTGTTAAGTTTCCTGAAGGAACTAAGGTTGAGACGACTTTAGTCATCCTGAAACCTTTTGAAGAACAAAGTCCACTGCCAGGGAATATTATTGATATGTTCTCAAGAACCGGTTTATATATAGTTGGAATGAAACTCTTGAGAATGAGTATTGCCCAGGCAGAGGAATTTTACGGACCTTTAATAGATATATTTCGGGAAAAATTAAAACCTAAACCTGAAAAGATAGCCGGAAGACTGAAAGAAGATTTCCAGACACTCTTTACCTTCGGAGTGCCGGATACCATTATTAACAATCATGCACAGCAATTATCAGAACAACTAAAGGACATGAATGCTATGCATGAATTTAATAAGATTATACAATATATGACAGGACTAGACCCTGAAAAAGTAAATTCAGCCGATAAGAAAAAACCGGGGACAGCACGCTGCCTTGCCCTCTTATACCGGGGTCCTGATGCAATTCGTAAGATTAGAAATATCCTGGGCCCTACCGATTCGAAAAAGGGTGAGCCAGGCAAAGTACGGAGAATTTATGGCGAAGATATTATGAAAAATGCAGCACATGCCTCCGATGCTGTAGAAAACGCAGAAAGGGAACGGAAGATTATCGGATTATTGGATAATCAGGGACCATGTGAACTGAAAGAATTAATTGGAAATTACTTACAAAAGAAGTAAATGGGAAGTATGTTTATACAGAAAATACCCGTAGGACCTTTAAAGGTATGTTGCTATATAGTGACGGGCAAAACCGCACCCGATGCTATGATCATTGACCCGGGAGCAGATGCAAAAACGCTTATTGCCTTTCTGGAGGAAAGACATTTAACTCCTAAAATTATTGTAATTACCCATGGTCACGGAGATCACATCGGTGCTAATGCCGGTCTTAAGAAGGCCTTTCCTGATATTCAGATCTGTGTGCATGAAGAAGATCAGGATATGCTGCCCTATCCTGCGAAAAATCTTTCTATCCTTGCCGCCTTCTATGGTGGTGCAACAGTTCGGTCTCCTTCTGCGGACCAATTACTGAAAGATGGAGACAAAATAACCATCGACCGAGATACCTTTGAAGTAATTCATACCCCTGGACACACACCCGGCGGGATATGTCTTTATCATAAAAATATTGAAAATGGGGAATTGCCTGTACTATTTTCCGGAGATAGTCTTTTCAAGGAAGGTATCGGCCGTACAGACTTTCCTGGTTGTAATCAAGAGAAACTCATTCGATCTATCAAGGAGCGGTTGTTTGTACTAGATGAGAAAACGGTTGTGTATCCTGGTCACGGCCCGTCAACGACTATTGCACACGAAAAGAAGAAAAACCCGTTTATCACAGAGGTAACTATACATGGTTGAAAGAAGAGAAAATATAAAAGAGTTATTCATAGAAGAAGAAATGAAGGACTCGTATCTGAATTATGCCATGAGCGTGATTATGAGCCGGGCACTCCCGGACGTAAGGGACGGACTAAAGCCGTCACAAAGACGTATCCTCGTTGCCATGAATGACCTTGGTCTAGGTCCTCGTTCAAAATTCAGAAAATGTGCCAAGATCGCCGGTGATACAACAGGTAACTACCACCCCCACGGCGAGCAGGTAGTCTATCCGACCCTTGTCCGTATGGCGCAGGATTTTAATTATCGATATCCTCTGATACAGGGACAGGGGAACTTTGGTTCTATTGACGGTGACCCGCCTGCAGCCATGCGTTATACAGAAGCCCGCATGACTGAAGCAACGATGATTATTATGGAAGATTTGGAGAAGGATACCGTTAACTATGTACCGAATTATGATGATACCCGGACAGAGCCAGTCGTACTTCCCTCAAAATTTCCCAATCTGCTCTGCAACGGTTGCTCGGGTATTGCAGTCGGCATGGCCACGAGTATTCCACCGCATAATGTTACCGAAATTTGCGAAGGGATCACCCTTGTTATTGACAATCCCGATGTAACCGTTGATGAATTAATAGAGGTTATCAAAGGACCTGATTTCCCTACAGGTGCCCTCATTTGTGGTACGGCAGGGATTAAGGAAGGGTATCGAACAGGCCGTGGAACAATTACCGTACGGGCCCGGGCGCACATTGAGACAAGCAAAAGTGGAAAGAAGAGTATTGTAGTAACCGAAATACCCTACCAGCTTAATAGAGATAACATTCTGGAACGAATTGCCGAGTTGGTTCGGGAAGAGCAGATCAAAGGCATTTCGGATATCCGTAATGAAAGTGATCGTGAAGGAAGCCGCCTGGTTATCGATTTGAAGAAGGGAGAAGAGGAAGAGGTTGTTTTAAACCAGCTTTATAAACATACGAAACTTCAGGATACTTTCAGTATCATCATGATTGCCCTGGTTAATAATCGACCCGTAACGCTTAATCTGAAAGAGATGTTGGTTTACTATATCGAACACCGAAAGATTATTATTCAGCGCAGAACAAAATATTTACTGGAAAAAGCACAGGCAAGGGCACATATCCTGGAAGGTTTGAGGATTGCACTTCAAAACATAGATGAGATTATTCAGTTAATTAAAACCTCAGATTCGGTTGAACATGCACGCCAGAGGCTCATGGGTCAGTTTTCTCTCACCGAGGCCCAAGCGAACGCCATCCTGGATATGAGACTCCAGAGATTGACTGGTCTTGAGCAAGAAAAGATTGAGGAAGAGTATAAAAAGCTATGCGCTGATATTAAAGAATATCAGGCAATCCTTGCCAGTGAGAAACTGGTATTAAATATTATTAAAAAAGACATCAAAGAGATTGAGAACCGTTTTGGCGATAAGCGCCGTACCGAAATTGTCGATGCCGTTACTGAACTGGATCTGGAAGATCTGATTGCAGAAGAGAACGTCGTCGTTATTATCAGTCACGAAGGATATATCAAGCGTCTGCCGCTTACATCATATCGAAAACAACACCGGGGAGGTAAGGGCGTTTCAGGTGCTGACATGAAGGAAGGAGATTTCATAGAGCATCTCTTTGTGGCATCCACCCATGATTACATCCTGTTTTTTACTGATCAGGGCCGGGTTTACTGGCAAAAGGTTTACGATATCCCGCAAATGGGCAGGACGTCGAAAGGACGGGCAATCATTAATTTGCTGGAAATAAAGGAAGGAGAAAATGTAACGTCTCTTATTCCTGTACGGGTATTCGATGAACGGCAGTTGGTCATGGCAACAAGTAATGGAATTATTAAAAAGACACCGCTCTGTGCTTATGGCAATCCAAAAAAGGGTGGTATTATTGCTATCAACCTGGATGACGGAGACAAGCTGATTGGCGTTAAATTAACGAATGGTAAACAGGATATCATCCTCGGTACCGAGCAAGGAAAGGCCATGCGTTTTTCTGAAGAAGATGTCAGGACAATGGGACGTGTAACACACGGGGTAAAGGGAATTACCCTCAAGGACAACGATAAGGTAAAGGGTATTGTCATTGTAGACGAAAATGCCTCTTTGCTGACCGTTTGTGAGAATGGTTTTGGAAAACGTACGGATTTTGCGGAATATCCGGCTCATCATAGAGGCGGACAAGGGGTTATCAATATTAAAACTACCGATAGAAACGGAAATGTTGTAGCATTGATCGATGTCAGAGATGAGGACGAATTAATAATGATTACCGCAAAAGGTATGGTTATCCGTACATCAGTAAATACCATCCGTTCCATAGGCAGGAATACACAAGGGGTAAAACTCTTTTCTGTAGAAGAGGAAGATAAGCTGGTATCTGTTGCACGTGTTATACCGGAAGAATCAAAAGACGAGGAATGTACAGAAAAAATCCCTGCCGGAACAGCAGATGAGGAAGATATGGCAGAGGATAGCACGCAACCGGAGCCAGAAGTATAGATTAGGCCTCCGGCTGCCATTTTCGTTACTAAGGTATCTGAAATACTAAGGACAAGTTCTTCGGGTAGGGTGGGCATTGCCCACCAAACATCGCGCACCCTCCCACATTGCTTATCTTTCGGCGGGCAATGCCCCACCCTACATATCCGATTTCAGCAGTCAACCATCAGCAGTTGGGAAGAAGATGCAGGCTGACTGCTTACACACTGGTTATTTTAAGACTTGATTCATTTGTGAAGATAAATCGCATAGAAAGTATTTAATAACAAATAATTACCAGCCCTGTTATGAACCAAAAACCTTCTATCTCGGCCTGCATCATCACCCTGAATGAAGAATCTCGCATCCGTGATTGTCTTGAAAGTCTGAAGTGGGTAGATGAAATTATTGTGGTTGATTCGTTCAGTACGGATAAAACGGTTGATATTTGCAGGGAGTATACTGACCGGGTTTATCAACATCCATGGCCGGGTAATATCGATCAAAAAAACTATGCTATAAGTTTGGCAAGGAATGATTGGATCCTTTCTTTAGATGCAGATGAAAGACTATCACCAGAGCTTACCATGGAAATTCAAGATGCTATTCGTAATCCGAGTGATACACAGGGATTCTTTTTTCCCAGACTTAGCTTCTATCTTAAGCGATGGATTTATCATGGAGACTGGTATCCTGATTACCAGTTACGCTTATTTAGGAAAGATCATGGACAGTGGAAGGGTACGAACCCGCATGGACGAGTATTGGTAAATGGAAAAACCAGGTACATGAAACATAATATTTACCATTTCAACTATAAAAACTTCTCTCATCAACTGAGGACAATAGATAACTATTCAAATATCTTTGCCGATATTATTATAGAAAAAGGTAAAGGTTTTCACTTATCCCAATTGATCTTCAGACCTCTGTACAAATTTATCAGGGTATATATTATAAAGATGGGGTTTTTAGATGGCTTACCAGGATTTATCCTGGCAGTTTCTAATGCCTTCTACATTTTCGTGAAGTATGTAAAGCTTTGGGAACGGGTGCAGGATAATGATAAAAAAAAGATTAGTAATTAAAAAGGTATACAATTCAATCGTACCTTATATCTACGCATTTCTTAAAAAAACATACCTTCCGTATTATCCTTCAAAAATATCCATAGAGTCCGGGAACTTATGCAATTTACGTTGCCCTTTGTGCCCTACAGGGCGGCAGGACAATACGGCACAAAAGGGATTTATCTCTTTCGATGTCCTTAAAAAAGTTGTCGACGAACTAGGCGAAAATCTTACGTTGATCCGTCTCTATAACTGGGGAGAGCCACTGCTCAATAAAGAATTACTGAGAATGGTCCAATATGTAAAAGAACGAGGTATCGATATAAAAATCAGCACAAATCTTTCTATAAAAGTGGAAGATAACCAACTAGAGGATTTACTGAAATCTGGATTGGAGAGGATTTATATTTCCTGTAACGGAGTAAGTCCTGAGACATACTTACAATATCATGCAGGCGGTGATTTTGAATTAGTTATGGATAATATGAAAAGACTCGTTCAAAAGAAACAAGGGATGTCGGATTGCCACACCAAGCTTATATGGTTGTTCCATGTCTTCCGGCATAACGAGCATGAAATTAGCAAGGCGCAGGAATTGGCCAGAAAAATTGGTATCAAAATAAAAATATCTAAAATGAGACCTGATATGGGAAAGGAAGTCTTTGAGACAGCGCAAATGGCGCTCGAAAGAGATAAGGCATGGATACCAGAAAATCCTCAGTATACGGTC
The DNA here is from genome assembly GCA_039794405.1 of Candidatus Jinrextremum sp. Classification (GTDB taxonomy): domain Bacteria; phylum Planctomycetota; class Brocadiia; order Brocadiales; family Brocadiaceae; genus JBDIVL01. The sequence continues at coordinate 55,610 of JBDIVL010000004.1, read as the reverse complement.
ATTTCCACAAAGCGGCATAAGCGAATAGGCTGTATGCTTCCGTGGACAGAAACAATGATTAACTGGGATGGCAGCGTACTACCCTGTTGTGCGGTATATAGTGAAAAATATGCATTTGGAAATATCCTGGAAAGCTCTTTCAAGGAAATATGGAATAATGAAATGTACCATGCAGCCCGGAAAGAGATATTAGGAATGAAAAATGATAGAAAGACCATCTGCCATATATGTAAAACCAACGGATATCTGCACGGGGATTAGGGAATAGGAAGATACAAAACTAAATCGACGCATACTTCACCCCTACAAATAACTCTCTTCTATTATGCTGATAAGTGGAAAATGTTTAAAGGATATATATCGAATACGATAGGTCATACTCGATGGATTCTTCAAAGCCAGCAAACAATTCTTATTCCATATCTCGAACACATTAAAGAAAATCCCGCTAATTCCATACTCAGCATCATAAGAAAAGACCGTTATAAGGTCCTGGGAGAATTCGAAGTTACCCATGCAAATAAGGTCCAGACTTATCTTGTTAAAATATATAAATATCCCCGTTTATTTCAAAAGATAAAATATCTCTTTAAACATACCAAGGCATTCAGGGAATTTCATACAACCTACATTGCTGCAATGAAAGGTGTTCCCGTTGAGGTGCCTGTTGCTTTTGGGGAGCGAAAACACTTTTTTAATAAAGAATCTTATTTAATCATAAAAAAGATCAGAAATTCCCGCACAACAAGAGAATATTTTAAAAGCAATCCTTCTTATAAAGAGAGAAAAGATATTTTAGAAAAATTTGGGAAAATCGCAAAAAATATCCATGATACAGGCATAAAACAAGATGATTTCTCACTTGATAATTTTTTGGTCTATTCTGATGAAGACGGAGAAAGAAGAATTATCTTAATTGATTTTGAGAGGGTATCGATACAAGGAAAATCCTTAAGCGAAAAGCATTGCATCTGGTATCTCGCTAAGCTAAATCGGGCAAGAAGGCTTTTTAAACATACGGACCGGCTCAGATTCCTCCTTTCCTATACGGGAGGTAACTTTGGATATTGTAAAAAACTAGGTAAGCAAATTGAATGGGTAACTGTTTATATACAAAAAAAAGATGCACAAAAATTTCAAAGACAATGCATGCAGGAAAATCGAAAATTCGGCATCCTTAAAAATACTAAATTTTATGGTTACTACAGGAAGAGTTACCACCCGGAAACATATACTATGCTGTTTGATACTATAGAGAAAATGACTCAAGATATTCTTTATATAAACCAATTCCGAATATTACGTTTCTTGCCTCAAGCCTCCACGAAATGCAATTATAGCACAATAATCCAAACTTGGAAGAATGCAAATGCATTATTTGCATTAATGATTGATATACCGGTTCCTGTTGGCATTTTTGAAAGATGTTTTCCCGGCAAGCAGAAAGAATGGTTTCTTATCTCACAAATGCCAGATAATTGCATTCCTCTGGATCAATATGCCTATGTACACTCAAACAATGATCTCTATTTTGCCCTTATCAGGTTTGTAGAACATGTTTCATCCTTTGGTATCTTTAGTAAAGCCTTGAGTTCTCATGATATCCTTATCAGGAAGGATAATAACAATACCTTTGTGTGTTATCTGGGGAATTATAATTCTTTTCGTATAAATAGATTTCCAAGAGAAAAGAATAGATCAGTCAATACACACATTATAAAACAACTTTTACTGGTTAACTAGCGAGGCGCAGCCTCAGACCGATGAAATATTCATAAGCCGTCAGCAGTCAGCTATCAGCAATCGTACAGAAACTGCAAGCTGACTGCTTATACAATACTGGCAACTTTTAAAACTTAATTAAGGAACTTTCGATGAAATATATTCACCGTTTAAAATATTTGGTACTTAGCACAATATGTTTGGCATTTCTTCTCTGTATCTTTTACAAAACAGTAATAGGGAAAACATCTGATAGTATAGACAAAATAAATGCACAGGAACTATGGCGATATATGACTGAAGAAAACCCATATAAGAATTATCCCTCATGGCCTGGCAAGGAGGATTTTTATGAGAGTACCATGCCACCCGGCAATATTCTTAAACTGTATATAAACAACCTTGCGCTGGATACGGTAGTGAATAAAAAAGGTGTATTCCCCGATGGTACGTTACTGATCAAAGAAAACTATACCGATGATAAGAAACTATTTTTAATTACGGTAATGTATAAAGCCAAGGGATTTAATCCGGCGGGACATGACTGGTATTGGGTAAAGTACAAGCCGGACGGCGAGGCGAGACTGGAGGGTAAGGTCGATGCGTGTATTAACTGCCATGTAGGAATAGCAAATAATGATTATGTATTTACGGGAAGTATCAAGTAGTTTTGATAATTTAAGTAACTGTCTTTCGAAATTTTCTTGAAGCTAACCATAATATGGTCAAACCCATGAGAGCTAATGCAGCAACGGATTCAAGGAGGTAAGTAGCCGGATAACGATTAGCATATTGGCAACAGGAAGATTAATATCACCGCAGCCAAGATGGTCAGTATCAGAAATAATAAAAATGTCTTTTCTTCACGTGAAATTGATTTCGTTATAAAACATAAAGCCTTATTGTCCTTAAGGTATCATCATGTTATTATGTGTATGTGATTGTTATGTGTTATATATGATGAGACATAAGGAATAAAAAATGTAAGATAACTTATCAGGTTCAAAGTTCAAGTGTTCACGGTTCAAGGTTAGAGAGATTACCCATGAACCTAGCAACCAGAGTAGTTACAAAAAATCTATTGTAAGAATTTGAGGAGGAATGAGAATGATTACAAGGCGATTTTATTGGAGTAGTATTTTGTTGTCTGCTTTATCAGTTATATTCATATCTGATTGTTGCGCTGAAAAACCCCCACAGGAAGTAGCCCAAAAATTTTGGGAAGCTGTCATTGTCCAGGACATTAAAAATGCCCGTAAATACACGACAAAAGAAACACGAGGTTTGGTAGATATTTCTGCAGTACAATTCCGCAATGCGGTCATCACTTTTGATAAAATTACCATCGACGGTAATACAACTTCTATCGGGACAGCCCTGCAAGTGCGTAAAAACGATGCAGAAACCACGGTCATCCCGCTGCAAACAGTTCTAAAACGAGAAGATGGAGAGTGGAAGGTGGATTACCAGGAAACAAGGGAGAGTATCACCGGGCCAGATACCGTTTCTGACGTCATCAAAGACTTGCAGGAACTTGGCAAAAAATTGTCAGATCACGTGGATGAGACCCTGGAGGAAGTCAAACAGAAAATTCCTGAATACGAGGAAAAACTGAGAAAATTGGGTGTGGCAGCATCAAAAAAAATGGAAGAAGCAGTACAACAACAGTTGTCGGAAATTAAGAAAGGTATTGAAGAATTAGGAAATATCCTGAATGAGGTGTTACAAAAAGAAGAAAACAGCAGTAGCAAGCAAGAAAAGCCTTAAATTAATATTATATGAAAGAAAATTTTCTATTTGACTTTCAGAATTTTTCTTTTATAGTATTGATCAAAATAACAAGAAAAATTTGAAAACGGTAAACCAATTGTGAGATTGGGACACAAAGCCATGGGTCTTCATAAAAGAAGATCGCCAGGTTGCCAGAGTAGTTTTGAATATGCAATAAGGCCCAGGTTTGAAAGAAAAGCTCACCTGGGTTTTTTTATTGGGAAGGAGGTAAAAAGAATAGCATAAACGACAAATTTGAAAAGGGCAAACCAATCGTGAGATTGGGACGCAAAGCCATGGGTCTTCATAAAAGAAGATCGCCAGGTTGCCAGATTTCATCGATGATAAAACTTACAAAATAACATCAATACTCGGTGAATCATTAAAATAAATACCGGATGCTGCAGGCGTAAGTGCCAACCTGTTTAAAATCAAAGTAACGAGGAGGATGTAATTATCTGTATTTATTTTAATGAACACTCTATAGACATTCATAGGGACGGAGTGCTGGTAGACAAAGAGAAATATATTCTCTTTTCCGAGCATCTTGATACAGTAATTGATGCGACAAGACCCATGTGCCTGATAGTCACTTTTTTGGCCTTGGGTCTTTTTTTATAAAAAAAGGAGGTGATTAAAAATAACGACTGGTAACATTATAAATTGTAAACTTTAATAATTTTAAGGAGGGCCGTACTAATGAAGAAAAGGAGAACTGCAGGTTTTACCTTAATTGAGTTGTTGGTCGTCATTGCTATTATTGGTATCCTCGCCGGTATTCTGTTACCTGTTTTATCCAAGGCGAGAGAATCGGCCAGGAGAACACAGTGTGCCTCTAATTTAAAGCAGATAGGGCTTGCCCTTAACATGTATGCCAATGATAATAGTGAGGTATTTCCCGGGCAGGATATCACCACAACAGGGGCTGCTCTTGAATTGAGATCACTGGGGTTGCTTTATAATAATTATGTCAGTGACAGAAAAGTTTTTAGATGTCCAAGTGATAGTACAGTTACCGAGGCAGCTAACCTAACCCTTACGGGAAGTAGTACTTGTACATCAAGCACATGCAGCTACGGGTATGATGATAACCATAGGGCGTCAGATGATCCTGGTGTGGCTATTGCTGCTGATAAGCTGGGAAGCAGTACCGTATCAGCTACCGCTCTCTCATATAACCACTCACAGAAGGGACAAAACGTTTTATATATCGATGGCCATGTTGAATGGAAAGGTACATCGACATGCGGTTATTATGATAGTATTGCTGGTTACGATAATATTTGGTTTGGAACAGGTACGATAGGTGCTACGGATAGAACGAATGGCACAAATCATTCCGGTGGCGGAACTCAAACTGCAATATTGCAGTAATTAGTATTTCTACGGGAAAGGGGGTGAGTAGAGAAACAAACAGTATGTCTACAACTGGTATAGGTCATTTTAAAGGAGCGTAAACTGCAATATTGCAGCAACTGGTATCTTCACAAGAAAGGAGGTGATAATAAAAATAAGCGGTATATCTGAAAAGGGCAAACCAATCGTGAGGTTGGGACGCAAAGCCATGGATCTTCGTAAGAAGAACGCCAGGTTTCCAGATTAATTCACACTTAATTTCCGGTTCTTTGGATTATTACGAATTGATATTTTTATGAGCCGGAGATTGAATGTATAATACGGGAGAAGAAAAAATGAAAAAGGTATTTGTAGGAAGTTTGCTGCTACTTACCATGATGCTATTTGTATCTGCTTCTGCTTTGGCGACAAGACAGGGAGAAGACGTAAATCCAAACGGATTCCCAAGTGGAGAACATTTCAACCTAAATATCCATGGGAAAAAAGCAGATTTTCAGTGTCCGGAGCCTTATTTTGGAGTTGATTACAACGGTGAGAACCATCAGGGCGAGTACGGAGAGTATGTATTAGTAGGAACAGACCCTGAAGTCTATGAATGGAAATATGATAATTCGTTATTTATTCCTGAGACAAGTGCAACAAAGGAAATAAAAATTTTCATGGAGTCTGGCAAAAAAGGTGGCAGGGGCAGTAAAAATGAGAGTTTAGCTAATGTACTAAAAGTCACTGATCCCTGCACAGCAGATTTCGATAATGATGCGGCTGTTATTCAACTACCTCCAAACGAGAACGGTTATAACGTTTACGTCAGGGCATTGGGGAAACCTACAAACGATCCTTCTTTCACAATAACAGAAGGTAATTTGTCATTTGTTGAGGATGAAGATGGAAATGTATTATTCTATGCAGGTTCTATGGGTGAAGGCTGGGTTTCTTCTGACCCGAATAATACATTCATCAGGACAAAAGGACAGTCAAGAGCAACAGATATTACATCTCTATTTAATTTTACTGGCATGGTTTGTTATTTTGATGCGCCTGAAAGCTATGATGGAACAATGTCTTTATGCTGCAATTTTGGTGATATTGACGGTGATGGTTTAGGTGAGTACTATGATTGCATTATAAAAGAGGGCGATTTCTGCGATATAGACAAGACGGAAGTCACAAGCTATTGTGTCAATTATTCAAATACATGGATTTTTAACATTGGTGATTTTGTCCAATATTTTTGGGACTTAGATAACCAAGGGACAAAATTAATCCAAGTCAGATTCTATCCAAGACCTTAATTATGGATTTTTTAGCTGTGTAGGTTAAGTCAAGTCATCCCTATCAAATCCCCCTCAGTAGAGACGCAGAACCTTGCGTCTCTACCGGGGGTTTTATGCCTGCCACCGCCCGCAAAACCACTTACATATATGGAATTAGTGCACCTTCGGAAAACCTTCAAAAAGTTTTTCTATAAAAACTGAATCTAGTTGCTCATGCTCACTTAAAAGAGGAATAATAGAAGGATTGTCAGCTTCGTTCCGTGCTTCTTTTCTAACGATAGAGATAAACGTGTAAACGATATCGGGATCAAACTGCTTGTTAAGGTTCTCTTTTATCTGATCCATGGCCTCCATAAAAGTAAGCCTCCGGCGATAGGGCCTGTCGGTTGTCATGGCATCAAAGGCATCGACCAGTGCCATAATCCTTGCACCCATTGGTATATTTAATTTTTTCAGCCTATCCGGGTAGCCACTCCCATCTATCCTTTCATGATGATTGCGCGTCGTAATCGGAATACCCTTCCATGGAAATTTTATCTTCGACAGTATCTCATAACCTACAACCGGATGAGAATACAATTCCGACCATTCGTATTTTGTAAGCGAACTTGCCTTATTTATTATTGATTTGTCTACCGCAACTTTGCCTATATCATGCAGAAGTCCTGCGATTCTTATCCCTTCTACCTCTTCTTTGAACAATCCCATTTCTCTTGCCAGCGCGGAACTGTATGATGAAACCCGGTAAGAATGTCCTCTCGTATATGCATCTTTTGCATCTATCGCGGCTGCAAAGGCATGTATGGTATCGTAATATGCACATACTAAATTTTCACAGAGGTTCTTATTCTCACTGTACTTATGCATAAGTCTTTTCAGAAGTGAATGGCTGTAGAAACTAAACGATATATGTTGAGCCATAACCGAAAGGAGCTGAAAATCATACGCTGTATATTCCTCCCCGGAAAATTTATCGTTTATCGATATGAGACCAAGAAGTTCATCACTGACAATCAGAAAGACGATTATCCGGGCATGAAATTTCTCCAACTCCGCCCTTGCAGGTCCCAAAACAGATACAATGGGATCGTCGCTTTTTACATCAAATGGTCTGTTATACTTCACAAATTCTTTTATTACCTCTTCAGGTAACTGCAGAGTTACCTCATTCGCATTACCCACACCTTTTGAGGCAAGAGGAGAGAAAATTTTTTTGTCCCGGTCGTATCCAAATATGATACCCTTCGAGGCAAAGAAAGAACCCATTACCATGTAGAGCGCCGATTTCACACTGTTATCAAAACCCTTCGGAGACGCCATTTCTTCTCCCAATTCAGCAAGGGTATTCAGATTGAAAAGAAACTTTTCCAGGTTAATATCCATCACCCCTTCCTCCTTTTTTTCGGTAAATCCAGAGATAAAGTTCTCGTTATTCTCGTTTTCGGACAGGCTCTTAATCGAAGATAACTGAATCAGTCCCTGTGGTTCTCAAGAAGTTTCAGCGCCTCATCCTCCGTTTTGGATACCCTGATATGTTTCGTGAGCCCCACCACGGTAAATATGCTGTGATTAATTTTATTCAATTCTGAAAATACTATCACTCCTTTTTCATCCTTTATCTTCTCAATAATTCCTATGAGAATCGATATGCCAATTGAGTTGACAAGCTCCGTACCGGAAAAGTTTATAATAAAATTCTTTATCCCCTTCCCAAGAAAATCATCGCAGATTTCTTCAAGTTTTTCACCTTCAGTATCATTGATATAGTTGTCAGCATACAGGACGATGGTATTATTGAGTTCCTTAAAATTTTTCTGTCCGTTGATCATTCCTAATATCTCCTTTTTTTGCCAGGTATTTTGTCATTACTATCTCGGTACCGCTTTTTAAGGTTTCCAAACATACTTCGTCCATAAAACCCCTTATGAGTTCTATACCCCACCCTTTTTTATGAGGAAGACCATGTCGTGTTTCTGAAAAGGCAATTCTATCCATAGATGGCAACTGGTCGAGATTCATCCCCTTGTTCTGGACATGAATTACAAGCCTGTCTCTCCCTGCGATAAATCTCAGACAAATCTTGCCTTCTTTCACTTTGCAGTGCTCAAAGGCATTGATGCATGCCTCTACCAGTGCAACCTTTATCTGTGAAATAGCGTCTTCGTCAAAACCCATTTCCATACAGATCCCTTCTAGTACCTTGACTGCCACAAGTTCTGCTTTCGAACCCATAGGCAATACCACCTCAAACTCTTTATTCGGGGCTATCACGTCAATACCGGAAGACCGGTCAGCAGCCTTTTCCTCCATGATCCTATCCTTTAGTATACGGAGTTGTACGGCATCGGTTGAGTAAATGCCTTCACTATCAAGCCTTTTCTGCGCCTCTGCATGAAACCCTTCACTTCCCACAAACCACCTTGCCACCTTATTTGCCCTGAAAATTTCTTTTAAAATAGAACTTCTTCTTATAAAATTCTCCCCTTCATCAGGATTTACCGGTACCATATCTTCCTTTATTCCTACAATCCACACCTCCTCATGAGCAGTATCGTACCGGTTATTTTGAAATCCATATGCAATAATAATCGTTGGCTCTGTCTCCTTTTCCCACTTCAATGCATCAAAGCAGCCTATTATCTGCGGCAATGTAACTACATCTTCAGCCCTCATATTTTCCGGGATATGAAAAACACCTTTTTCGTATCCTGCTGAAAAAATTTGGTTGTTCAGGAGTGCTTTTACTATTTTTTGCCCATGAAAAGCCTCTATAATCTCGATGGTTTCCTCTTTTATTCTTCCTTCAACCTTTATTCCTTTTTGATAGAAACCTTCTTTCAGATCTTTCCGTGCAATGCCTGTTCTTACCTCTTCAGTACTTTTCCCTTTTATCCTTGTTTCATACAGGCAATGTATAAAATCTTTTACAACGTCATCGCCTCCCCATCGTATTAAGCCGATATCTTTTTCCAGCAAGCCTGAGGCCACTAAGCTTCCTACTGCCTTTTTTATCTCTTCAGTACTGCACCGGACCTTTTCCCTTATCTCTTCCTCAGAGATGCTGTTCCTTGAGTTCATACATGTATGTAGTACCCTTAGATCGCTTAAACTTTCAATAGGGATAGCGGAAAATAGCAAAAATCCCAGGTTCCCCTCTGTCAACTCATACAGGTAAAGATCAATAAAATCCCGCAAGTTTATGAAATCCCTTCCTGCCCTATATGCAGCCCATACGATATTTTTTATATATACGGGATTGCCACTGAGCTTTTTTGTAATAAAGGCAAGTACCCCGGTATCAAATTCAATATTATATTGCCGGCACAACTCAATGGTCATCGGAACGGCAATTTCTTCTTCGAGACCGTCAAGTTTGATGATTTCCATGGCACCGCTCAAGCCTCTATCATCCAGTACACTTTTTATTGAACTTGCCATCAGGAACGGAACAGGGTTTGGATATTTTGGATATAAAGAGTTAAAGAACTCTCTCATCATGGATACTCCATTCCAGGAAAGAACTATTTTCCTTGCACAGTCAATATCATCCAGGATTAAAAATATGGGTATATTCGAATGCAGGGAGAGGGTATATGGCATAGTTATGGCATTTCTTAACGCAGCAAGGAAATCGCCGTTTCCTTTTGCTTCCCTATATCGGGTAATAAGTCCTGAAATGTTTGGAATATCGATATCCCGGCACAAACCCTCAAGTCTTTCGAGAGCAACTTCCGTCCTGATAACCTGTACATCCCTTTTTATAAATGCGAGGTACTGTTTTATAATTTCTTTTACATAATCTTCTGCAAAATCTTCATGGTAAGCGCAGGTCTTGAATTGGTAATAGACAGGTATGACCCTCGCCTGGTTCCAAAAAAGCCACTGGTGTACACGCCTTAAAATCTCAGTCTTTCCGGTCCAGCGTTTCCCGACAATAAGCATCCCGATTGAAAGTTTCTGTGCCTCGGTTGCCCAGTGACAGATAGTGTCAATTTCCCTTTGCTTGCCAAAAAATTCACTATCCGGGCATATATGAAATGTCATATCATGCTTCATGGACGGCTATTCCGCTTATTTTATTTGTCTGTGCTAGTGGTTAAGGCATACAGTTGAGAGTCATGGTAAACAGCAGGATAAAATGAAAGGTACTATTTGAAGAAATACAACAAAATTTTTTGAATACATGGTCTGCTGGCAAACAACTTAATGAAAGTATTGCGCAGTTAATGGAAATAAGAACAGGTATTTTACAAAGTATTCCTTATCTATTGCGGTATTTATGAGGCAAAGGTCAAACAAAGACAGTAAACATTTGTTCTTTAAAAACTGAGAAGGAATGATACACAAAACCAGGAAATTTTCAAGTACTATTTTCAGAGAAATATTGATGTGATAGATGGTGGGCGCTAGTGGATTCGAACCACTGATCCCTTGCGTGTGAAGCAAGTGCTCTAGCCGCTGAGCCAAGCGCCCAATCATGAAGCATTATTTTATGAAAAAATGATGTTAAATTCCATCAAAAATAATCTGTTAATTTACCACGTTAAAATGCCCTTTGACAAAAACCATCTCTTCGGCTAGAATCAGCTTTCGAATCGTTATCGCTATGATAACAAAAATAAAACTTTCGTAGCTGCTCGGGTACAAAGACACAAAAACCTCATTGTTTTGTCCAATCCATTTATGAAACTATTGATTTCTGCCATACTTTCGGACTCCTTAACCTCTTGTCATTCCTCTGTGCCTGAGTAGCTACCGGTAAAATAAGAAGGAGGTAAAAACTATGGGTAGAGAAGATAATTATCTCTCGCGGAGGGATTTTTTGAAATATACCACCCTGGGCGTTGTTAGTACCGGAATCGGTATGGAATACCTGGGAAGTTTGCAATCTACCTTCGGCTCTGATGAGCAGTCTCCTGCCACTCATAAGAGTAAGGTAATTGGTGTTAAAAATAAGGGGATTATGAACAGCGGTAAACCCGACCAAAAGACAGTGCAAAAAATGATGGACGAAGGGATGTTTGCCCTTTCAGGAAAAAAAATGACTGCTGAGGCGTGGCGTAACTTTTTTAGTCCAAAAGACACCGTAGGAATCAAAGTCAATCCGATTGCGGGAAAAAAGTTCTCTACACGTCCTGAAGTCGTTCATGCCATTATCATCGGTTTAGTCGCTGCCGGGGTGAAAGAAAACAATATCATCGTATGGGATCGCTTTGAAGACCATTTAACTTCTGCCGGTTATAGCTTAAATAAGGGAAGTAGCGGGATTCGCTGCTATGGTACTGAGAAAACAACCGGATATGATAAAGGATCGTATTACGAGTCAGAGGACGATGATCCAACCCTGCGTCAGGAGACTGATACCCGATCACTCTTTAGCAACATTGTTACACAACAAGTAACGGCGATAATAAATGTCCCCGTTATGAAAAACCATGGGATTGCGGGGGTAAGCTTGTGCCTGAAAAACATCGCCTTTGGTGTTGTAAATAATACCGCAAGATTTCACCCATCCCCATATTTTTGTGATCCGGCTACCGCCGAAATTTATGCCCACCCTGCCGTCAAAGATAAAATTCGCTTACACGTTCTAGACGCCTTACAGGCTTCTTTTGCTGATGGGCCTGTAGATATGAAACCAAAGACGATCTGGAAGGAAGAACGGTTGTTCTTCGGTACAGACCCTGTCGCTATCGACAGAGTCGGACTTGATATTATTGATAAAAAACGCAAAGAAAACAATTACATGCCAGAGTCTCACAAGGCAAAGCATATTACTACGGCAGGAAAGAAAGGGCTGGGTATTTATGATAAAAACAATATTGAATTTTTAGAAATTACTCTATAAAGATGCGGTCATGTCTGACGGGATTTATCGTATCACTCTGTAAAGTAGTTACTCAAAATTCTATAGAGTATTGGGGGTTCTCACAGCAGCAGCATTACCCCATAACAAAGACCCCGATTGTGGTTCCGTTGCGCTAGGTGGTTGTTTCGTGTTTTTCTTTCGCTTGTGCAGGGATTCTGGTGTTTTTATCGAGGGGATTAAGTTCTTCGATTTCTTTCTTACCTCCGGCCCCCAGCAGTTTGAATTTCCGGGCAAAAGGGAGTACACGCCCTTCAAATGATGCCACAGCCGAATTAAATGATTCTACTGCTTTTCCGAGTGAGCCACCGAGTTTAGTAAGATGTTCGACCATCGTGGCAATACGCTCATGGAGTTCCTGTCCGAGTTCACTGATCCGCTGGGCATTCTCGGCAATCTGTTCCTGCCGCCAGCCATAATGGACTGCGCGGAGAAGTGCAATGAGGGTCGTTGGTGTTGCCAGAATAACACGCTGTTTTACACCTTCCTCAATAAGTGAGGGGTCATGTTCGAGTGCGGTGCTAAAGAATATCTCGCCGGGGAGAAAGAGGATTACAAATTCAGGCGTGGGTTGAAATTGATCCCAGTAGGATTTGGCACTCAATTTTGTGATGTGAGACCGAACCTGTTGTGCATGATCCTTCAGTTTCGACAAACGCTGATCATCATTTGTATTTTCCAGTGCATCGAGATAGGCTTGAAGAGGGACTTTGGCATCGACAACGATGTTTTTTCCTCCAGGCAAACGAACAAGGACGTCGGGTCTTAGTCTTCCGTCTTCCGTTGTTATTGTCTGCTGCTGATAGAAATCACAATATTCCAGCATGCCGGCAATCTCGACAACCCGCTTTAATTGTATTTCCCCCCAGTTCCCCCGTACTGTTGGTGTCCGGAGTGCCTTGACCAGGTTCCCTGTCTCCAATTGCAATTTCTCTTGCGTTAAAATAAGGGATTTCACCTGCTCTGTCAGACTTCCGTACGCCTGCTGGCGTGCTATTTCTAATTCACGGATCTGGGTGTCTACCTTTTCCAGCGACTGCCTGATAGGTACAACAAGATTTTCAACCGCTTTTTGTCTCTGATCGAGATCGCCCTTCGCCTCAATTTGATATTTCTCAAGAGTAGCTTTTGCCAGATCGAGAAAGGATTGATTATTACTCTTGAGTGCCTCTGACGAAAGCGCTTTAAAGGCATTACTCAATTTCAGGGCAGCGTCATCGAGGATGGCAATTTTCTCATCGGCCGCCTTGCGTTCATGGATAAGGGTAGTCTCCAGGCGGACAACTGATTGATTAAGCCTGGAAGTTTCCTCATTCTTCTGATCCAGAGCGGCCCGCATATTTATCAGCTCCTGCTGAGTCCCGGCAAGGCGTTCATTGAGCACCGCCATGCGCGATCTGCTGATAAGCCAGTAGATAACGGCCCCGGTCAAAATACCGCCTATTACTGCAACAACAAGCCAAACTATTTCTGTTATATCAGGCATAATTTCATAAAGATGCGAAGAAGAGACAATGATCTGTAAAGAAAAAGTGCTGTCTTTTTATCTACGGTAAGGATAAAATCTGCGGCGATAATATAACAGGGTGCATGGAAAAGTTCAATAGATATATTGTGTAATTCTTTATAAAACAGGCAAAAGAATTTTTGATCTAAAGAAGAAGACATCGTATACTTAGTATATTATGGATTTAAGTTATTATAAGATTTATGATAGGTTGGAGTTTTTTCCGTAAGAAAAAGTTCATAAATTCTTAATAATGGAATGAAGGTTTGTTTGTGTTTATGAAAGACGACGGTTTTGATTCTAAGAGAATAGACGACCCTTACATTACGGAGGCATATATTCCTGAAGAATACCATTTGAAGATTTCCGGCCAGGGTCTTAAACTGGCAAACAGGAATGAACTGCGCCACCCGGTTGGTGTTGTTGCCGCTAAGTCCTTAAGGTATTTCAGCTCAAATGGCGAGGATTTTAATATCTTCAGGGCAAGGGTTATGTCCGTCGGTTGGCTCAGACATATTTACAACAGTTTTAACTGGTGGAAGGCATATGTAGTGAACGCAGAAGGTGAACGGAAAGATATGCCAATGCTCTATATAGGGGAGGAATTTGGTACCGCAACGGGAGACGGAGGTAATGAAGTAGATATTGTACTGAGCGCTTTTGAAAACGACCGATGCATAGTCGATCAGAAATTAAAGGGGGGAACGATTTTCGCAGTTGGGTACAGCGAAAGGGGAGGACTGTTCAATTCTCCTGATATGTATGGGATCAAGACAATCGTCGGAAGTAAGTATAAAGGCGCCGGCGTCACCGTGACTCAGAACATTACAAAAAACCTGAGTCTTATGGCCGAAAATACATTAAAGGGCAGTAGAAAAGAAATATCACTGAATACTATTCATGAAGAAATTCAGAAAATGAAAATTGTTGTTTTGGACAGACCAAGGCATGATGGACTTGTCAAAACAATAAAGAACCTCGGGGCCCAGGTGATCCTTGTAAAAGATGACGACCTTACACCTACCTTTTCAGCGACAAGGAACGAAATTGATATGATTATCGGGGTAGGCGGTATTCCCGAGGCAGTGCTCAGCGCAATGATCGTTGAGGAATTAGGGGGTGAGATGAGCTTGAGGCTGTTGCCAGCCAGCGTGGCACAGAATGAAAAAATGCTGGAGGTTTTACATAATTGGGATCTTTTTAAGAAAAACGAGATAGATATCTTAAGAAATTTTAAGCTAGTAAAGCCCGGTACAGAAAAAGAAGGTGAAATACCCTGGAATAAAATCTGGACGTCAAAAGACCTGGCTCGGGGCAAAAACCTGGTTTTCACTGCTAGTATTATTAAAAACAATCCATGGGTTCGTCTGCCGGATGGAAAAGAAGCTCCGGGAGTAAAATTAAATCCGGAAACAGGAGATGTAACGGTCCATGTAGTCCGGATTGCAGAAAATAAATTAGAAATCGTTCCTGTTTTATACAGGACGGCGATCGGCAAATACCTGAAGCAATATAAGATCAGGGAAGAGAGACAGGACAGGACGGCCGAAAACATCCTCGTTCGATTGGGAAATGCTTACGCCGAATTTGGAATGTACCAAAAAGCAAAAGAATGCTTACTGAAATCTCTTGACAGCAAGGACGTTGATAAGGATTTCCTGCGGGGATGTAATTTAATTTATGAATATGTTGAAGGATTAGATTCTTTGACAAACGGATTCATGCAATCACCGGAACAGGTGATTGCACATTTTAAAAAATTATTCTATTTAGACGACAGAAGTGATACCGGACTAAGATCATGGAGAATGGTCAAAAGATTTTGTGAATACCTCGGAGACAAGAATTATCGCAGACAACAGTATGAAATTGCTCTTACATATTATGGAAAGGCTTTAAAATACAGCCCGCATGAATTAAAACTCTATCGTAAGATAAACATTATCCAGATGAAAGATATGACAGAAGAGTATTTTCAGCGAATTGATAAAAAATACCTGGAATTTAATTATCAAGAGTCCCGAGACTGGAAAAGCAAAAAACTGGGAACCGCCCTGGAGATTTTTTATAAGAATGAAGGCGTTTTGAATTTTTCCTGCAGAGAACCGTGGCTTATTTTTTTCAGGAGAACTGTGTTACACGGAGAAAAGCCCTCCTACAAGCTGGCTGTGCTTATCAAACTGTTAAGATTATACAGGAAATTGAATCGGGCGAATGAGACCGAACTCTCTGCATTTTTACAGAAAGAATTCGGAATAAAAGAAGAGGAAATACATCTTATTCTGGACTATAGGAAAATACACAAAAAATTTCGTTCGGTGGGTGAGCTGTATTTTGTTATGGGACTATATTCAGAAAGTCTGTCAAAATTGCTTCTTCCCAGTGTGAAGGTGGAAAGCCAAAATGAGCTGGAAGATGCCAATGTCCCCTTAAGTATAAGCCTTGTAGAGGCAATGGAAAAAAGGTATAAGAATATGCTGGAAGAACTCAGAGAGGGATATAAAGAAGAAACTCAGGAACATTTCTATGCAGTGGCGGAGGCTTATCATTATGTTGGTTTAGCGCTTTATGATGAGGGAGACGACTGTGGGGCAAAATTGTATTATGAAAAAGCAGTAACATTTTTTCATGAGATCGTGGAAAAGTTTGAAGGAATAACACCGGTTAATGCACAGTATCGCATTGGTAATTTGTATGAAGAGCTGGGCTTATTGTATGAGGAAGAGCAGGTAGATTATTACGAGAAAGCAGTAAATGCCTATATGAGTATTATCGATGAACGGGAATCAATGAGATTATTTGGTAATATCCGTGGCTTGATTCCCGTAAGAATAAATCAGTCCAGAGAAAAAACTGAATACTTGAAAAAGGAAATCCTGAGCCTCATCACCCAATCCAATATACAAAATTAAACATCCTTTTCCTGTTTCTTCATAAACTCGTTGATTTCTTTACTTATCCTCTATTACAATTTAAACAATAAAATAGTTCCTATTCCAGCAAGAATGAGAATGAATTGTCTTGTGCTTACTCCGATACCAATCTTCTGATTGAGTCTTGGAATAAGATCAGCAGTTGCAATATAAATAAAACTGGAGGCAGAGAAGGCAAGGATATACGGTACAATCGCTTCCGATGTCTTTAAGAAAACATAGGCAAGCATTGCTCCTGGTAATGTAGGTATTGAAGAAAGGAGATTGTAAAGAAAGGCCCTCCGCTTTGAATAGCCGTTATCAAGGAGAATTGCAAAGTCCCCTATTTCCTGTGGAATTTCATGTGCGATTACCGCAACTGTCGTTGCAACCCCCAGCGGAAATGAGGTAAGAAAAGCTGCTGCAATAACTATCCCGTCAACAAAATTATGGAAGGCATCTCCAGAGAGAATAAGGGGACCTGCAGTACCATGTACTTCACATTCTTTTATATGGCAGTGGCGCCAGATTACCAGTTTTTCCAGTAAAAAAAAGAAGATTATTCCTGTAAGTACTGATGCCAGTATTATGAAGGATGAAGTATGCTTAAGTGCGCTTGGTAGTATTCCCAAAAAAGCGGCACCGAGTAAGGTACCAACGGCGTAACTAACCAGATAGGGAGTAACTATTCTTCTCACTCCTTCGGGGAAAATCAGAAGCAAAGCCGCTCCACTCATTGAAAAGATGCTTCCCAGTAAACTGAAAAGTATAACCCATAGGATAAGCATAACAGTACCTTTTTTCACCGGCTGGATTTTTAACTTTTGCTATTTTATGCTATTCAATCTTTTTGGAATTTTCAATATGGTTAAGTTTCAGAAATAAGATTAAAATAGCTATTTGAACGCATTATACTTTGATCAGAATTAAAAAGCTTTATTAAATTATCCCATTAAATTCTCAAATAATTAAAAATAATTCTTGAAAAAGATAAAATATAAACCAATAGGAATTATTCATTCTCAGTTCAAAGAACCCAGAGGAACACCCATACAATCCATAGCTGCAAAGGATATAAAAGGTACCGTTGAGGTATTTCAGGAATATGCAGAGGGGTTAAAAGATATAGAAGGTTTTTCTCATATCATTTTGATATACCATTTTCATTTAGCCGGAAAGTCGTCTTTACAAGTGAAACCCTACCTGGATACTGAGATTCGCGGTATCTTTTCAACACGGGCCCCATGCAGACCAAATCCGATAGGCATCTCTATTGTGCGTCTTATTGAGGTTGAAGGTACAGTACTTCACATTCAAGATATAGATATTATAGATGGAACCCCCCTTCTTGATATCAAACCATATGTACCGGCATTTGATGTAAGAAAAGGAAAAAAGGTTGGGTGGATTGAACAAAATATAGACAAGCTTCCAGCAACAAAAGATGATGGAAGATTTACAGAATAACTTGTGATAAATTATAGCATCCAATAGATGAAATCGAATAAAATGAACTAGGATTTGATTACACCATCACGGACAAACAAGTTTGTCCGTGCCACCCCATCTAAAATACTGTTCGGTTTCATCGCTTGGATACTATAGCTTGACAGTGCCACCCCTCTTCACACGGTACCTCAATAGTAAAAAACCCATCCTCAGAAGAGAACGGGTTTTTTTACTGACATATAAAAAGATCTTCTTTTATTTCGGAATACCACGAATGATTACCTGATGATCACTAACGTTTTTAATGATGCAGACAAAATTATTTAACAAACCAGAGATCATTCAAAAGAACCTTTGCTCTTCATGTTTGTGTTAAAGAAAGAGTTACTCCCTTTCAGTTCGAATTGACGTTCTCCATCGCTAAAATTGCATGAAATAACCCTTGCCTGCATAAAGACAGGGGTTAATTTACTACTGGTATTTGTATAAGTAATTGGAGTCGTCTTGTCTCCACCCAAAATTGGTTGTGTTGTTAGTTGCATAACCTTGCCATCATCGACCTTAACAATAAAATTATTATCCTTTTCAGAAAGATCAATTTTGGCATTATTAATCGCCTCGATTTTTCCGCGGTCACCGTAAATTTCTTTTGCAAACTCAACGGAAGCATTTTTTTGTTTATCATTCTTTGCATCAATATAAATACGGACCCATTCAGGATATTTGGATACCACAACAATTTCTGCCCCGGACAAGTCGGTACCCATAAAATTTCCATTTTTCAGTGACATTGCAGATACAGATTGACAGCCAGTTTCGGAATTGGTAATTTCACAGGGACAAGGTACATTACAATCACATCCCTCTACATAAGTTCCGGTTACACTGTATTTTCCACCAGCGATGACACTTGTAGCAGAAAGCTGGGGAATGATACCCAAGGTCATCGCAAGGATAAAAGAAAAATATTTTATATGCATATCGTCCTCCTCTTGGATTTAACAATTAATATTTTTGTTCTGTCAATCAGAAAGAACAAAAATCAAAACGTAAAAATAAGCGATTAATCGTGATGAAATGTATCACCTCCTTTGTTGTATTATTATGATTATTACCTCTCTGCATTTAATGAATCTTTCTCATGTAGAAGATCTTTCCGCCATATTCCTTTTTGATGAGTTGACCCTGAGTAACTAATTTATGAACAATGGACCAATCTGCCTTTGCTTTCTCCAATAACTTTCTTACTGCTTCTTCCCGCATGGGATGAACTGCTGTAATGCTCAAAAGATCTTCTTCAACATTTCCCGTGAAAGCAAATGCATTTCCCTCGTAGCCAATGAGATATTCTACATGATTCATACTCTTGCTAAAGATTTGATAAGCCCGAATGATTTCTTCTTCCTCTGGCGGCTGCACCCAATTTTCTGCAGGTGGTCTGATGGGAATGGTTATATAGGCCTTGTCTGGCTTTAACTGAGCCAGAAAATTAACAATCCCCTGGATATTTTTTGCATCGGTATTAACGCCTTTCACAAGCATTGTTTCCGTCACCAGTTCTCCATGGTAAGCCTTTGCAAAGTCGAGCATCCCGTTTAGAATTGAGGCTAATTCCAGTGTTCGATGTGGGCGGTTGATCCTGCGCCAGACATCTTCTGTTGTTGAATCTACCTTCAAAGAGACCCAATCGGCCTTCATGAGATCTTCTCTGACATCCGCAAGCCAAATAAGAGATGCGTTGGTAATTACTGCAATCTTGATTCCATACGATTTTAATAGTTCGATTTCTTGTCCAAGATGAATATCCAGAGTAGGTTCACCATCCGGTACAAAGGTAAGGTAATCAATGGACTCTCCTGATTCCCTTACCTTTTCAATTTTCTTTCCTACTTCTTCCAGAAGAACGCCAGGCTTATAAAATTCACTGCGTTCAACCAGCATTTTACTTGTGCGCCCAAGTTGGCAATAAACACATGAATAGGTACAAGCCTTCGGTGGAATATTGTTGATTCCTAAACTACGCCCTAAACGCCTGGATGGTATGGGTCCGAAAACGATCATTATAATGAGGACTTACGTATTTGCTAATAAACAATGAGTAACGGCATATCTGGTAATGGAAGCTTTTTGATCATACCATGAGATCTGTTCTTTGGGCTAGACTTTCCTTTTCATAAAACACTCTCAAAGGAGAGAGGGCAGAAATGCCCCTCTCCTTTCCGGTAAAGATTCATTTTGATTTTTCCATCTCCTTTAGTTCTTCTTCCGTAGCCTTCAATTCTTCCTTCAGCATTTCAATATGTTCCTTAAGGGCTTCTACTTCTTCTTCCGGGGTAGGTTTTCCCGTCCGCCAAGGGGATGGCGGTGGAGCGTAATAACCATAGTGATGCCACCCGTGGGAGTGACAAGATGGACAATAGTAGTGCAAACGCCTTCTTATTGGCATAGTTTCCTCCTTTCAATTTATTAGCATTATAATTTCAGAACGATCTACCGGGTTATCATGATCGCAAAGAAATTCTCATTTTATTTATGCGGTTTTGATGGGTACGAGCCGAAATGTTCCCCTCAATAAAGGAATTGCAAAGGTATTATTACTTGCTGGAAAATAAATCTGTGTCTACGTGGAATCACACAGGCATGCCATCAATCCTTCCTTTGTTAAGGGAACTTGCGCTGGACTAATTTGCTCCGGTCATAATGTGCCTTTGCACATAAGTGTGACGGCACATAAATGTGTTTAGTTACATAAATTGTATACAGAGGGTCTTTCCGTGATTAATGTTCTTGATTTAAACATTAATCTTCATCTTCGAATTCTTCCTTTTCCAGCTTTTTTATCCTTTCGTGCAAGCAGTCAGCACACCTGTTGCAATTGGTAGGGCACTCTTCGTGTCCACATTTTTCACATTTTTCAGCAGCCTTCTTTGCAGCCTTTCGTCTCGCCATACACTCTTCACATCTTCCGCAGTCACCCGGACATATATAGTGTCCACAATCATTACAATGGTGGCGCCCATGCCCATGAGCAAATGCCTTACTATAATACAGGTCAACAGGTCCGCTAATAAAGGCGGTGAAAAGTAAAACATTCATGACTATAATAAATTTCTTAAACATAAATACCTCCTTCTAAACTAAAAATAAATTTGTTAAATTAGGCCTTCGGCAACTTAAACGTAAATTTTCCCTCCCTTGATGGGAGGGACTAAGGGAGGGTGATTAGCTTGCTCTTACACCCCCACCTAACCTCCCCCATCGAGGGGAGGAAAATTAACAATTTGAATTTCCTAAACGTTAAATTAGACCTTTGGCGACTTTTAACCGTATAGTGGCAAGGCGCGCCTTGCCACTACAAACGGTTTGAAATTCCTATATATGAACTTATTTAGTTTCAAATTTAATACCAAAGATGATATATGGAGCAACAAATGGATTCGTGCTAGACTTTCTTTTTTCATTTAATCCAATTTCGGTTTTGGTGTTTTATCAGTAGAGGCCGGTAAAATTGGATATTCAACTTTAGGCTGCGTTCCGGTTGCAGCCTTCAAAAATTCTACAATATTGTCCGCTTCATTCTCTGTCATGGAAATACCTAATTGAACGGCACCCATAATTTTTACTGCATCTTTCAAACCCCAGACCTTTCCGGAATGGAAGTACGGCGGTGTTAAAGCAATATTGCGTAATGAGGGGGCCTTAAAGACATATTCATCAGACTTTACACCTGTTACGCTGAACCGGCCTACATCTCCTGCAGCGATTTCTTTGGCAGGCTTCTCTACTACACCAAAGGGGTAGTATCCCTGCCCGCCCATATTTATACCGCCGTGGCACATGGCACATCCTTTTTCTGTGAAAAGTCTTAATCCTTCTTTTTCTTTTGTTGTGAGGGCGTTTTCATCTCCTTTGAGATATGCATCAAATTTAGAATCGGGAGTTAGCAAGGTGGCCTCAAATGCCTCTATCGCCCTGGCCATGTTATCAAAAGTTACAGGGTCTTTCTCATCTGCAAACGCCTTCTTAAACATTTCCTCATACTCAGGCATACTCTTTATAGTTTGTATAATCCTCTCCGGTGTATTATTCATCTCAACCGTTGCCTGGACCGGGCCCTTTGCCTGTTCTTTAAGGTCTGTAGCCCTTCCATCCCAAAACTGGGCTATGTTAAATACTGCATTGAAAACGGTTGGTGCATTTCTCTGCCCCTTTTGCCACCCATGTCCGATGGATGTCTCCTGGAAATCGATACCGCCCATTCCGATATTGTGACACGTGTTACAGCTTATAAGATTGCTCGCTGAAAGTCTCGGATCAAAATAAAGAATTTTTCCAAGGTTTATTTTTTCCGGTGTAATAGGATTTTGTTCTAATGTTGGAAGATTTTTTGGTATTGGCTTAAACATATTTTGTGCCCTTTTCATTACATTATCTGCCTGGACCACTGCTACAGGCAAAAAGAACAGTATGAGCATAACAGCTATATTCCGTACCATATTTTTACCTCCTTTATTATAAGGGATTTTCATTTTATTTAATCGGTTTTCCGGGTGGCACGGACAAACTTGTTTGTCCGTGTTGTTTGAATATGCACACTGAATGGAATATAAAAACTGACAAACAAAGTTTGTCAGTACCACCCTACTGTTATAAGTAGCCGAAGGCCTAATTAAATGTATAGGGATTTCAAAGTTTTTCATTATGCCTTTAACCCACCCCTAATCCCTCCCAAGAGGGGAACCAGCAAGTCCCCTCTTGGCCCTAAGTCCCCTCCCCCGGGAGGGGATAGGAGTGGGTAAAAATAAAAGCCATTGGGTTTTGCCTTTTAAAATCCAACCTAATTTAATAAGACGGCAACTTTGTCGGAGCAACATTTCTCCCAGGCCCCAAAACCGCCAACGAGATCCATTACGTTCCTTAATCCGTGTTTTTTCATCAAGCTTGCAGCAATCGATGAACGATAGCCCGATCCACAATGGACAACAATTTCACGGTCCCCGGGCAATTCATTCATGCGGTTTGTAAGTTGGTTGAGGGGGATGTTGAGACTATTTCCAATCCGTTTCTGATTCCATTCTTTTTCTGTACGAACGTCAAGTACAAGCGGCGGTTGTATCGAGGAGAGTTTCTCAGCCAATGTAGGGGAAGTAATGCGCTCTATCCGTTGTACAAGATCGGGATGATCATCAAGCGCCTCCATACCACCTCTAAGATAACCGGTCACGTTATCAAAACCGATACGTCCAAGACGCATCGCTGCTTCCCTCTCCCGGCCAGGTTCAGCAATGATTATGATAGGTTTTTTCTGATCAAGGAGCGTTCCAGCCCATGTGGCAAAAGAGCCGCTTAGGCTGATGTTGA
Organism: Candidatus Jinrextremum sp.; assembly: GCA_039794405.1. Classification (GTDB taxonomy): domain Bacteria; phylum Planctomycetota; class Brocadiia; order Brocadiales; family Brocadiaceae; genus JBDIVL01. The sequence continues at coordinate 32,393 of JBDIVL010000004.1, read as the reverse complement.
TACTATCTGCTAGATGCGCTCCTGCAAAATCTGCCACTTCGCGTACATCGAGCAATTGTGCGCCGGTATTTTTTAGCCTGAGTACCTCTTCCAGTGTAAGCGGTTTTACCTCTGTCTCTAACGCCTCTTCCAGAGAAGGACGTTCTTTGCGATTGAGTATTGCATCGTAGGAAAAATATTTTGGTACCTCTGGCTGATCGGCGGTAACAAGCTTGATGAACTCATCCTTGCTCATGGGCTTTAACGCATAATTAAATTGACGCTGTACTCCCATGGTAGAAACAGTATCAGTGCTCAGGTTCTTTCCGCACATTGAGCCAGCCCCGTGTGCAGGATAAACTAATGTTTCGTCTGGCAGCTTTAGCAATTTATTCTGAAGGGAATCGTAGAGCATTGCAGCAAGCTCTTCTGCACCAACGCCGAGCGATGCCAGGAGATCAGGCCGGCCTACATCACCAATAAAAAGCGTGTCACCTGTCAGTACTGCATAAGGGGTGTTGGGTTCCTTATCCAGATCATATACGATTATCGAGATTCCTTCCGGGGTGTGACCTGGTGTTTCAAGAATCTTGAAGCGTACTCTGCCAAAGTCTAAAACCTCACCGTCTTTGACCGGTATGAATTCATATTCAGCATTAGCCCTGGTACCTAAATAGATTTTTGCGCCTGCACGATCACGGAGCTCAATATGGCCTGCTATAAAATCTGCATGGAAATGCGTTAAGAATACATGGCGAATTTCGAAGCCCTGCTTTTGGGCCTCTTTGAGATATTGGTCGATATCTCGCTGGGGATCAACAATAATGGCTGTTTTTGTTTTTTCATCTCCAATGAAGTAAGATGCATGAGCGAGACATTTCAAATAGAATTGCTTGAGATACATAGGCAGGTCTCCTTTCGGGGAGGGTGATAGTACCTTTCAAAAACGACTTTTCATCTGCCAAAGCCTGCCCTGACGAAAGCATGTACCTGACAAGCTTAGGAGAGAAAAGGAACAGGTTTTGGCACTTTAGCAAAAATACGATTTACCCGATGTTGGGCACGGTAACCACGGAAAGCGCAGAAATCAGGTAAATGAATGGATAGGTTAGATAGGATTTTCTCATCTCCAAATCATTGGCTTTCATTTCCTACCTCCCTGCTAAGAGGAACAGAACAAGTACCATTCCTGCCGTCTACGCAGCGAAATAGCCGGCAATGAGGTCTTATAATTTTACCCACACAAATCGAAGAAGACCCGGAATATTAATACATGGACATAATAAAACAGGACAATCTGAAATTTCAACTATTATTTTTTGAAACCCTCCGTAAAAACTTTTCAGGTTTACAAATCAGAAAATAAAATTATATTCTAAAATAGTCAGGCCTCTCAAAATCATCTGCATGATTTGCCATTGAATGAGATCTAATGTTTTATAAACGGGTGGCATGGATAAACTGGTTTGTCCGTGCTAACGTAATCAAATGGTAATTTAGTTTGTTCGGTTTCATCTTTGGATTACTAGAGCTGCACAAACAGCCCTTTTAATTCCCCTTCGGTAAGGGAGATCTCGTGGGACTATCCTGATTTTAAGTAATTACAGGGAGAAAAGCCATGGCACGGAAACATCACCGAATTGTAATTGTAGGAGGAGGGACGGCAGGAATAACTGTTGCCGCAACCCTCGTTAGAAAAGATAAAAGACTCAATATTGCAATTGTTGAACCTTCAGAAAAACATTATTACCAGCCAGGCTGGACTTTCGTAGGCGCAGGGATTTTTGATAGAAAAGTTACTGAAAGGGACGAGAAGGACTTAATACCTGAAAATGCCCAGTGGATAAAAGAATATGCAGCAAAGTTTTTACCAGATAAGAACACTGTAATATTGAAATCGGAAGAAGAAATCACTTATGAGTATTTGGTACTTTGTCCAGGTATTCAAATAGACTGGCATAACATTAAGGGCTTAGAAGAATCTATTGGTAAATATGGCGTCTGCAGCAACTATGGTTACGATTTTGCTCCTTATACCTATGAATGTATAAAAAACTTCAACGGTGGAACTGCCCTTTTTACCTGCCCTAATACACCGATAAAATGTGGAGGTGCGGCACAAAAGATCATGTATCTGACCTGTGATAATTTGAGAAAAAGGGGGATTTTAAATAAGGCAGATGTAAGGTTTGCTACAGCCGGAGGTGCTCTATTTGGAATAAAAATATTTGCTGATGTTTTAATGGGAGCTGTCAAACGGTATGGCATAAAGACAGATTGGTTTCACAACCTGAAAGAAGTGAGAGGAGATGAGAAAGTAGCTGTTTTTGATGTATTAAAAGACGGTAAACCGGTAAATGAAGTAACCATGAAATATGATATGATTCACGTTGCACCTCCCATGTCCGCACCTGATTTTATTAAGGAAAGCCCTTTTGCAAATCAAAAAGGGTGGATGGATTTAGATAATACTACCTTACAGCATAAACAGTACATGAATGTATTTGGATTAGGTGATGCATCAGGTACGCCAAATTCAAAAACAGCCGCAGCCGTTAGAAAACAAGCACCTGTTGTTGTTGAGAACATACTGCAGATGATAAAAAACGGCTTTCTTACAAGACCAGCCGAATATAAGGGCTATGGTTCTTGTCCCATAATAACAGCTTATGGAAAACTAATATTGATAGAATATGACTATTCCAATAAACCTACCCCCACGTTTCCTCTGAATCCAGCCAAAGAAAGGTATAGCATGTGGTTACTGAAAAGGTATTTCTTACCCTGGTTTTATTGGAACAGGATGTTAAAAGGAAAACCTTGACGGGGAGGGCAAGAGCCCATATGCATCAAGCTAAGTCTTTTCTTTCTCCCCTTCGGGGCTTGTATTTTGGTATTTTTTATCTCCAGGGGCTTACGCCCCTGGCTATAATCTTTCTGCCCTTCGGGCATAATTTCATTGTGTAGGAATTTTCATTTTCTGTAAGCGGTTTTTGAGTAGGGGCAACCGGATCCATCAATAATGTTTTTTCCCTTAAGGCCTGAAAGACCGTAAGGGTATAGCAGAGGGTAAAGCCCTCTGAAAAGAAAGAGACAAATATCAAACCCTGAAAGGGCGAAAGAAAATCTTTTCCGGTAAATCAGTTTAGCTTGATGCATATGGGGCAAGCGCAGAGGTGAACCATTATGCCATTTTACAATCATTGAAACGAATGTTCTGCATCATGTATCGAAAGCCTGTCTCCCTGGTAAAGGTAAACCGATAAGAAAGTTTTAAACATCATTTTCCTGTTTCTTCATAAACTCGTTGATTTCTTTACTTAACCTTTTCGCCTCGTCTTTGCCTAAGATGAGTTCTGCAAAGTCAGTGGCAATCTCTGCTGCCTGATCTGAAGAGATACCCTTGACCCTTGAAATCTTCCAGACACCATCCTCAACGATCAATGTACACTCCCCGATCCTTTCTTTCATAGGTAATCCACCACGATTTATGAGAAATCTTATATCTTCAGGGTTTTGCGTGACCTTCAGGGTTTCCTCCATATCGGGAACCCTTGAGTGGATTTTTACGAGAGCAGAGTTATTCCCCGTTGATGTACTTATTATCTCCTGACTGGCTGCTCTGTGGGCAAGATCAATAACCTCGGTGAGTTTTGGGGGGGTTACCTTTTTCACAAATTTTATAAGTTCCAGCCAATTGATAATCGTGGTATCAGTTTTAGAGATGAAGGAATAGGCCCGGTCATAGTCGTTATTTCTTACAGCGTCAAGGTATTTCTCCACGACTACTCTCGGTGAATCCTGGGCATAAGTGACTCCAGAAAATACGATCATTGCGACAAAAAGGGTAGAAAAGATTTTCTTCATTTTTTACCTCCTTAAATACTTTCTATGCGATTTATCTTCACAAATGAATCAAGGTATAATCACCCCTCTTTCCCCTCCTTCGGAAGGGATGAAGGGAGGTTTTCCACCAGGTGTTTTCGTATGTCACTGGTTAGCCTGGAACCTGCTTACATAAAATGAAAATTCCTATATGATCAAGTTTTAAAAGTAACCAGTATAGTATGAGCAATCAGCTATCTACAGTCAGCCTGCGGCTTCTACCCGGTTGCTGATAGCCATGATCTCTTTTATCGGTCTGAGGCTTCGCCTCGCTAGTGTTTCATGGGTACTGCTATTATGTAAAATACCTGGATACATAATAAATTGTATCACCCTTAGCCGATTTTACCAGAGTTTTATACAGGAATCAGGAATGCAGAAAATGTTGAAATTGTCGCAGTGATGCAGGCACACGAAAAGTGCGAAACGTTTCGGTTCAATCGAAGACGGTTGAACATTTTTGTTAAGCAATTGGTAAAGACTTTTTTCTTGTGAAATAGATAGTAATTGACGCTGAGAAATGAAGTTGCTATGATGCCTGCGTTAAAACAGGAATTTACAGAGTTGATACCTTGTACCTCAAATGTAAAGCGCCATAAACCCGCAGGTTTATGAGTGAATGTGACGGGAAGTCAGGCGCTTGATTATCTACAGCGCTGCAACTGAAAATCAGCTTTCGGTGTTACAAAGGCGAAAACAAAGACAACCCTTTAGCGGAGAGATTGGGTATTATCGACTTTAGCTACCACCGTCAGATACGAGCAGTAACCTACAATTTCTCAGCAAGGCCGGGTCCAGATCATTCTTTCAGAGAAGGCAAACAACAATTTAAGTGGTATATACTACGGAAATATTTCTTAAGTCAAAGTCAGGAAGGGGGGGATTTCAGAATGAGATTTTCGGTAACGTATGAGTTATCAGAGGATATGATTCCCGTGGATTATCGAAGCGGATTTATTTCTTTAATAAAGAAGGCAATGGAGACTGCCAATAAAGATTTATACAAGAAGTTTTATGAGGAAGACCAAAAGGCAAAGCCATATACCTTTTCTGTATACTCCCCGGATGGTTTTCTTAAAAGTGGTGATGAATTTAAGGTGGGTAAGACATTGGTATTCAATTTTTCTACCAATTCCTATGAAATTGGAACTTATATCTATAATGGTTTAGTGGCTGACAAAACAAAATATTTTCCATTTTTTGAAGATAATCAACTTAAACGACTAAAAGCAATGCTGTTACAAGAACCTCAGATAATAGGCGATACTGCTGTATTTAAAACCATGTCTACGGTATTGATTAACTCTGTTGGGAAAAAAGATTGGTATTTTATTCCAGATAATTCAGAGTTTTCTAATGCCTTTGATGCATGCGTAACTACAATGGTCAATGAGCTTCTGGGAATAAATAATGCCAAAGTAATTTTCAACCCTGTAAAAATAAAACGGCAGGTAGTCAAACACTATGGTGGAAATATGCAGGGGTTTGAAGGTATTTTTGCATTATCTGCTAATCCGAAAGTATTACAATTAATCCAAACTGTGGGTTTGGGTGTCAGAAGGAGTCAGGGTTTTGGGATGTTGAGGGTGATGAGATGAAAATAACAATCGGAAACTGGCTCTATAATGCTGGGATTGTAGGGTTTTTAAGGATACTCAATGAAAAAGGAATTCCTTATAAAGACGTAATAAGGGATGGTTCTCTATTTATTACTACGGGACTTTTAGAAGGCTTCGAAGATGCTTATTTTAAATTCACCCTAAAGAACCAATATGAAACTCTACTTATCATTAAAGAGCAGAATAAAATCAAAGAGGTTTTTAATAATGAGCTAAATACTAATTTCGATGACATCAGGGGAAGGTATTTGTCACAATTGAAGTCGATAAAATGCGATGGAGGCTTTAAAGAATATTCGAGTGAGGTAGTTAATGTTATTGATAGTTATTTTAATGGGCTTTTGAATATTATTGAAAATAGCAGCTTAAAAGGCAAAAAGATAGATTCACTCAAAAAGAAAATATCTGAAACAAAAGAGAATAAGATAGAAGGCATTAAAACTCAAAATGTGATTCGAAACCACCTTAGTAATTTTTATTTTAATAAGCATATATTATGCAATTCAAGTTATAAAGGGGATAGATTGTATGGCCTTAGAGATAAATACATAGCTGATGCCATAATGGTATTGAAAGAACCAAATATCGAGGGTATAGTATGTAGATTTTGCAATCAAAACAAGATAAATAGCAGTGATATTTCTCTTACTGACAATGTTTTCAATGAAGGCCTTTTTTCAATCTCTGGGGTGAGCGTAGAAAAATTTAAAAACTTCTTTTACAACACTCTTCCAGACCTTTTTTTGTGCGATCTTTGTGAGCTTATCTTACTCTGTTCCTTTGCTGGGTTAAATAAGAAACCGTACCGATTAGTAACCAGCGATAGAACTGATTACATATTCGTCAATATGCCTTCTTTAGAACTTCTTATCGAAGAAAATGATGCTTTAAAAAGTTTTTACGACAACTTTTCAGAGAAAGTAGAAAACTCAATTTATGAAAGTATATTGCAAGATATTTTACTTAAATATAAAAGGAAACAGTGCAAGTGGGTTTTACAAAATATTTTCTTTGTTGAGCTAAAAACAGTTGCCCAAAAAAATATAGGCAAACCCGTATTTAAGTATTTTCATGTGGGTAAAGATATTGCGGAGCTATTTTCTAACCAAAAAGTTGTAGATACTCTCCAAAATATTAAAGGCGCTTTAAATCTTCAAAAAGATATACGGGTTAACATTAAATCCGAGGCCATAAAGCGATTATTGGAAAATGATAGCCTTTACCCCTTAGCGTATAAAAATCTTAGAGGGTTTTTAGATAATGGGAAAGAGCATCCATATAATTCTTTTGCTTTAGCCTTTGTCCAGGCAGCTAAAAGACAGATAAATATACATTACTCTAAAGGGGGTGATCTTATGGATTCAAAACAGGTCTACGGAATTCTTCGAGGGCAATTTTTTGCTAGAGGAGAACAAGATTTTACTGATTTAAAACCCGATAAAAAGAAGCGGCTTTCTTACAAACTACTTTCTTTAATCAGAATGGGTAAGTATGTAGAGTTTTATGATGAGGTTATAAGACTTTATATCAATAATACAGAAAAGCCAATTCCAGAAGTCTTTCTTGGTCTTTTGAATACAAAAGATACTATTGACTTCGAGGCGAAGGCTTACGCCTTTATGACAGGATTCTTGCAGAATGTTACGGAAACTGAAAATACACAAATTTTAACTCAAGCAGAGGGGACGAAAGATGAATAAAGGATTAACGGTTACAATAATTGTTGAGGCGCAATCGCTTAACTATGATGAAGGTTTTGGTAGCAACTTGTCAGTACTTAAAAAATTGAGGAGGGGTAGTGGGGATGTCTTCAGTTTTGCGTCCAGACAATCTTTAAGATACAGTATTGTTAAGCAAGGAGTAGAGCAATTTGGCTGGAGGCTTGGTGATGTGGAACCGCAGGGATCAGGGAATAAAAAGGTAGTCCAATTCAAAAGAGATACATCGATTAAGGACAGTGAGGAGATAGATTTATTTGGATACATGAAAACAAAAAAAAGAGAAAAGAAAAAAAAGGAGACTGACGCAGGAGAAGCCTCTCAACAAGAAGACACGATGATAAGAGTTGCCCCAGTCCGCCTTACTCCTGCCATTTCCCTTGAAGCCTTTTATAATGATATTGAGTTCTTAAATAACAAATGGTTGTCTGATAGAGCGGGTGAAGACCCTAACATTGCAAATATTGAACAACATCGTAGTCTGTATAAGTATACGATAACTATAGATTTGAATAGAATAGGTAGTGAAGAACACAATGAAACATTAGATCCAAAAGATAGAATTAAACTGCTTGATCAACCTGAGGAACGTGCGAATAGAGTGAACGAATTTCTTGAGGTACTTAAAAATCTCTATCGAGACATAAGAGGTAGAAGAGAAGACCTTAAACCTCTTTTCATAATCGGTGGGGTTTATCCTGTAAAGAATCCATTTTTTATGAATAGTGTAAAAATAGAATGGGAAAATGGTAAACCGAAGATTGTAAAAGAAGCGATAGATGAGATTTTAAGTTCCAATTATTGTTATAAGGACAATGATAAGTTAAATAAAGAACAAGTTCAGACTAACACAGTGATAGGACTACGGAATGGGTTTTTCTCTAACGGAACAAGTTTGAGCAATGTCTTTTCACCAGAAACGGCTATTGATACCTTAAAATTAAAGGTTAACGATTTCTATGGGGTGAAATAATGGAAGTCTTAAAGGTTAAACTTTTTCAAGAAGTTGCCGTTTACAGGAACCCAATTACGATGGAGGTAATTGAGACATATCCGTTACCCGCTCCATCAACCGTATTGGGACTTATTCATCAGCTTCTTGGGATGAAAGAGACAATTCCTAATATAAACGTAAGTATACAGGGGCAATATGATGCCCTACTTCGGGATTATCAACATTATAAAAAAGGAAGTGGAGAAACATTCGATCGATATCCCATCATTGTCAATGCCTTAAACAACGTAAATTTAACTGTCCATGTAAAGGCTGAAAAGCCTATTTTAGAAAGGTTAGAAGATGCCTTTCATTCACCTCCTTACTATCCTTATCTTGGTAGGGCTGAAGACCTTTTAAAAGTGGAGAAAGTAAAACGACTCAATTGTGAAGATAAAGAGATAGAGGTAGAACAAATTAATATCCCTTGCTATATCAGAAAAGAGATTGCTGATTCTTTCAATCTTAATGGTATACCGTTAAAACTTCCAGGATATTATAGCTTTGAGGATGTAAAGATTGGGAAGAACACTCGAAAGATAAGAAATTTCCAGTGGCTTGATTATATATACGTTGAAAAAGATAACATTGAAGAAAACGGAAGAATTACATTTGATGAGGAGGAAGATAAAGTATGGTGGTGTATGCCAAATCAAGCCCACCGGAGGATTTGAAAACCCATACAGAACAATTATTAAAAGAACTTGAATCATTTAAAGAATTATATGGGGAAAGGCTAGAAAGATGTATTCCACAAAATTTCATTGAACACTTCTGGAAGGCATTAGAACTTGTAATAAAATATCACGATATTGGAAAACTACATACCCCTTTCCAGAATAGAATCCGCAAAAAACTCGGGTTACTGCTTATTCAGCCAGAGTTTCGAGAAGAAGTGCCTCATAATTTATTATCCCCTGCTTTTTTAAGCGAAGTTGATCTACAACCTTTTCCAAAAGAGTTTCACCCAGTGCTTTATCAGGCAATTGCCTATCATCACGATAAAGACAGAGAAAGAGAAATAATAGAAAATCCCACAAGATGGGACGAAATTAAAAAAATTATTGAAGACGACTTAACACCAAATTTGCTGTATTTATCGGACATGCAAGCAATAGTACCAATACCAAACAAACTAAAATGGGCATATCGTAAGAAGATAGAAAGACGGATTAAGGCATCAGATGGGGAAGTTTACAAACTTTATATCTTACTAAAAGGACTACTTCACAGGATTGATCACGCCGCCTCTGCTCATTTAAGTGTTGAAGAAAAGCCACTTGGCGATTCTCAGGATTTTGTTATTCCGTACCTTATACATAAAGGTGTTAAAAAAGAATGTATTTGGCAAACAGATGCGGTCCCTTATCGTACAAATAATATTGTAATGACGGCTAGTACTGGGATTGGTAAAACAGAATTTGCTTATCTGTGGCTTGGCAAGGATAAAGGCTTTTATACTCTGCCTGTGAGGACATCCGTTAATGCTATGTTTGAAAGAACAAAAGAGACATACAGAAATAATGAATTTGTCGGTCTTTTACACAGCGATAGTTCCTTTTATCAACTTGAAGGAGCATTAGAAAAGATGGCAGAGAGAAATGACTCTAATAGTGAAGGTTTAAGTCAAAGTCTTCACCTTATAGATATTTCCAGACAGTTTGCAATGCCCGTTACCATATCTACCGCAGACCAGCTTTTTACTGCAACTTTCAAATATAAAGGCTATGAAAAGGTATATGCTACCCTTTCTTATTCAAAAGTGATTATCGATGAAATCCAGTCGTATGATGCAGAAATTGTAGCTGTTATTCTTAGAGGATTGCGAGAAATCGTTTCACTTGGAGGTAAATTTTGTTTGATGACAGCTACACTACCACCTTTATATAAAGAATATCTAGAAAAGATTCCAAATACTATTCTTCTTGAAAAAACTTTACATGATATAAAACATAAAATAAAGTTAGTAAATGACGATATTGCTGAAAATGCAGGACAAATTATTGATGCTTATTTAAAACATGGTAAAGTTCTCGTAATAGTAAACACAGTAAAAAAGGCACAACAAGTTTTTGAAGCTATAAAGAAATATATAGATAACAAAAGATTAAATATTCCAACTCATCTTCTTCATTCAGCGTTTACTTACCAATCTAGAAGAAAAAAAGAAGGCGATATCCTAGATAAAAATTGTACTGGTATTTGGATAACAACTCAGCTTGTGGAAGCCTCTTTAAATATTGATTTCCCTATTCTATTTTCAGAACTGGCAACTATTGATGCTCTTATTCAACGAATGGGAAGAATATTAAGAGATTCAAAAGGAAAAATCGATGAACCTTTTATATACAAAGGTACATTACCAAATGTGCATATATTTGAAAATGCCTCTGGCATCGGATACATTTATGATAAAGACATTGTCAATGCATCTCTAGAAGAACTTCAGCCTTTCAATGGAAAGCTTTTTAGTGAAGAAGATAAACAATTTGTTGTTAAAAAGATTTTTTCCAGAGAGAATCCTAATGGAACACAATATATAAAAAGATTTGATACGTCAATTCGTCTTTTAGAAAACGGTCTCGAAGCTGACAACAAAAGAGATGCGCAGGAATTATTCAGAAAGATTTCAAACATGACAGTAATACCAGTTAATGTATATGAGACGTTTAGTAAAGAAATTGATGAAGCAATTAACTTACTTGATAAAACGGATATAAAAAGAACAGATAGAATAAAGGCTTTATATACAATAAGAAGGCATTCTCTCTCAATACCTGCCTATAAAGCAAAAGATGGGATTTCTCATCTAAGAAAGGATATGTTTTTATGTACCTATGAATACTCTCCTACAATGGGTCTTATTCCAGGAAAAAACATTGAGAATTCTTTATAATAGATATTGAACAAAAATGGGATATGATGTATCCAAGAAACATTCTTTTATATAGATTTTGGTTTACAATTTGTAATTGAATAACATTGTGCCATCAATAAATTTTTCTGAGATTAATAATGAATATTGATAAATATGAATAAAAAACCGGAATTAATTCTTAAAATCTGTGTTACTTTTTATATCGTTTAATTTGCGTTCATTATAGCTAAATAATTAAAAGACAAAATCTGTCGACCCTTGGAAAATAACTGCATGTACACCAATATAAATTCTCTTGATAAATCAAAAAGGTAGGTTATAGTATTATGCAAAGGCGACTTAAGTGTATCATGTCGACCTCTCGCTTTTTTTACACAATTAAGGGTCGACGAAAAAATTGGTCATTTTTATCCTGTAAAAAGGTTATAAGCCCTTCTATTTATTGAGTCCATAAAACGGATTTCATTGAGCCTATAAGGAATTGAAACATCTGCCAACATTGCGCAATCGTTGCAGAGACCTTATTTCATTGAGCCTATAAGGAATTGAAACTATCCATGCTCAATACCTGAACGCTAACAAGGAATAATTTCATTGAGCCTATAAGGAATTGAAACCGAACTATTAACGCTTACGATGTCGGCGCTGTCGGATTTCATTGAGCCTATAAGGAATTGAAACCGATTCCACATCCTGCCTTGATTCCCCGTCCTGCCTCATTTCATTGAGCCTATAAGGAATTGAAACAGTTTCCTGCTAATGCCACAACATACAAGACTGATGAATTTCATTGAGCCTATAAGGAATTGAAACGGGATGGAAAATATCTGAACGTAAGATCTTTAAAATCATTTCATTGAGCCTATAAGGAATTGAAACGATGCGTACAACGGTACCCATAAAATATCAAACGTATTTCATTGAGCCTATAAGGAATTGAAACATAAATCATAGCAAAGTAAGTAATGTGCCAGATGACATTTCATTGAGCCTATAAGGAATTGAAACAGAAAGGGCTTCGCGATATCGTGATCTTAATCCTCATTTCATTGAGCCTATAAGGAATTGAAACGCAGTAAGTCACAATACACCAGTTTCGCCCAGCTCAATTTCATTGAGCCTATAAGGAATTGAAACTGTATTGCGTTTAACTTGTAGGATTCTACTTCATATTTCATTGAGCCTATAAGGAATTGAAACGGGCTTTTGATTGAAGAAGACATAGGAGTATCGATATTTCATTGAGCCTATAAGGAATTGAAACAAATCATCAAGGATCAACAGACCTGTTTTGAGATAATTTCATTGAGCCTATAAGGAATTGAAACGTCTGGGAGTCCGGGCTGGAGTTAATTTCGTAGAAGATTTCATTGAGCCTATAAGGAATTGAAACGGGTGTGGTCTTTGTATGTATCGCAAAGCAAAGACATTTCATTGAGCCTATAAGGAATTGAAACAAAGAAAAGGAAAGGGCGGAAAGCCAAAGATGTTGTATTTCATTGAGCCTATAAGGAATTGAAACACATGATACTTACTCATACCAATCGGTGAGCGCATACCATTTCATTGAGCCTATAAGGAATTGAAACTAATAGAATTAGATAATTTTTTATTCTTAAAGAAAGATTTCATTGAGCCTATAAGGAATTGAAACAAGACGAACTCGATAAAGAGATGGATACAGACAAAATTTCATTGAGCCTATAAGGAATTGAAACATCTGTATGACGAGAAAGTCGAAGGTCTTTCTTGTGATTTCATTGAGCCTATAAGGAATTGAAACATGTTGTTTTCTTTAATAATCTTGTCGGCAATCTCAATTTCATTGAGCCTATAAGGAATTGAAACGCAGCCTTTGATCGTGACATCATCCAGAAACTTATTTCATTGAGCCTATAAGGAATTGAAACTGGTATAAAATCCTTGATCTCAAGGACCGTTATCCCCATTTCATTGAGCCTATAAGGAATTGAAACGAGAAGAAAGAGATCAATTTGAAGAGTCTCTTTGGACATTTCATTGAGCCTATAAGGAATTGAAACGATGAAAGGGTATGTCGTGTAAAAATCCAGGGTTCATTTCATTGAGCCTATAAGGAATTGAAACCATAGAATGACAAACAGCAAGCCTCTGTTCCTCTTTATTTCATTGAGCCTATAAGGAATTGAAACGGCTCAATGACAGATGTATATTTATACGTCTGATAATATTTCATTGAGCCTATAAGGAATTGAAACAAAAGAATACTTATAGGAAGTGAAAGAGGAGAATTAGATTTCATTGAGCCTATAAGGAATTGAAACGGTTGACCGTAAATCTCTCATTTTCTTTTCATTTGGAATTTCATTGAGCCTATAAGGAATTGAAACGAGAAACGTTTCTGGTACAAATTAACGATTGCTTTAATTTCATTGAGCCTATAAGGAATTGAAACTTGTTATTGAAGAAGAGATGTTTTCATCTTCTTCATTTCATTGAGCCTATAAGGAATTGAAACTCTGAAACATCTATAATTTTTTTAATTACTTTTTCATTTCATTGAGCCTATAAGGAATTGAAACACAATATTCATATTGATAAGAATAATCCGAATATTATTTCATTGAGCCTATAAGGAATTGAAACATTGATTATAAGATTTTCGGAAGGACGTTTGACGGGATTTCATTGAGCCTATAAGGAATTGAAACATGTAGGATATTTCATTTTATCCCCCTATTATGTTGATTTCATTGAGCCTATAAGGAATTGAAACAACAAGTAAGGATAAAATATTCTGTTGCAATGATTGATTTCATTGAGCCTATAAGGAATTGAAACATTGCTAGAATGAAATACAACATGCAAGGAATGCAAGATTTCATTGAGCCTATAAGGAATTGAAACTGTATTTCCTGCCTTTGCTGGTATTTTGAAAAAATATTTCATTGAGCCTATAAGGAATTGAAACCTTCTGTAGTCTTTCCAGAAACCTACAGGATTCGAATTTCATTGAGCCTATAAGGAATTGAAACCGTTAATCCTGAAGAGTTTGTAAAATACTTTGAGGCATTTCATTGAGCCTATAAGGAATTGAAACACTACATTTCTGCATTCAACTCTCCTTTCTTTAAATTTCATTGAGCCTATAAGGAATTGAAACTAGCTTGGCTATAGACTCTGCAAAACACAAAGGGCAATTTCATTGAGCCTATAAGGAATTGAAACGCTTTGGGAAATTCCATCTTGCCCTCGCAGGCGTAAGATTTCATTGAGCCTATAAGGAATTGAAACGACATTCCCAATGCTGTTTAATATTGTTGCAAATATCATTTCATTGAGCCTATAAGGAATTGAAACATGATATTGAGTTTTCGTTCAAGCATAAGTCGGATATTTCATTGAGCCTATAAGGAATTGAAACTTTTCTGTATATGAGATAATAGCAGCAACTTTTAATTTCATTGAGCCTATAAGGAATTGAAACAGAAAATGTAAAAGAAAGTCGTTATAGGCTTGCCAGATTTCATTGAGCCTATAAGGAATTGAAACTTGTAAGTCTCTGCATACCTTTCTTTCCACGAACGAAATTTCATTGAGCCTATAAGGAATTGAAACACCTCTTTCAATATATCTGGAGGCTCATCATATTATTTCATTGAGCCTATAAGGAATTGAAACTTGTAGATTTGAACATTCATCCCATCTAAGGCCACATATTTCATTGAGCCTATAAGGAATTGAAACGTAAAAATAAAGTTTGCGATATCTTATGCCGTTTCATTTCATTGAGCCTATAAGGAATTGAAACGAGGGGGAGCGGCTTGTAAAACATCTACATTATGACATTTCATTGAGCCTATAAGGAATTGAAACATGAGTGACAAGTCTGGCTGCGTATGCCTTTCCAATTTCATTGAGCCTATAAGGAATTGAAACAGGCAGAGGTGAGAAAACTGAAGGATGCCAACGGCATTTCATTGAGCCTATAAGGAATTGAAACGTATATAACGTGCCGACATACATCTTTTGAAAATCATTTCATTGAGCCTATAAGGAATTGAAACGGGGATGAATTATATATGATTCTTGCAAGAGACCAGGAATTTCATTGAGCCTATAAGGAATTGAAACTTCGGTAAGAGGGAAAACATATTTGTGTGAGAATACAATTTCATTGAGCCTATAAGGAATTGAAACCACATTTGTTGAAAAGAAAAATTTGTAAAATCAAAAATTTCATTGAGCCTATAAGGAATTGAAACTGGGTATAAGAAAACCTTCTTTGAGGCGAATAAACATTTCATTGAGCCTATAAGGAATTGAAACACCAGTACATCACCGGTTACACCAAGAATGTCCTTATTTCATTGAGCCTATAAGGAATTGAAACTACCGACAAGTCAATCCATCTGTTAACCTGCTGCGTCCAATTTCATTGAGCCTATAAGGAATTGAAACGTGCGATACCAACAAGAGTATTGCTTGTTTGATTCCATTTCATTGAGCCTATAAGGAATTGAAACGAGAACAAATGATGTATTGTTGTATGACGAATGGAAGGATTTCATTGAGCCTATAAGGAATTGAAACGTGCTTTCGGGGATGATATCCCTTTTGATGGTCAATTATTTCATTGAGCCTATAAGGAATTGAAACAATTCAAAATTAGACCTTCTTATTGAGACAATAGAAGATTTCATTGAGCCTATAAGGAATTGAAACGTTTCTCCGTGAATCAGAATTGTCTTAGGGATATCCATTTCATTGAGCCTATAAGGAATTGAAACTTCAGTGGGATACAGAAGGTGGAATGCAAGTTAATTTATTTCATTGAGCCTATAAGGAATTGAAACAAATTACATGGGCATCCTACAAGAGACGAAAGAAACATTTCATTGAGCCTATAAGGAATTGAAACGATAAATTCAGACAATTTTGCTCCATCCCCGAACGCATTTCATTGAGCCTATAAGGAATTGAAACTAAGGAGGGTCTGTTATTACTATGTCTATTGACTTATTTCATTGAGCCTATAAGGAATTGAAACGAAGTAAGGGCATTTTCTTCTATAGAGATACCGTATTTCATTGAGCCTATAAGGAATTGAAACTTCCGAAAGCAATTTTTTCCGCTTCCATTATAAGTTTTATTTCATTGAGCCTATAAGGAATTGAAACATAGTACTCTGAGGGATAAAGGCATATGCGGCTCTATTTCATTGAGCCTATAAGGAATTGAAACGTCTACCACTGGCATATATGGATGTGATGATCCTTTCATTTCATTGAGCCTATAAGGAATTGAAACTTGCTAAGTCTTGGCAGGTTTTACATTTTGCAGCATTATTTCATTGAGCCTATAAGGAATTGAAACAAGGGAGTAATGATATTTTGCGAAGAAGACCATCTAATTTCATTGAGCCTATAAGGAATTGAAACTTAGGTGAGAAAATACATGTGTAGTATTCCTCTACATTTCATTGAGCCTATAAGGAATTGAAACTGTACCAGGATTATCCCGATACAAGGCTTTTATTTATTTCATTGAGCCTATAAGGAATTGAAACCGTGATTTTAAGAGAAGAGAGAGAGCATCTTCTGATTTCATTGAGCCTATAAGGAATTGAAACCTTTTTTCTCCTTTCTTATAAGTTCTTATTAAAGGAATTTCATTGAGCCTATAAGGAATTGAAACAAAGGTAATGATGCCGATAGCGATATATTGCCTGATATTTCATTGAGCCTATAAGGAATTGAAACACTGTAGAATATCTAATAAAGCTTTTTGCAGGATTAATTTCATTGAGCCTATAAGGAATTGAAACTGGAAAGGGGTATTGCAGCACGGCTTCACTTCGGAATTTCATTGAGCCTATAAGGAATTGAAACTATTTTTGATCTATAAGGTAATTCTTACAGTGAAATTTCATTGAGCCTATAAGGAATTGAAACGATAAAACTGGTACAAGGCTTTATTTAACTACTACATTTCATTGAGCCTATAAGGAATTGAAACTTCGTTATCTCCGGGTCTGTGAAGGGTAGCAATCATGATTTCATTGAGCCTATAAGGAATTGAAACGAATTTTAGCGGAAATTCTTGACATGGTATGGCATTTCATTGAGCCTATAAGGAATTGAAACCAAAGCGCAGCAGGAGAAAATGAGCATGAATCATTTTATTTCATTGAGCCTATAAGGAATTGAAACGGGATAAAAGAAAATCTATCCCAATACAAAACATTATTTCATTGAGCCTATAAGGAATTGAAACGGGCGATCATCCTTTTGTCGACGGGAATGGCTTTTAATTTCATTGAGCCTATAAGGAATTGAAACATCTTTTTCTTTGAGATAGTTAGAATATTTCTGCACATTTCATTGAGCCTATAAGGAATTGAAACACGAGGCTTGCAATATCGTTGTAAGAGAGGCCTTTATTTCATTGAGCCTATAAGGAATTGAAACACTAGGTTTGCAATTTCTTGGAGGGATAAGTTTTTCATTTCATTGAGCCTATAAGGAATTGAAACACTGATATTGCATGGACGCACTGTGATGTATATATCCGATTTCATTGAGCCTATAAGGAATTGAATACGATACTGTAGATGTCAACGTTCGACAAAGATACACTCCGAAAATGCACGAGATATGTGACAAACATATTTTCAAAGGCAAAACTATCTCATACTTTTTTAACAAAATTTTTGTACCCTTTTCAGGAACATCCTCAGGGTTGATCCAATCGTCCACAATTGAACCGAAACATTTGGCACGTTTTTCTATCAAAATGGGTCTTGACAAATGCATTCTTATAGTTTATAAATTTTATATTGACTGACCAGTCGGTCATACAAAGAGATAATTATATGTCACCTAAAATCATTAATAAAGAAGAGAAGAGTCTGTCTATACTGAAGGCAGCCCTTGGCGTGTTTTCCCAGCAAGGCTACGGCAAGACAACGATAGAGGATATTGCAAAGGCTGCCGGCATCGGCAAGGGAACGGTCTATGAGTATTTCAGGAGCAAGGATACCCTCTTTTTCGCCCTCTATGATCATGTGCGGAGTTCATTCCATGAGACGATTTACCGGGATGCAGAACGGCAGAAGACAGCAACTGCTGCCCTTGAGACGTTTATCACTGCCACACTGAAGGCATTCAATGAGTGGCGGGAGTTCGGGTTTGTGCTCCTTGATTTTTGGTCAGAGTATCGGCGGAGCGAATCTGCCAGTCTCCATTTTCGTGAGGTGTACGCCCTCTCCCGGGAAAAGGTGGCGAGCTTTATTCAAAAAGGTATCCGGAACGGAGAATTCCGGAAGGTCGATTCCCTCATTGCAGCATCTACAGTCATCGCTGTGCTTGATGGACTGCTCCTCCAGCGTATCTTCGATCCTAACACTCTTTCAAGACCGGGTTCCGGTAAGCAGATCGCAGATATTGTTCTTGGTGGACTCAGAAAATAAAATTTTTTATTGACGCTGGCGAAACAATGAATCTTACAAATAATAGGGAGAGAAAATGAATATTTCAGCGCTTTTAACCCTTGTACGGAACCGTCAACTGCTTTCTCACACTGCCCTCATGCGTGATCTCAAGACCCTCTCCCGGCTCTACTTCCTGTATGCGGCCATTGATATGGGGCTTTTGATGCAACTGAGGAAGCCGTCGTCTCTTGAAATGTTATCCCGAAAGATAAATGCGGTACGTACCGATCTTCTCGATCTATTGCTGGAATTGGGAGTTGCACTGGGAGAACTCTCATTCAGGAATGGCCTCTATGCACTCCGGGGAAAACGCTCACGATCGCTGTCGAACGAGTACGGCGATCCCTTTGCAGCCATGCTGCAGGAGTGTATTGCGTATCATGGGTCGGTGTACCACAATTTGGCAGACAGAATAGGAGGCGCCCCTCAGGGAGATTACCTGAAGGCAACAGCGACCCTCATCGCCCGCTCGTCACGTTCCCTTGAACATCTCATAAAAATCTTTGTGCAGCGTGCCATACATGAGTGCAAGCCAAAGAGCCTTCTCGAGATCGGATGTGGTTCGGGAATTTATATCCGCCATGCAGCAGAAATGTACAAAGAAGTAACAGGTATCGGCATCGATATGCAGGAAATGGTTATCCACCATGCCCGGGAAAACCTGAAGGAATGGGGACTTGCCGATCGTTTTACCGTTGTGAAAGCCGATATTCGTAACTGGTGCGATACTCCTGAAAAGTCCTTCGATTTTATTTCACTGTATAACAATCTATACTACTTCAAACCGGAAGAGCGCCCTTCCCTTTTTCGGAGGATTCGTTCATTGATCACGCCAGGCGGAACATTTGCCATGGTATCCCTCATGAGAGGGAAAAGCATTACTTCACGTAATTTCGATATTGTCTTGAGATCAACATCAGGGTGCGCATCCCTTCCGGAAATCGGAGAAACGATGGAACATCTCCGGGCAAGTGGCTTCAACGATGTGGAAAGGAGGGATATCCTGCCTTCAGAAGACTTCTACGGAGTGTTGGCCTGGTAACATCTTTGGAATTAGGAAAACTGAAAAGAAATTCAGGGTTGGTTCAATCTTGTAGATTGAACCATACGTTTGGGATTGATGTACAGCTTTTGATTGGTGCCCCCGGTATAGGCAAATAAGCCAAAACGTCTCGGTTCAATCGTGGACAATTGAACCAACAAAAAACTACGCTATGTGACATTTTGTTTTGAGATCGCTATATATCTTTGCAAAATATTCAAGGTTATTCAAAGAACTCCACTTTATTTTCCTAAAATCACTTCTGAATTTCCCATTCTTTCAATATCCGACAAACAGCTTCTTCTACCCGGGCTCTTGCCGCATGTCTCTCGTAACCTCTCGCCAGCAGTTCATCACATTTCGTCTCTGTATGGCGAGTGTGATCTGCGATATTGCATTATTTCCCTGCTCTTTTTATTAGGTTATTGGTTTCGTACCTCAACCCAGCCTACGGGACTTAATGATTAAGATGCCTTTTCCCTTAAGGGACATCCACCCGGTTCCGTCCCGCTCTCTTTGCCTTATAGAGGGCACTATCCGCGGCGTGTATCAGAATATCAGATTTGATGCCATGTTCCGGGTACGTTGCCACGCCAATACTTACTGTTACCCTGATAGACTTCCCTGCTACAATGGTATTGAAATCATGAGATTCGACATGTTGGCGAATTCCTCCCGCCTTTTCTACTGCGTGGGCCTTCGTAATCATGGGCATAATAATAATAAATTCCTCACCGCCGTATCTCGCCAGAATATCCGACGACCTTGTATGGTAACGCATGACTCCGGTTATTTCCCGTAAAAGATAATCACCAGCGATATGCCCATACGTGTCGTTTACCTTCTTAAAGTAGTCAAGGTCGATAATGAGTATACTGAGGGATTCATTGTGCCGCTTTGCCAGAGCGATTTGCTTCTCAATCATCTCATCGAAAAACCTCCTGTTGTACACCCCGGTGAGCGCATCCGTTACAGACGTCTGTTTCGTAGTTTCCATCAATCTAACTCTATGAAGCGCTGATGCCGTTAGCCCTATATAAGTTGACAGAAGCTCAAGTATCTCGTTATTATTCCAGTATCCCGATTCTTTTTTTATCATAAGCACCACCCCTGTGATAGTTCCGCCAGCTATCAACGGAAAACATGCGCAGCTACCCTCTAAAATTTTATCATGCGTACATTCGCAAGAGGGGTCTTTTTGGATATCCTTTGAAATGAATGGCTGGCCGGTTCTGATTACACGGCACAAGGAGGGCTCTATAAAAATTTCGCTTTTAAAAAGGTTTTTTACCGGCATTTGTGGGATTATCAGAGGTATGTCAATAATATTTTTTCCTTTGTCGAGCGTTAACAAAGCCAGAACATCAGGCTGAAAACGTCCTTTTAAGGCAAGGGACATGTGCTCAAACAATACCTTCTCCAGTACTTCGTCGTTCATTATGGTGGAATAACGCATCAGATGCTTTAGGTCATCAATATTTTTATCCCTTTGTGTTACGGTTTCTTTCAGTATTTCTTCTGTTTGTTTGCGCTCGGTAATGTCTTCCTGAATTCCCACAAAATTGGTGATAACACCTTTTGAATTCCTTACCGGGGAGATGGATGCGGATGCCCAATAAATGCTGCCATTTTTCTTCCTGTTACAGAATTCACCCCGCCATTCTTTCCCGGACGTAATAGTATCCCACAACTTCCGGTATTCTTCCGGAGATTTCTCGCCGGATTTTAAGATGCGTGGATTTTCCCCCAAAACTTCCTCGGAGGTGTAGCTCGTCAGTTGTGTGAACCTGGGGTTTATGTATTCCGTGTTACCTTTGATATCCGTTACAATAACCGCACAGGGACTTTGTTCGACGGCACACGACAACTTGTGAGTTTCCAGTGCAAGCGCATCTGCCATAGCATTGAAACTCCGGGCAAGGTCTCCAATCTCGTCTCGCGTCTCTATGTTAACCCTCATTTCGAGATTGCCTGCCCGAAACTTTTCGGTTGCTTTCCTCAATATATTGATCGGCCTTGCAGTAGAAAAAGCAAAGATAATACCCACGCTGGTGACGGCAGCAGTACATATGAGCCCCATATTCAGTGCAACGATGTTCAGTGTTTTTAGGGGTGCAAATGCTTCTTCTTTATCTATTTCTGCCAAAAGCACCCAGTCATACTCTTGTATATATGCAGAAGCTCCCACAACAGGAATGCCTCTGTAATCAAGATAAATACCCGTTGTTTCTTTCCCGTCTTCCAGGATCTTCCGAACCGGTTCCGTGTCGACTACCTGCTTCAGCGGAGATCCCTCAATGAACCGTGATTCAGTGATCATTACCTTATCTCTATTGACGAGATAAACCTCTCCGGAGTTTCCCATTCCTGATCGTGCGGAGGTAATCTTGCACAGGGTGGCAAGATCATAGCAATTGATAACGAAACCTAACGTCTTCCCCTTTGTCCTGGAAGAGGTTATAGGCGCAATGACGGACAGGCAGTTAATGTTATAGATAGGGCATAAATATGGTTGGACAACCGGGACGAGTGTTTTGTTGTTATTTCTTTTTGTTCCGGGTACAAATGGCTTATAACCGGATACATTTATTCCAACAAGATGTTCATCGGTAGAGGCAACGATTTTGTTGTTATTGTCGATCACCGTTATCGCAACGATTGAAGTATCTAAAAATTTTTTGTTTGCCAAAAGATGTCTATTTAAGGCATGCACACTGCCTTTCGAAAGAACTCCATCATGTACTGTTTTCTCAAGGTTTCGTTTTATAAGGCCATCAGAGCTAAAGTCAATGGTTCTTTCTTTTTTTGCGTTTATGAATGAGAGGATATGTTGTTTTTTAAATTCCACAATGGTGGACAAATTATTGAGGGTATGTTTCTGCAGGGTATTTCTTGTGTTGAGGTAGTATATTATTGTGATAACGGCAACGGGTATGAGTGAAATGCAGAGAGAAAAGAGCAGTAATTTGGCTTTCACTGATCGCCGTTTGGATTCTCCTCTCATTCGCTGTTACTCCTTTGCAATACGGTTATGTTTTGACTTCCTTTATCGTAATCCCGCGGTAATCAACCACCAGGTTCCTATACTACCAAAATATCCCAGTGCAATAACCGGGACCCATTTCAGATGTGACATAAAGGTATAATGTTCCTTACCGACTCCCATTACCGCAACACCGGCTGCTGAACCTATAGAAAGCAAACTGCCTCCGACACCTGTAGTCAATGTAACAAGTAACCACTGGTCGACCCCCATCGGCTTGTCCATTTTGAGAACAGCATACATAAGGGGAATGTTATCAAGCACCGCAGAAGCACCTCCGAGGATAGTATTTGCTACTGTTAATCTCATGTTTCCATATAATTTATCCCCAATTACACCAAGATAGCCTATATATTGCAATGCCCCAACAGCAGCCAGTACACCAAAGAAAAAAAGAAGGGTGTCAAATTCTACCTCCTCTACGCTTTTGAAAAAATTGTAACGTTCGGCCTTACGCCTTTCTTCGCTGATCCCTAATTTTTTCAGGAACTTTTTTTCTCCCCAGTGTTTCATATAGTAAGAAACGAACATAAGAAAACCCATGCCCAGCATCATACCAAGGAAGGGAGGCAGGTCCAAAAATTGGTGGAAGGAAACCCCCATGGCAATAGTGACGATTCCAAAAACTATTGCCAGTTTTGCACCCGGTTTTAAAGCGTCGATCTCTTTCCTGCATTCAGGTTTTCCTTTCGGTACAAAAAAACTCATGATGAGTGCAGGAATACCCCAATTTACTATAGCAGGAAGAAACAGATAAGAAAATTTAACTGTTTCTACCTTACCGGCAGTCCATACCATGAGCGTGGTTATATCCCCAAAAGGGCTCCATGCCCCTCCTGCATTTGCAGCTACAACGATGTTCACAAAAGCGGGGACGATGAATTTTTTGTTTCCGCCGCTGACCGTCATCGCAACGGTAGACATAAGCAAAGCGGTGGTCATATTATCTGCAAAGGGGGAAATCATAAATGCCAGACCACCTGTTGCCCAGAACAGTTGCTTATAACCCATTCCCCTTGACAGTAATTTTGCACGTAGGGATTGAAAAACATTAAGGGACGATAAGGCATTGATATACGTCATGGCTACCAGCAGGAAGAAAAAAAGACTACCGATTTCCGCTATAAGATGTTCTATAAAGGTGTGAGAATGCCCTCCCCCGTTTATTGCCTCGTAAATGCCAATAAAAAACCACGTAAGGCAACTAAAAAGGATCATTGGTTTTGCCTTTTTTAAATGAATTATATCTTCAAAAATAACAAGGATGTAGGCAAAAAGAAACATGAACAGGGAAACATACCCCACCCATGTACCGGTTAAATTCACGATGCCATCTCCCATGGGCAATTGACTTTCAAGGGAAAATGAGGGCAACTCTACTCCATGACTAATATCCCCGATTGAGGATGCCTGATCGTTCATCAACGGTTCTCCTTATAAAGGTATGAGATGTAGATTAAATCGCAAACATAGTACAATAGTAAAATCAAACAAGCAAGAAATCTTTCCGGCGGTTCATTCGGAATCTGTGCCGGGTCTGAATACCGCCGGGTATTCTTCAGGGATGGAATGCCGTGAAAGGAGAGATATCATTGCCAGCATCGGATACCTGATACAAAAACGATACGGGTATATCATACTGGAAGGCTTTGTTCTCATCTTTACCCACAAGTCAGAAGGGAGAATCTGAGGTTTTGCAACAACATCTAAACCGGGTGGCACGGACAAACTGGTTTATTCGTGCTTATTTGAATGCGCACATGGATATATGGATATGGATTATAAAACACTGATAAACAAGGTTTGTCAGTGCCACCCCAAAAACTGGCTTACGTAACACGAAATTCCTGTACAATCAAGTCACAAGCTTGAACCTGTAATAGATATCAATACAGTTCCGTAAAATCTGGGTTCAAGCCGTCCAAACCGGTCAAGGAGCTTGAGCGGCTTGATCAGTTCTTTTGGGAGCAACCAATTATGCTTCATGATTTTTAAAGATGCGGGTAAGGCTAAGAGCTTTGTCGGTCTATCTGTGCCTGGCTTGCAGACCGGGGACCTACGATAAGCGGGCAGCAGAAAGAAAATAATTGCGTTGAGCGCCTGTCTTTGTGCTATGCGCAGACAGTCAAGTCATGCAAATAGAAATAAACTATATGTTTACAAATCAGAAAACAGAATTATACTCTAAGGTAAGAGGAATCAATAAAAACGATTTTACAATCATTGAAACGGAAGGAGGTAAGTATGCTTCACTATTTCTATCAAAAGCTAGCGGGTAACATAACGGTAATGGTGATTATTGCCTTTCTTGGCCTATTGTTTGTTGCACCAAAAGGAGCTGTAGCAGAAAAAGAGGGGGGCGGTGTTGACAATGTCAGTAAGTTGAAATATGCCGATCCCGTCAAGGATATCCACCTGTACCTCTGCGCATTCCATATTGCCAAGAGCAATCCTGACCTTCAGATAGAAGCCCACCACTATTGCTCGATGCGAAACCTTAACGTCCGTGCCGGTGAAATCCACCAATGTGTCGTATATGACTCCAAAGAAGCCCCTGCCAGGCTCCTTGGTATAGAATACATCATTAGTGATGAGACCTATCAAACACTCCCGGCGCAGGAAAAGAAATATTGGCATCCTCATGCTTATGAGATATTATCCGGGCAGCTTATCGTGCCTGATTTATCTGATATGGGTGACAAGGCGCTTGAGGGATTCTTAACAAGTTGGGGCAAAACGTTCCATACCTGGCCTGACCCGAGCACTGAGATCCCGATGGGAGAACCAATCCTGATGTGGTCTGCCGGCGCTGATGGACAAATCAGAAAAGAGATGACAGATAAACGAGACAAGCAGTTCGGCATTTCTACAGATAAGCTCCGTGAACGGAGAAAGGCCTATGGATACCAGATTCCACAGGTGGAAATACCCAGGTCAATTGAAGAGATTGGACGGCAGTGGACAAGTAAGGGGCCAGATAGGCCGGAGAAATTAAATCAACCACGGATTGACACGGATAAACACTGATATCAGCTAAAATTCTTACATTTTATTCAAAACGATTTATTGAGAAAGGAAGTGTAATATGCAAAGTGAACATCACGATCTTATCCACGAATTACCTGAATATCGTGAAGAGATCCATCGACTCAAGACAACCAATGA
Organism: Candidatus Jinrextremum sp.; assembly: GCA_039794405.1. Classification (GTDB taxonomy): domain Bacteria; phylum Planctomycetota; class Brocadiia; order Brocadiales; family Brocadiaceae; genus JBDIVL01. The sequence goes on along the minus strand of JBDIVL010000004.1, from coordinate 6,599 downwards.
GCATTTTCGGATGCTTTTTGATAAATATCATAAACTTGACCGGGAGGTTTACCGGGTAGAGTATAATATTGAGCCCAGATCAGATACGGCATTAGAAGAACTAAAAAAACAAAGACTAGTCCTGAAAGATGAACTCTTCCAGATACTTAAACAGAGTAAATCTCAGAAGGACATTAAATAAATTACGGCGTATTACTGCAGTATACAGGAACGCCATTTTTTGTACTTCCATACAGGTAATAATTAAGCGTCTATCATCGCAGGATTAAAGTACGCCTACCGGTATCGGAATGTTCATTTCATCCTTTTAATAAAGACGTGAATTTCTCCTTCTTCTTCTTCGATACCCAGAAGTTCATTTCCCGTAGTATTGCACCAGGAGATGATATCCTTTTTAATACCCTCGTCAGTGGCAATAACCTCGAGGACTTTACCTATCCCGATATCCTTAATTTTACCAGCCGTTTTAAAGATAGGCATAGGACACATGAGCCCGTAACAATCCAGGGTTTCATCCACTTTCATATCCATTTTTCCACCCATCCATATTCAAATTGAAAATCCCTATACGATGAACTTATATATCTACCCATGTTCAGCATTCAAAATTTAGTGTCCATGGTGCTCTTCATCATGTGCATGAGATTTCTTTTTTTCAAGGCCCCTGCCTGTCGTCTTCTTGAGATAATCATCAATAGCCGCCTCAATAGCCTCTTCAGCAAGCACAGAGCAATGCATTTTTGCCGGGGGCAATCCATCCAGCGCCTCTGCCACTGCTTTATTGGTAAGTTTCAGGGCCTCTTCTACGGTCTTCCCCTTGATCATTTCCGTGGAAATACTGCTGGTAGCTATTGCCGCACCACAACCAAATGTCTTAAACTTTACATCAACAATCACATTATCTTTGACTTTGATGGACATTTTCATGATATCTCCACAAGCGGGATTTCCGACCTCTCCAACACCATCTGCGTCAGAGAATTCCCCAACATTCCGTGGGTTTGCAAAATGGTCCATAACTTTTGCACTATATTGCATAAAACCTCCTCATATTAAAATATTTCCTTTAATTCTATTCTCAGGCCTTTCGGACAGGGTAATTCGAGGATATCGGTATATTTTTTCTTTTCTACAATAACAGGCACCATGGTAAACTTCCTAACTTTGAAAACATTACCTTTTTCAGCTTTGTATTTTTGCAGAGCAGGCAGGACAGGTTTCAAACCTGCCCCTACACAGTGTGGTAAAATATTGTTGTTATGGAAATTTTTAAAAACTCAATTGTTACCATATTTTAATTTTATTTCCCTTTCGTGTACAACGGAGACATTTGCCTTAATCGTTCAACGATAGGAGGCAGTTTCTCTAAAACATCCTTAACATCCTCTTCAGTATTTTCAGCCCCTAGGCTGAAAAGCACCGTTCCCTGGGCGAGTGCTATATCAACGCCTATGGCCATGATGACGTGGGATGCCTTAAGTGATCGGGAGGTACATGCAGAACCACTGGAAATAGATATCCCCTGCATATCGAGAAATAACAAAATCGATTCACCTTCAATATACTCAATGCATAAACTAAGATTTCCAGGGAGACGGTTTGTTGGATGCCCATTGACGTATACATGACTTATCCTGCTTAAGATGCCATCCCTGAGCTGATCCCTTAAATTTTGAACTTTACCCAAACGTTGTGGCATCTCTTGCTTCGCCAGTTCGGCAGCCTTGCCCATGCCAACAATCCCCAGAACGTTTTCTGTTCCTGCCCTGCGGCCGCCTTCCTGCACACCGCCTTCCATGAAAGGAAGTATCCTTATCCCCTCCCTGAGATAAAGCGCCCCAATCCCGGATGGACCACCAAATTGATTGGCCGACATACTGAGGGCGTCAATATGAGCATCAGAAACATCGATAGGAATATTGCCCGCTGCCGCAACAGCATCGGTATGGAAAATAATGTTTTTTTCCCTTGTGATGGCCCCAATTTCTTTAACCGGCTGAACCGTACCAATCTCTCCATTGGCATACATTATGGATACCGTTGTCGTTGTAGGAGTGATGGCCTTTCTGACATCATCAGGATCTACCATCCCATACTTATCAACGGGCAAATACGTAACAGCAAATCCCGATTTTTCTAATGATTTCAAGGGGTTTAATACAGAAAAATGTTCAATTTGTGAAGTAATAATATGGTTCCCCCTCTTTTTGCAGGCAGATAAAATCCCTTTTAAGGCAAAATTGTTGGCCTCGGTGCCACTCGAGGTAAATATAATTTCATTGGGCTTTGCATGAATAAGACCGGCTACCTGTACCCGCGCTGCTTGTATAGCGTCATTCGTAAACCTTCCGAATTGATGCAAGTTTGAGGGATTGCCAAAACCTTGTTTTAAAAATGGTATCATGGCCTCTGCTACCCGAGAGTATATTGGTGTACCGGAGGCATTATCCATATATATTTTTGCCATAGAGATTTTTTTCCTTTTTAATGATTGAATAATTATATATCTTTTATCTCACCTTTTCTAATTTCGCATATGCCAGCAGCAGATGCTTTATTCCGGCAACATTGAAATTCACCTTGACACTTGCCTTCTCTTTACTGCCGGAGACCTCAAGTACCCTTCCAATACCAAAAACTGGATGTCTCACCACTTCTCCATTCGAAAATAATACGGAATTCCCTTTCGATAAATTACCCGTCGAATCAGAGATATCTACATTGTAAGGATCAAATTGTGGAATTTTTTCATAATGCTCCTGGTCATGATCACTATAGATATCAGAAGAATAATTTGTTTTATCGACCTTATCTAAAATTTCTTCCGGGATCTCATCCAGGAACCGGGAAGAAATACAAAAGTTCATTTGTCCGTAACGCGTCCTCCGTTTAACATAAGTAAGGAAGAGTTCCTTCATTGCCCTTGTAATGCCTACGTAACAGAGCCTCCGTTCTTCTTCAACCTTGTCATCTGAATCGACGGACTCCAAATGGGGTAATAGTCCCTCCTCCATACCGGTAATAAAAACAACGGGGAATTCCAATCCCTTGGCAGTGTGCAGCGTCATAAGCGTCACACTTTTCGTGTCATTTTCCAAATCATCCACATCAGAGACAAGGGCTACTTCTTCCAGAAACCCTTGTAAAGTACCGCCATCGTAATTTACGTCATATTCATGGGCAGCATTGACCAGTTCCCTGACGTTAGCAATACGGTCTTCAGATTCTTTCTCTCCGGATTCCTGCAGGAATTCTATATACTTTGTTTCTTCAACCAATCGTTTTATAATATCTTCTACCGGCGATTTTGGCACCCGTTGTAAATTCATTATAAGTCCAATAAACCTCTTTATTGATGAAGCCGTTTTGCCTTTTATCTCCGGTATGAGATCAACCTGCTGCATAGCATGAAAGAGGTTTGTACCTTTTGCCGCAGCCCATTCCTCTAACCTTTTCATAGTAGTATTTCCTATGCCGCGTGCCGGTATATTAATTACCCGTTCCAGCGCTACTTCATCATGGGGGTTGATACACAATCTGAGGTAAGAGAGGATATCCTTAATCTCTTTCCTTTGATAGAAGGCCACACCTCCAATAATCGTGTAAGGAATTCCATGGTTTCTTAAAGAAATTTCCAGCACACGCGATTGGGCATTGGTACGGTAAAATATTGCAATATCAGAATATTCGGTACCTTTGTTCGTAAGCCTTTTTATTGTCTGTGCGATTTCATCCGCCTCTCCATGCTCATCTTCGCAATAGATTGCCTTGATCTTTTCACCATGTACATTTTCCGTCCAGAGGTTCTTCTGCTTCCGGTATTTGTTCTGCTGGATTATACTGGAAGCCGCATGGAGGATATGCTTTGTCGAGCGGTAATTCTGCTCTAAAAGAACTACCTTTGCATCGGGGTAATCCTTCTCAAAATCCATAATGTTTTTGATATCCGCCCCGCGCCAACCGTAAATAGATTGATCCGGGTCACCCGTCACACAGATATTTCTGTACCGGCTTGCGAGGAGCCGTGTAATGGTATACTGGGTATAATTGGTATCCTGGTATTCATCGACAAGAATGAACCGGAATTTGTCTTGATACATCTCCAGGATATCCTGGTGTGTTTTGAACAGTTCGATAGTTTTTCCCAGAAGATCATCAAAATCCAGGGCGTTATTGGCCTTAAGAAGTGCCTGATATTTCGCATAGACCTGTGCAACAACACGATTGTAATAGCCCGAGGTGATTGATGCAAAGGTTTCCGGGTTAATAAATTTATTTTTTGCGTTGCTAATAGAACTAATAATGGACCGGGGCTGCCATTGAGCGGTATCTAATTGAAGCTGGGCCATGATAGACTTAATCCGGTTTAATTGATCAACCGTATCATAGATGCTAAAATCCTTTGAATAACCAAGCCGTTCGATATTACTCCTCAGAACCCGGGAACACATCTTGTGAAAGGTAGAAACCCAAAGTCCTTTATGTGAGGAGAACTGCCTTACACGCTCACACATCTCATCGGCAGCTTTATTGGTAAAGGTAATAGCCAGGATATTATAAGGCCTTACACCCTGTGACATTAAATAGCCAATGCGGCGGGTAATCACCCGGGTTTTCCCACTGCCGGCCCCTGCTACTACCAAAAGAGGGCCCTCAACATGGGTAATTGCCTCGCGCTGTTTGTCTGTGACATTATTGAGTAGGGACATGGTCGTCTATTTGAAAAATTCACCACGGATTCACGTAAGATTATTCTGGATTATTTACCGCGGAAAAAATATGAACTGTTAGGGAAGGGCATTCTCCAATCATGGTTTCGCTCATAAGAGCTTATGGCTGGTTACCCATTATTTCCTCAGGGTTGGCTCAATCATTCACGATTGAACCGGACGTTTTTCACTTTTTATACTGGCACCAATCCAGAGCTTACAAACCAATTCTCAACGGGTGAATTCTTAATTCTCCTTTTTCGCTATGAGGCTTGCAATTGCCTTTTTGTTGTTTAAGGTTAATTCCCGGTAATACATAATTTTAAAATCTTTAAAGAAATCCAAAAGTTCATTTGGTTTTAATAAATATTCCTTATTTTTTGGTCCTTCCAGCCCTCGCTCCAGATTCTCAATGGTATAGGTCTCGTAGACAACCACTCCGCCGGGCCTTAGTGCATCCTTAATTTGTGGAATAAGGCTGCGCTGCAGATAATAAAAGCATACTACTATATCATACGTATTCTTCGGTAATTGATATGTTTCTAAATCAGCCACAAAGGCATGGATCTTAACATTGTTTTCTTTCGCCAGTTCCTGCGCTTTCCTGACGGCTATTTCTGAAATATCGCAGCCCTCCACATCAAAACCCATTTTTGCCAGGAAGACAGCGTTACGTCCCTCTCCCATAGCAATATCAAATACCTTTCCTTTGGGAAGGATATCGATGTGTTCCCTCAAGAATTCTACTGGTTCTTTACCAAAAATATACGCCTCCGTTCCATATCTCTTATCCCAAAAAGTCCTATCCTGCTCTCCGGCAAAAGACGAGAACAAAGCCTTATTCACAAAAAGAGAAATACATATTATACATAGAAAAATCATGAAACAATGAATATATTTTTTTTCACATCGCATGTTTCACCTCCTACTTTCGATATATGGCCTTTGCACCAATATCTCTTCTGTAGTGTGCACCGTCGAATGATATTTTTTGAATGGCATCGTAGACTTTCTTTTGTGCCTCCTGCAGATCTTCTCCCAGCGCCGTAACCCCTAAAACACGGCCTCCGTTAGTTACAATAGTTCCATTTCTCGTAGACGTACCTGCGTGAAAGACGTACACATCGCGTAATTCTTTGACCGTTTCAAGGCCTGATATAGGAAGTCCTTTTTCGTATTTGTCAGGATATCCTTTTGAGGCCATTACGGCACAAAGAGAAACGCCGTCATGCCATTCAACGATTACATCTTCTAAATTATTCATCGTAGTCGAAAGAAGGAGGGGTACCAGGTCGCTTTTCATCCTTGTGATAATAACTTGGGTCTCCGGGTCTCCGAATCTTGCATTAAACTCAAGCACTTTTGGGCCGGTGCTGGTAATCATTAATCCTGCATAAATAACACCTTTGTATGGCCGGTTTTCCTTCTTCATGGCGTGGACTATCGGCACGAGGATACTTTCTTCGATAAGGAACTGCAATTCCTCTGTAATCAACGACACGGGTGAATATGCACCCATACCACCGGTATTTGGTCCCTTGTCACCGTCGTAAATAGTCTTATGGTCTTGTGCACTTGAAAGAGAAACAATCGTCTTTCCATCAGTAATTGCAAGAATTGATACCTCTTCCCCCGAAAGAAATTCTTCAATAGCGATCTTATCCCCCGCCTGACCGAAGATTTTTTTCTTCATGAGATCGTCTAAGCGTTGATCTGCTTCCTCCATTGTCTTACACACAAATACACCTTTTCCCATTGCCAATCCATCGGCCTTAATAACCAGGGGATATTCACACGTCGTCAGATGCTTTTTTGCCTGTTTTAAATCCTCAAAGATCTTAAAGTCTGCCGTAGGGATACCATGTTTTCTCATAAGGTTTTTAGCGAAGA
>JBDIVL010000003.1:0-137409 GCA_039794405.1 Candidatus Jinrextremum sp. | reverse complement strand
GATACACACTTTCCCATCCTCTGTCCGGATAGGCATCCAATGGATTTCCAACTTCAACAGCAGGTTTTAACAACCTGAACGCCATTGCCTTATTGGCAACGGTAAAGGTTGCTCCAGTCGCACCTGCTATCTGTAGGAAAGTCCTCCTCGTTAGCTTCATATCCCCTACTCCTTTCTCTAACAAAAACACTTATATAAAAAGTCTTAACTATTATTAAAACTTTACATTAACAGACAAGGCTTCGCAACTTATATAACTCGAAGCATCTTTCACAGATACCATCCTCAGCTTTCCAATCGGGGAAGTCCTTTTTAATACTATCTATAAGATCGGATTCTTGTTCAAGATTTTCAATCCAGTTATAAGTACGAAATTGACATAACGGACATTGCGCTCCAGGAAGAAGTGTCCTTTTTACATTCTGAACGTTATGTATCGGTAAACCCTCGGAAATTTCCATTACTTTGTTTACATCTTTTGCTAATTCCAGGATACGATCGTGCGTCAAATGACTGTCTTGCCAGAGAACATCAAAAATAGCCACTTTCACTTCTGAAGGAATTTTTTTATACAACGATTCAAACTCCAGATAGCGTTCTTCTCTAGTTGAGACCGTTTCCTTGCCTTCCCTAATCAAACGACTGTCTACAGAAATATCCCAGAAGACACCATAACGTTCCTTAACAATACTCTCTTCCATGGGATTGCATCCAAGTCGTTCATCCCTATAACCAAAAGAGTCATTAAGCATATCGGAAACATGCATCAACTCATGCCGAAGTAATCGTTTTAGATAAGAAATTTCTTGAAACCGGTCAGATGACAATCTTACAACAATCCGCTTTTGCTGAGGTTCTTCGCTTGGTCCTTTTGTAAGACTAGAACCTTCATCAAACGGATTTCTCGCCTTCGCTACCACTCCACCGGCAATCTTTTCTTCAAGTTCGGAAAATTCATCAAAAACTTTTTTCACAAGGTCATAAAAACCAAACCTTTTAAAAAAGTCCCATTCAATTTTTCTAAACTCTGCCGGCCTTTCGTCTAATGGAAAATTCTCATAAATAGGATCTGTGAGAGAATGATATTCACTCGTAAGAGTAAAATCGCCACCCTCTTCTTTCGTTTTTAATTCCCTGAATATCACTTCTTCAATCAAATTTGGATCAAATTCAAGCTTCATAGAAACAAACTCCAATTAATCTACATTAACATCGTCAGAGGAAGCACAAGATAAACACTCATCTGGTGCACCAGCGACAACATCCTGGTTCAAGTCAGACTCTTTGAACATTTCCGTTTTTACGTTCATCAGCTTCATCTCTAACCTAATAAACTCTTTTATTAATGCAGATAGAGCGTAATAAAAGCCTTCTTCTGTCTTTCTCCCAAACAGAATCGCAAAAAGGGGCACCCATTTCCCGATATGCTCCTTTAAAAACTTCTTTTGTGCATCAACACAGACCTGCACCTTTTCATCTCCATGGTTTTCTAAAGCATAAGCTTGCTTGTACAGCAAAAAATGCATAAATTCAAATTCTACACTAATGTGGTCGCATCGCTCTTTTTCAACGTCTGAAATTTCCAGACCAAAAGCTTTGTAAAAACCCTGGATGTCAGCTAATTCGTGCGTCTGCTGGTATACATGTGCAGCACCATATTGAGTCTCATATAACGGACACTCTTTCGAGATCGTATGACCGACAATACGTTGATACACCTTCCGTAAGGTTTCAATAGAGGTGCTTTCAAAATATCTCTGAACTTCTTTCAAACATCGCTGCAACTCTGCCGTATCGTCTACCATGTGATAACACAGTTTAAAACTGTTCATAAATTCGTGGAAATTCAGATCCTTCAAAACCGAAAGTTTCTCTTCAGCAGGATAAAGGAAACACGCAGAAAGAATATGATACAGAGCACTGCGGGTTAATAAATTTTCCACATCAGACTCAATAGGTCTATCTAAAAGTTTACTACTATCAACCATCATAATAACCTCAGTTCTAAATTGAATTGTAATGTTTTGGGTCACGAATATGGATTGGCTCTTCCACTGTCGTTCTCAAAATCTCCTTACCATCTTCTCCGTATCCGATTACCGTATCATTAAACATCTCAAACTTCTTGCCGTGGATAACTGTCTCAAATACCTTAGGACCTTCTTCAATCTTGTATTCGAAGATAATACTCTGCGTCATTCTAAACAACGACATTACAGCAAGCAGTTCTCGAGATGGTACCATAAATTTCTCTATAGCCTCATCCGATCCCGGACCAAACATCTGCCTGAGATATGCCCTTGGTGCCCACCTTGGCGGAATATAATAAATATTTGGTTCCGTACCAAATTGTGGATACAATGGCAACGCTACTTTTTCATGTCTGATCAACCACGTTACAGGATTCTTTGGATTATCATCTAAAAATCCTTGTAGACGGATCTGCCCTACACAGGCTGCCATGCATCTGGTCTCCATAGGTCTTCCCTGTGTTAACGGATCCTTCCCCTCAACCCTTGGATAACAGGCAATACACTTCTCACTTATCCTTGTCAACCCCCGATACATCGGTTTCTTGTAAGGACATTGCTCTACACACTTCCTGTACCCTCTGCACCTCTTTTGGTCTATCAGGACAATACCATCTTCTTTCCTCTTATAAATAGCCTTTCTTGGGCAAGCGGCTAAACATCCCGGATAGGTACAATGATTGCAAAGTCTTTGGAGATAAAAAAACCATCGGCTGTGCTCGGGCAGCGTGGAGTACTCATCTGGCTTATTATTACTCATTGCAACATCTTCTCCAAAGTTTGGAGCTCGCCATTCCTTATCCTCAGGTATATAACCCACTGCCCATTGATTGAGATTCTTCTTGGCTGCTGCCTCGAAGATCGTGTCTCCCTCGTATACTCCATACGGTGACAACTTTTCATCCTTCTCGTCGGTATACCAGACGTTTCCACCATTATTGTCGATCAGCCGTAACGTCTTTACATCCCAAGATTGGGGATAACCACCGTAAGGCTTAGTTTCCACATTATTCCACCACATAAATTCCTGTCCTTTGTTATATGTCCAGGCACTCTTACAGGCCATGGTACATGTCTGACAGGCAATACATCTATTGATATTAAACACCGCCGCAAACTGTCGTTTTGGTCTGGATTCAAAATAGGGATACTCCATTCTTCTCCCCAAGTGCCAGTTATGTACTAATGTCATCTTTTCAACCCTCCTTAAACAGTATTTCCTATATAGAGCAAACTATTGCCAGGCAACCCGTTCTAATGTTACAGGATGCCATTGAGTAGATATATTCTTTTGTCCGTTCCTGTCCTTCTCATTACCGTTCCACACTGCCATATTAAAAAATGAATTTCCTCCAGGAACAAACTGTACATCATGGGGATCCTCTGTAATGAGGGAACGATAGATAATTACCGTCCATATCCCATCTTTGTATTGACTGCATCCGTTTACATCTTGATGGTCCTGTGTAGTAAGAGTACCAAATCCTTCAGCGTTTAAATCCTCTACCGTCCTTTTTCTGCCTGGTTGTGAAAACAAATTAAGGGCTGCTCTTCCTCCCGATAAAACTGATACACTCGTTATCATGTCCCGATGATAATAGGGGCTAAATGGATTCGTATTCCAATCATCATGCATATTCGGATATTGAGCCTCTACATCTTCCAGCTCACCCTTAACAAGCAGATCAGATTCCCAATCTGCCTTCCAATGCCACAGATTCACCGGCTTCTCCCTATCTCCCATCCTTGGACTAAAATGCTCCGATGGAGTAATGTTCACAGCGCCGAGAGGAAACATCAATGCCACAGCATCCCTGAACTCCTGGATTGCAATTGCCCTTGCATTTTCCGTTGGATCCTTCCATGAGATATGGAAATAAATCGTCAGTCCGTCATGAACGGCCTTTACATCTGCACTGTTTACAGAACCACCGCCGTTGGGAAAGGCCTTATCTTGCATCTGGAGAGGAACTGCAACCCCTTGTGCGTCTTTAAAAGCGCCGGATAATGATTCCACATCCACATGGTAAGGTTTATCGATTTGTACATATTTGACCGTTAACACTTCTTTAGCAGGCGTAAATTCCTCTTCAGTCATTCCTTTAACCCCTTGTGTCTCCTCTGCATAAACAGTGACACCAGCGCTAAAAAAAACACAACTGAGGAGGGTCACGCCATACATCATTATCTTCTTATAACTCTGCTTCATCCCCTTCTCCTCCATAAAAAATACACATTTATACCGTTTTCAAAATAATTTTGATTCTCACATTCACTCGTATTAAAGCACATTTTAGAACCATTCTAATTACCTCAAAAAGGCTACCTCCTTCCAATATAACTATAACATATTATTTATCTTAAGATCAATCACAGAACAAAATACTTATAGGAAATCTTCCTTGTCTATAAAATCGGGCAAATATTATTCCCTTTCAAAGACAATACCTGTTACATAAAAAAGTTGACCTTAGTCATTTATTTTCATCATACTATAAAAATTAATGGCACTAACTTTATTGCTAAAGCATTTCACATAACATTTCTTTTCTGAAATAAACAATTCATTATTGAAAACCGATATTTAAAAATGAAGTTTGGTATAAATGATATGAGAGTGGTATTTATTGGGTGATTTAGGAGATATGATAAAGTATAGCTGTTATTTTTCATGTGACTTCTCTTTTCGTGAATCAGAAATATCTGTGAGGGTAAACATTGTATTATCAGTAAATGGCAGAACAGATTTAGCAGGCAACACTAAACCATTCGGAGTGGTGTTTTTTCCATACTTCTAAAAGCTAATATCAAGCAGGCTGATTTTAACAAATTTAGTGAAAAGAACCATTGTTCATAAGCTCAGCCTTTGCCTCGTCAACTACTTGGGATGATATTTCTCGATATCCCTTCTGCAGAGCATATTCTTCTATTTTTTTCTTAACAAACTCTCGAATAAACGAAGGAATACGTTCCGCTTGTATTTGAGCTTCTTGTGTCCATACTACAAGAGTTTGCTCCAGACCTTTCGAAATTATTTTTTCAGCACTTCTCTCTTCGCCATCATTAGACCTAAAAAATTTTTTTTCGTTAGCCGGCTTACTTATACCGGAGACCGTGTTTGTTTTCCTTTCTGGCATCCTGTGAGACTCAGAACAGGTCAACGGGTTTTCAAGCTTCGATCCTATGTTTCCGCTGGTAAGTAATATGTTACATGGCGCCAATCTTAATAAATTTTCTGTTGTGCTACCAAGGTCAAGGTTATTCGTATTATGAATGCCTGTGCGTCCTACAATCAGTAGAGAAGGTTTTTCTCGATAAATATATTTCAGTATTTGATCATACGGTTTACCGTCCATGAGTACAGTATAAATCTCCGCACCAGCATCTTTTGCCATGATGCTTGCACAGTCAAGATGGTTCTGGTATATCTTAGCCAGACCTTTATCAATAATCTCTTCATGCAGAGTTTCCTGTTCTTTAAATCTAAAAATTTGCCCCGCTTCCTTAGAAAGCACTTTAGCAATACTATCAAAGGCAACACGATGATAGTGCGGATCAAATATCGAAACGGCAGTAGTCTTCGTATGAAAAGATTTCATAAGATGTAAAGCTGAATTAATACCAGCAAACGACTGAGCACTTCCATCTACCGCAACAACCACTTTTCCCTCTAAGTCCTTATCTTTATCTTTTACCACGAGAACATCTGTTGTAACACGCCTGACAACCCTTTCGCAAACACTACCAACAATATTTTCATTAACAGAGGCCAGACCATACGCACCAAGGATTACCAAATCATAATGATTTCTCTGGACTTCATGAATAATTTCATAGTAGTTTTTACCCTCCAGGAGAAGTCCTTCATGTGGCACAGAGGCTTCCCGGCATTTATTTTTAAACACATCTAAATATGACTCGGAAATCAGCTTGAGACCCAGGTTGATAAGTGATGTGTGAAGGTTCCGCTGGCGTTGAAGCTCGGTTTCGTCCTGATACTGCGGCGGCAAACCTTTTTCCATATCTCGAAAACGCCTTTGATGTAATGAGGCGTCATAGACATGGCAACCAACAAGGTGTGAATCAAATTGTTTCGAAAGGGCTATTCCGTGATCTATACAAGCATTCGAGTGAAGTGAATTATCAATTGCAATAAATATCTTCTTATACATAATATTTACACTAAATTAGTCTTTTTAATGCTGTGATGATTCGCTCCTCAGTTTCCTCAATTCGCTAAGAGCTCCTCCAGCCAGGGCTATTGTAATAACTGCAAGGAAAAACCACCGGATAGATGACTTAAACGTAGTACTTTTCCCACCTTCTATAACAGCTTCCTTCGCTGCAATTTTTGGTTCTTCGACATTCTGTGCCGAAAAGCTTCTGATGTATGCAACCAGTTCCTTAATCTTTTTATCTGTCAATGTTTTTCCCCATGGAGGACAAAGGTTTGATTTGTCCACAGCCTTTGAGCCTTCAGTTATAGCTTTTATGAGCTGATCATCTGTCCTTTTGCTCATATATTCTAAATCTGTTAAATTTCGAGGCTTTGGTTTCAAATCAATTGTGAAGAATGTACCGTCACCTTTGCCTTTTAAACCATGGCATGGAGAACAGTAATATTCGAAGGTTTTTTTTGTTGAAAATATAAATGCCTGTTCGCGTGGAGAAACATCCAACGCCTTAGCCGTATTATATGAACTCAAAACACAGAGTGCGACAATTGCTTTCCCAATAAAAATTTTTTTACCAAATGAAAAGTATCCCATTATTCATTTCCCTCTTTCTTCTTCACATGGTCTACCAAGAAACCCACTAATGCCTTTAATTCGTCATCTGATAAGCCAAAATTTGGTTCTACAAATACAGGGTTTACCTGCTGGGGATTTTTCAAATGATAGAACATGTATCCTGCTTGTAGCCGATCACCAACATTTCCTAAATTTGGGCCAACCACACCGCCACCTTTTACCCCATCTGCATGACAGGTATTACAACCTTTCTCATAAAACAGCTTTTCTCCTGCTGCAATCACTTCCTGAGAAGGTTTTTCTTTTTCGAAAGGATTTGGGAGATTTTCTTTCAAATGAAGGTTCTTTTCAAGATATTCAACTGCTACTTTAGCATCTTCCTCAGTTAAATTAAATTTTGGCATTTGCTGGCTCAGTGGCCGTATAATATCAGGTGCTTGCAAAAACTCATGTTCCCATCCCATGTTCATCTTACTTCCAGCTATAGTCAGATTAGGAGCGTACGTACCCCCTTTATTTTGCACACGATGACAGGTTAAACAACGGATATCATACACAAGTTTATCAAACCCTGCCATACCATCGCGTTTTTTCTCAACAACAGGCATTATTTCAGAAATACCTTTAATGTCATGGCAAACAAAGCATCTTGCCCTTTCAATGACATCTTTTCCCTTTTCAATTAAGGCATTATCTTTACGTATACTTTCAAATTCTTTTTCAGACAAAATTTGAATTTCGGGTTCTACATGTTTTATTTCTTTCGCCTCCCCCTCAGGCTCTTCCACATCTTCTTCTACTTCTTCAGGAATAAACTGTGTATCTCGCATGATAAATTCAACAAGTCCGCGAATATCATTCTCTGAGAATCGGTATTGTGCCATCATAGTATCAGGAAAATGGCTCTTCGTATTATTTAACCAGTCAAATAACCAGTTCCTATTAACCTTTGTAGTAATTTCACCAAGATCAGGACCTACACCCACGTTACCACCTAAACCTTTAATTGGATGACAAATTGTACAGCGTGCACGGCCCCAGACACCTTTTCCATTATTGTAAACCTTATCCATCATCTCATATTCATCATCCGAAAGATCATCTTCACTTTTTAATGAAAAAGCTTCCCATGCTATTTTGGGCACATCTTTATCCGGAATGCTTCCCAAATAGGCTAAAATAGCCTTTATTTCATCGAAGTTCAAACCGAGATTTGGCATTTTTGCATTCGGTACTACCTTTTTAGGATTTGCAATCCAACTGGAAATCCACTCAATTTTGGCCTTATTAATGACATTTGTTAATGGGGGGCCATTTTTTACCCTCAGATACGGGTCTTCGAGCTCAGAAGGAAGAACTGTCCATTGTTCAGGAATGCGATATTTTTTATCCAGTTCTAAAAAAATATCATCGATCTTTCTTTCCTGACCATGCGAATTATGCAAGAAAACCGTCAATAAAAAACAAGCCGTTGCAGCTAAAATCAAAATCGTTTTTTTTAATGTGCACACCAACGATCTTAACCTCATAAAAACTCCTTAACAAGAAATTATTTACCCTGATATTCTGAATTTCTCTAGATATTTTTCATATGCTATTCTTCAAATTTTGGAGGAAACCTGCGCAACCTTGCGATAAACCATACTTCGACACTAGCACCAATGATAATAGCAACCAACACATACGCAAAAATAGTTCTTGGCACAGGCTTTTCCAGCAAAACATAGTACCAAGAAGAAACAGATTTTAAACTGCCTACATCACTATTTGAGCCATCCCATACCGCAAAAGCAACAGGGATCAGCTTTCCGATTTCAAACTGAATATCCCCCTTCGTGTCATCCGTTTTCAACGTCCTTTTCAACATAACTTTCCATCGTCCGTTCTGATAGACACCCTTGCCGGTCACGTTCTGACTCTCAGGTGGCTGGTTCTTAATATTATTAAAACCTTTTGCATTCAACTCTACAACTTCCCCAGCTTCTGTTTCCGAAGCTTCAATAACCGTCCCAAAACCCTCATTCCAGAAGGCCTTCCAGCTCCATAAATTCACCGCCCCACTCGAATCACCCATCGCAAAATAAGGTTTTTTCAATGATTCAGGAATTTTTGTAGGAAATTGCAACGAGACTGCATCCCGGAAAATTTCCTCCTGCTTGTTGGTAGAATCGTCCCACTCCATTAAAAAGGCAATTTCGTCGTTATTGTATACTGCTCTAACCATAATAGCATCTACAGAAGGAATCCATTGTCTTGGACTAGCAATAATTTGCCCTCCTAACGGAACTTCCATAGCAGAGGCTTTGTTCCAGCCTTCATCAAGCGGGTCTGCAGGCAATTGATCAACCTCAAACAGCTTTACCTTTATAACAACATCCGACGCCATGTCTCTCGCAATGCTTTTTACATAGTGAGCGACATGCCATCGATCCTCATCAGAAAGTTTTTCTAAATAAGAGCCCATCGGTGTTTCATTAAAACCGGTTGAAATCGTACGGTAAATATCTTCTATCGTATTACCACCTTTAAAATTCCACGCCTTAGACAAATCCCGCGCACGATATGGCATATTCCATTCAGTTTGCAATGCAACAGTTAGTGGCCCATTGCCTCTTCCATCTTCACCGTGACATTCAAAACATTTTGTTTCCTTAAATAACTCTTCCCCTCTTTTGATACTTTCAGGGGTAGAGGCAACACTTCCAACCGGCACTACCTTAGGATTTGTATCTCTTTTAAACTGGTCATTAAAGGTCTTGATATAATAGATAACCTGCCAGCGTTCCCTCTCACTGATTGTACTCCAGAATGGCATCGCTGTCCCTTCAATACCGCTGGTAATAATTCTGAACAAATCCTCATCCGTTGGAACTGACCCAGAAGCAGTAGAACGAACCTTATATTCATTTCTTGTAAAATTTCGAGGCTTTGGAAACATCGTTTTCATTGCAGGACCATCGCCTTTACCTTCAATGCCATGACAGTACCAACACCTTTTTTCATAAACTTTCTGGCCTTCAGCGATGGCATCTGGTGTTTCAGCTAGTTTCTGAGGCACCTCATGTTTGTATGTTCTAAACAGGTGTGATGATTGAGCAAATACCTCTACAGTTCCGAAACAAAAAAAACCAAAACAGAATAATCCGCCTAGCGTAAATCTTACAAATCCTTTTTTAAACACTTTTATCATAATTTTTCTTGCTCTTTTTCCATTGCCGTTCATAATAAATTCCAAAATCATTTAGATGAAAGTCTTTCACCACAAAAATAATATAATGTTATTCGACCTTTTCTCTCTGCCTTGGCATAACACCTGCAGTATCATATTCACCCATGATTATTTTCCAAATCTCATCATCAGTTAAGTCGTTTTTCCAGGAAGGCATAGCAGAGTCCCAAGGTGTAGATTCTGACGGAAGACCAGGAGCCCCATCTTTTATACGCCAAAAAAGATAGTTATCCACTACCGTAGCAATCGTTCCAGGATCCTGAAAATTAATAGGCCTTAGGCGGAAAGAGTTTGCAAAAGGACCATTACCGTCGGCCTTCGAGCCATGGCATGGTCGGCAATTTGTTTGAAAAAGTATCTTCCCTTCTTCAATACACCTACGCTGTGTAACAGCATCAGCCTGTCGAAAAGGATTCTCAAGCTTTTCGTACTCTTGGGGTAAGGTAGGATGTTGGATCCGCAGTTCCACAGGTGATGCTGCACCGGGGATAGACCACGTGTAAACAAACCATCCAACAACGATTGGAAACGAAACAAATAGTAATTTTTGAAGAACATATTTTGAAGTAGAAGCACTGCCCGGTAATAAAAACCCTAGAAAATCACCAAATTTCTGGTTACTCGTAGTCGCATATACCAGGCCAGCCAGTACCCCCATAATCATGTACCACATCATCAAAGTACTGGGTGTTGGCATAGGATGACCTTTTGCCATGAGCACCTGAAAAATTTTTGGCGATGCATATCTAAGGAATAAATATAAACAGATAACAGCTGCAATCACCCATATCATCAAAAACGTACTGCGCTTATTAGCCATTAATTAACTCCTGTCAATTGATTCAGTCACTTATGACAACTTAACCTATTTTAAACTTTGTAAAAACGATACAATACCGTAGAAATCCTTTACACTTAATAACTCACCGATATTACCCGGCATAATCGAAACCTCTTGCTTTTTCATTTCTTCAATATCACTCTTTGGAATCACAACCTCTTCAATCTCTCCACTCTCTTCTTTCAGTAAGACTATTTCTTCATCAGTCTCACTTTTTATCAGGCCGTTATAAGGTATACCGTCCGTTGTAATAACATACATCGTCTCATAACCTTTTACTATCTTAGCACTCGGTGTAAGAATCGACTCGACAAAATACTCCGGAGTTTGAATAGCGCCTATTCCCGTTAACTCCGGCCCAACCTTCTTCCCCTTTCCATTAACCACATGACATTTACCACAGGTAACCGGACGCGTCTCATCGAAAAACACTCCCTCTCCCTCTTTTGCATCTACTACAACAGGTGGTACCCATGGTTTTACTTTTTTCTTAGAAGCTTCAGGAATTTTATCTTTGTACTTCATAACCGCATTCAAATCGGCCTCTCCACCTAACGTCTGAAGATAGGCAATAACTGCGAGGATTTTTTCCCGTGACAACATAATCGGCGGATCATAAACCCGTGGCATAATCTTATCATAACCTTTGACAATATATTTTTCTGGATCTACAATAGATTCCACAAGGTAATCAAGACCAGAAGCCAGCCCCAATTCTTTTGCGCGTTCTTCTGCACGCGAAGACAAACCTTCCTGGTCAGGACCTCTCGTTGCGCTCCCGCTTGTTCCGATTTTATGACAAGTACCACACTGCCCATCACCCCAGAATATCTTTTCACCAGCCTCAGGGCTCACCCCGCCAGCGGATTCTCCCCCGCCGGTACCGGAAAGCCCAGCTACATACACGGTAATATAGATATAAAACCCAATAACTGCAATTCCAAAAGCCGTAATTTTTAACATGCTTTTATTCATAAGTTCTCTCTATGTCTTCATTATACCATCTTAAGATTTACCTAATTTAGCTCCTTAACTGTGACTAAAAATTTTATAATAAAACTTTTATCACAGACCATCCCCAAAATCTAGTGTGAGTCCTCATAATTAGCTGCTACACTTTCACATTCATACGCATTCGCTTTTTCCTTCACCTTTCTCTCCCCAAGATTTGCCAGCCAGAACACAAAGGCAACCAAACCTAAGAAAAGAGCAACGATTAAGCCAACTACTTTACCCATAAAAGCCAAAGTAGGAGTATATGCCCATTGAGAGGTATCCTGCAGGACTCCATAAATATGCCAGTCCATGCGAAGCCCGGAACGGATAAAACCCATTAACCCCATGAGAATAACGATAACGACACAGAGCAGCAACAACGCATATTGGGACCGTACCGGCATTTTTCCCCAAACGATACCTCCAACAAGTTTCGCCTTGCGGAACATAAAAATATCTATGATGGCGTTCATTATCAGACAGCTCATCACAATCGAAACCTGCGTTACAGACAAATACCTCAAGACGAGGTTGGCCTTCTGCATAACTTCAAAGCCGTAATACCAAAAATAAAGAACAGCGATACAAGCGGTTACCGCAAACAACATCATCTGAGCAAACTTCCCCTTATTTTTGAATGTTAAAACGGCCGCCAGACATATGGCAAATGATTGAATATAAAGTGAACGTACCAACGGCTTCACGAACGCCTTTACATTGGCCTCCAACTCTACAAAATTAAGAGAAATAGCATAAGATACCAACATCAACAAGCAAAAAATTACTGCTGAAAATACGCCGATCTTTCCAGCCTTACCCTGCTCAGAGAATGGTACAGTCTCACCTTTATTACTGCGCCGATACAACAAGAACGAAAAGAATGTAGAAAGAATAATCAGATTAACAACTGCATTTTTCGCAGCCATCACACCGAAATATTTAGAGAATGGGTGATACTGCTCACCAATCATCGCCCTTTCTTCACCGCTGAGCGGCAAGTTATGAGGTGTCAGCCAAACTGCAAAACTGAGAAAGATTATAAAGACGAGATATTTAATAAACTTCGTGTAACGGTCAGAACCCTTAATCCTCCCCATTCCAAGCCATAAGTAATAATTAGCGCCAATAAACAACATACCAATCAAGATGGCCTGAATAATAAATGTCCACGAAAACGCACCACCCATCATAATATTACCCATTACAGGACTAGCGCTGTATATTTCACGACCCAGCCAGTATCCGGCAAAAGGGAGAGGAATCAATGCCCCGATGCCGATAAAATTTCCAACATAACCCATCCAGTCATAATGCGCCCTCTCTTCCTCCGTCTTGGCACCTAAAAATTTCACAGCAGCATACGCACCTACCACAAACCCACCAAAGCACACATTAGCAATCAATCGGTGAATGTTTACTGGCATCCATAGAAGATTGTAGAAAGCCTCATACATACTTAAAACCTTACCCGTAGTCGGTACAATTCCAGCAGGACTCATCATGTAAGTAGCCCATGAATTCGTTAAGAACATTAGCCCAGTACCGAAGAGGTTAAGCATAACTCCAAGCGAGATATGAAACCATTTCTTCGCAGATGTTCCCTTAAGAATGTCCCAAGAGTAATAATAAGCATAGAGAGTAAAGGCCTCACCAAAAAACATCAATGCATAGACATACATCGTTGGAGCAAAGACATTCGTCATGTGTCCCATAAATTCCGGGTACAAACCGAATAAGCAGAATGCAAGAAGTCCCCCTAACGATGCCGTCGTAGCAAATGCGGCAGATAAGAGCTTCGTAAACTCTTTAGCCATCTTATCATATTTAACATCACCACCTTTAAAACCCACAATCTCAACGATAACAGCAAAAATAGGAACTCCAAGTACAAATGCAGCAAACATGAGATGCAGCTCAGACACGATCCAAACGACTACACGGGAATCCAGTCCAAAAAATGAACGGTATTGTACGGGCCCAACCTCTTCTTCCTCTGCTGCCACTGCTGCTTCAGCATTTGGCGCTGCTTGCCCCTCTGGCTGCTCGGACGAATGACTAGCTTCGAATTGTGGCAATTCGACACCAGGTGCCGTTTGGGCCGATGCATCTTCAGCAATTATCATTTGTTGAAACGAGAGGAGCGAAAAAATCGGAAGCAGGAGCAACAACAAAGCGGCAAAAACACTTCTTTTTGTAAACCGTAGTAATATCTTCGAATTATTCATTAGCAATACGCCTTTTCAAACGAGTAAATTACACAATCCATAAGTCTATAATCATTAATCACAGTTATTTTTTCGCATAAGCAAAATCTACTACTGATTCTTCTTTTGACTTAACGGTAACTTCGCCAGTCTTCTTCCCAAGCTTTTCCTGCCAGGCTTCAATCTTGTAAGTTCCCGCAGGTACATTCTCAATCTTAAAACGCCCATTCTCATCTGTTACAGCAAAATAGGGATTCGGCTTTACCACAACAAAAGAACTCATCCATTTATGCACGTCACAGGTTATTTTGACCATCTCAGGAATATCAAATTTCTTTGTAAGCTTTCCGCCACCTGATACACCTTCATTAAATGCTGGGTTCTTAATCGACCAGGAATGGAGATTATGCATTATATTATCACTGTTTAAAAGGTCAACGCTGGTTCCAGCTGAAACTGCGAGTATATGAGGAGCAAAAACACATTCTTTTTGATCTAATACAGCAGTTGTTGTATCAGCCTTCTTGCCGGCTGCAATATCAACAAGAGACACGACTGCATTCTTTATTCCTTTAGACTCCCCGTTAATTACCAATTCCTCTGACTGCCTATTATCATGGCCGCATGTCTGTTCATCCTTATCAATCTTTAACACCTTTGCAGCAGGTATATCACCATCAAATTTAACGGTACCAACAATCGTCCCACCATCTTTTACCTCAACTTCCTGATAGGCCGGCGCCTTATCTTTTGCCATTATAACATTGTTTATACTGCACAAACCACCCACCACACCAAATGCTAGACTACCGGCAATTGCAACAAATCGCAAACTTTTTACCATCTTTACCTCCATCTGCATCTTCTAAGTTACTATAAATTTTACTCATGTGCATAAGAATCATGTTCAAAACGAAAAACCCAAGATAATTAGTATTACATATATTTTATGAATTTGTCAATTATAAATTCGGTCATAAGAAGAAAATTAAAGCCAATTTAAAAATCTACTACCGTGATCCTTATTTATAGGTTTCATAGTTTAACAATATTTATTCCTTAACTTAGTAAAAAAGCAAAAAAACAAAAAAAAATACATAAATCCTTGCTTTACAAGTTTTTATTTTTTCATACGTCTCAACAAGCAAAGTAACCGCTAAACTTTAGCAAACCTGCAAAAGATTTCATTATTGAAAAGATGATTTCAGATTTAATATTACAAAATTATTTATATACACTAAATCAAACATGTTATGTATTTTTCTCAAACGAAACACTTGCTACTTTTATAAACAGAGAGACTAATTTAATGTTCTCTTTAAGGTTTCAATAACTTTAGGATTTGTCAATTTATTTGCTTCAACAATAACATCCGGTTCCATCTTAAATCGCCTTACCCATGTTTCTTCTGAATGAGACCTCCAGTACAATTTATACAAGCCTGGAGGTACATTCGCGAAGCGATATATCCCATCTTTATTCGTAATAGTCACATATTCTGTGGCACCTTCAATCGGCCGATATCCCTTTGATAGTAACCCGCCTTTTTCCAATCTCTGCAAACTCACCTGACAATCAGCCAAAGGTTTCCCGCTATGGAATATTTTTCCTTCAACAGCACCTAAATTTCTGTCTTGAATAAGTGGTTTTTCTTGCTCCAAATTCCCTTCATCGACTTCATCCTCCAGCAGTTCTTCTTCCTCTACAACAGACTCATTACCTATAGGCCTTTCCTGTAACTCAATCCTATCACCCTTTTCACCGGGAAAATTCTTTGTTTTCTTCCCTATGAGCTTTAGTCGATAATCCTTACCAATATCTGCTTTCTCCCCAGAAGTCCTTATCTCATCAACTATTGTATCCTCAATAATATCTTTAGGTATTTCAGATCCGAATCGATAATCTTCTTGCATTTGACCCTTTTTTTCTTCTTTCATAGCTAGATGCGCTGATGTCTTTGGATTATTCCCAATTTCTGCGGGACTTGAGCTATTGAATACAGGAGCCATCTTCAATTGTTTATTTTTATCATCAGATGGGAAGAATGTCATGTGAAGGGAAGAAATCATGGAAGTGGGAATAAGCATGGCTATGACATCTTCTGTAATTTCTTTGATTTTACATTCTATAGCCGCATCTGTCCCAACCAGAAAGATAGCATCGGGATAATTCTTATCGTTTACAAGTTGTATATTCAAAGATTTTAAGGCTTTTTTTTCTATTACCACATTTACATGGTCACTGGTAACACCCATAACCTCAATATCAATATCCTTATTAATATTCCTCAAAGTGATTGTGTCCGCACGCACGGAAGAACAGAAACCCAGAAGTATGCAAAAAAGAGTAATTGCAATTTTTTTCATCAACAAATATCCCTATCTTTAGTAATAAAAATGTATAGAATTTTCAGAAGGATTTTTTTCACGAGAAAACAAATTTTAACAAAGATTTCAGAAAGATATTTTCATAAATTTTATTAGTTTAACATCCGTTGGCTTTATATCAAACAAAAAAGAAAGGGATGATCACAAAACATTTGTGACCATCCCTGATCCGAATGGACAGAAGAGAAATGTAAGGCGAGGTTTAGCCTTGCGTTCCTGCAGGAAAACAAACCGAAGGGTTTGTTCTACACGCAAAAAACACATTTTCCCAAAGCATTTTTAAGGTACTAAAATTGCTATCAACCGCATATGGTTTCACACAAAAGTACGGATAATTATTTCTTTAGCACCTTTCGTATCTTCACGATGATAAAAGTTTTAAAAACTTGCCCTTCGCTATCCTCTACAGTAAACAGTATTTTTGCATTACCTTTCTTTTGACCTGCCGTAACAGTGAAAGTTACCTGGCCGTTTTCATCTGCTGTGGCAATATCGGGATCAACGGTAACGCGTGTTTTCCCGGTTTTAACTACAGCATTGACTGTTACCCCTTCTGATTTACAATCATTTAATCCTGTAACTGTAGCAATTATCGTTTTACTTTCACCGAGTGTTAATTTCAAACGTTTCTGAATAGAAATAAAATCAGGTTCACATACCGGGATTGTTGTTGGTGTAATTACTGGAGTAGCAGTTACCGTTGGTGTTGCAGCACTGTCTATTTGTGCAGTAGTGGTGTAGATATAATCCCCTTGAGGAGTACTATCTCCATTTGCTTCATTCCCTGAAGCATAAAAGGTTACAGGTACCTGTACTTCAGAAGTTGGTGCCGTCCACTGTACACTCCAACTGGCATTTCCGGACTGACTGCTGCCAATAGAGGTATGCTTTATATAATTTCCGTCAGCAGTCTGAGTAGTATCATCAATATTGCTAAAAGTACCTACATGGTTGTTGCCTGCATCCAGGGCAGAAAGCTCAAAACCGTGTTTAGCAGTGCTGGAATCACTAAAAGAGATGTTTATATCTACAACTTGACCTTGCACAAAACTATTTGGTGCAGAAATCGTAAATTTGGCATTTCCCTCATTAAGTTCATAGGTGCTGTGACAATCGTCCCGACATGTTTTGTTATCGACAGGAGAGCCTGTTCGTCCATCAGGAGGACCACCAGAAGATGCAAATACCGTACTTACGCTTATAACAAAAACCCATACAGCAGGCACAAATACTTTCGCGTAGTTTCTCATACGTTTCCATTTACCTCCTTCAATAAATATTCAAGGGATAAAAATCAACCGAATCACACAAGCCAACACCTGTCTGGCATTTCTATATTCCTGGGGCGGTGTAGCTGTGACCGAACGAGAAGTTGTAAGTGGTATTCAGCTATCAGCAATTTGGCCGAAGCTGAAGGCTGACAGATGATAGCTGTATGCTTACAAAAAACTTACGTAAAAAAGAGGTTTTTACAAGGCAATACCATAAAGACTCTGAATTTCACGGTCACCCCCTAAACTCAAAAAAGTGGTTACCATAATACTTCCTGTAATGGGAAATGTCAACCTAATTGAGTACCGGTATGAATTCTATTCCCGGTGCTCGGTAAAGAGCGCACCGAAACAGCATGTTTATATTCCCTAAATGAATATATTTGCAATAGCTTAAGCTTTTCCTATACTGAATACGTGCATGGGATAGTAATCCTTTAGTTTCTGTGTAAAAAAGGTAAGGTTTCAGGGTAGAGCAGTCAATGATGCAGTAGAGGAGCTTGGTATAAGCAGCATTGGGAAGAAATATAAAGATAGAGACTGAAATGATACACAAAGAGCCGTAGTTGATACGGGTAGGTCATTGGGCAATCGAAGGTACAAAGGCAAATGCCCATGGTACAAAAGCCAGACGCATGAGGTATTAGAGAGGATGGTAAATACTACAATTTACCAAGGACGATGCTGGCGTTATGCCCACCGAAACCAAAAGAATTGGAAAGAATTTTATTGACCTTCTTTTCACGGGCAGCGTTGGGTACAAAATCTAATCCTGCACATTCAGGATCAGGTATCTCATGATTAATAGTTGGCGGGATAATGCCTTCCTTTATTACCAAGGCAGAAATGACAATCTCTACACTTCCTGAAGCACCAAGCTGATGTCCCAGCATGGATTTTGTAGCGCTAATAGGAATTTTGGGAGCGTATGACCCGAAAACCTTTTTTATTGCTTTTACTTCGATATTATCACCTACAGGGGTTGATGTAGCATGTGCATTGATATAATCTATCTCTTCCGGATTAGACCGAGCATCTTTTAATGCACTTCTCATACATCGCATTGCGCCATCACCATTTTGTTCCGGTGCAGCGATATGGCAGGCATCTGCATTAAGCCCGTAACCTAATATTTCTGCATAGATATGTGCACCCCTTTTCCTTGCTGCTTCAAACTCTTCGATTACAATAACTCCTGCCCCTTCCGAAAGAACGAAGCCGTCCCGGTCTTTATCAAAGGGACGACTGGCTTTTTGTGGTTCACCATTACGGGTAGAGAGGGCTTTCATCGCGCTAAACCCGCTGAGGCCTAAAGGGGTAATCACCGCCTCTGAGCTTCCTGCTATCATGATATCTGCATCCCCCCTTTGAATAATATGGACTGCCTCTCCTATAGCATTGACACCTGTGGTACACGCCGTTACTAATGCATAATTAGGCCCCTTTAGTCCAAACCATATAGCGACTTGTGCCGAACCGGCATTGACCATTAATTTCGGCACCATGAAAGGAGATATCCTCGAAGGCCCCCTGTTTATAAGGATCTTGTGTTGCGTTTCAAGCTCCAACAGTCCTCCCATGCCTGAACCAATTACAACGCCTACTCTTGTTTGATCAAAGTTACTCAGATTCAGTTCAGAATCTTTCACTGCTAATATAGAAGCAGCCAGAGCAAATTGAGCAAAACGATCTAAACGGCGCACTTCCTTAACGTCAAACCATAGGGTAGGATCAAAATCACTGGCTTCTCCACCAAAGTGTACATCAAAGGCAGAGGTATCAAAAGAAGTGATGGGTTTTATACCGCTCTGCCCTGCACATAATGCCGACCAGATTTGCCTTTTTTCCTTCCCTAAAGGGGTAATTGCTCCAACGCCGGTAATAACGATTCTTCTTCGTTCTTGCATTTTATTTATGTTCTTCAATGTATTTAACAGCATCCCCGACGGTTCGTATTTTTTCTGCTTCTTCATCAGGAATGTTCATATCAAAGGCATCCTCAAATTCCATAATCAGTTCTACGGTATCGAGTGAATCGGCTCCAAGATCATTAATAAATGAAGTCTCTTTCGTGATTTGTTCAGGTTTTACCCCCATTTGCTTTGTGATAATTTCCTTAACCTTTTCTTCAATTGCAGACACGGTTTTACCTCCTTATCTTCCAAAATTAATTCAATTGTATAGGAATTTTCATTTTCTGTATGCGGGTTTCAGAGTATTTTTTCATACTAATATATTTTATCAGTGTTTATCCGTGTTGATCCGTGGTTAATTCAATTTGTCAAATTCTTAAAAGCCTCTACGGTATCAATGTTCCTTATTTCCTGAGTAGAATCAATTCTTCTCATAAGTCCCGATAAAGATTTTCCAGGGCCAATTTCATAAAACTGATTAAATCCGTCCTGTATAAGCGCACGGACTGATTGATGCCACCGTACAGGGCTTGTTAATTGCTTTGCCAATGACATTTTTATCTCATTATGTTTTTTTACATATCCTGCATGGATGTTTGCAACAACCGGAATATTTGATTCTGAAATAGGCGTTGATTCCAGTTCTTCGGTAAGTCTCCTGCTTGCAGGACTCATTAATTCTGAATGAAAGGCCCCGTCTACCTTTAAAGGAACAACCATCTTCGCACCACGTTGCCTAGCCAAGGCAGATGCTTTTTCTAAAACAGCCTTTTCACCTGAGATGACTACTTGTCCTGGACAGTTATAATTCGCAGCACAAATAATTCCAGACGGCCTCATTTCCTCGCATATCTGTTCTACTTTTTCATCTTCCAAACCAATAATGGAAACCATTCCTCCCGGGTTCTCATCACAGGCTTCTTGCATAAACATACCTCGCCTATATACCAATCTTAAAGCATCTTGAAATGTTATCGAACCTGTAGATGCATGGGCTGTGTATTCTCCCAGACTCAGCCCCGCAACAGCAAGGCATTTATCTATTTGAATCGGAGAATTTTTCTTTAGCACCTCCAGGATTGCCATGCTGGTTAGGAATATAGCAGGCTGACAAATGGCAGTTTTATTAAGCTCTTCCTGCTTTCCTTGAAAACAAAGCTTAGCTATGTCAAATCCCAGAATTTCGCTGGCATTGTCAAACACCTCCTGCGCTTCTTTAAACTGTGCGTAAAAATCCTTACCCATTCCCACATATTGTGCACCCTGGCCAGGGAATAGGAATGCTACTTTTCGCATATTTTCTACCACCTAATGATTGATGATCCCCATGTCAATCCTCCCCCAAATGCCACCAGCATAACAATGTTTCCTTTCTTGATACGCCCTTCTTTTCGGGCTTCATCAATTGCGATGGGGATGGAGGCAGAAGATGTATTTCCGTATTTGTCAATATTGACAAACGCCTTTTCCATTGGTAGCCCAAGTTTCTCCATAGTTGCCTCGATAATCCGTAAATTGCTCTGGTGGGGGATGATTAAATCAATATCACTCAATTTTAACCCGTTTTTTTCTACTGTCTCGTAGATCAGATTTGTTATATTGTTAATTGCCAGTTTGAATACTTCTTTTCCCTTAAATTTAATGTAATGCATTCGCTGCTGAATTGACTCTAGAGTAGCAGGATGTTTTGACCCGCCTCCCGGCATGATAAGCACGTCTGCCTGTGATCCATCTGCAGCCAAGTTCGTATCGAGAATTTCATGTTTTGTGCCGCTTTTCTGGATAATCACAGCACCGGCTCCATCTCCAAATAACACACAGGTTTTGCGATCGGTATAATCAGTAATTTTTGACAGACATTCTGCTCCGATTACAAGGACGGTTTTCATTGCGCCAGTGTCTACAAAGCTGCGGCCAATAGAAAGTGCGTAAATAAACCCGGCGCAGGCTGCCAGTATATCGAAGGCACATGCCCTGGTCGCGCCTATTTTCTGTTGTATATAACATGAGGTTGCAGGAAAGAAATGATCAGGAGTAATCGTAGATGCAATAATTAAGTCTAAATCTTTTGGAGAAACTCCGGCATCTTCCATTGCCCTAAGCGAAGCCTGAGCGGCAAGGTCAGATGTTATTACACCGTCCTCAACAATGCGACGCTCTTTAATACCTGTCCGCTGGGTAATCCATTCATCGCTGGTATCAACTATTTTCTCTAAGTCATAGTTTGTTAAAACCTTGCCCGGTAGAAAAGATCCTATCCCTGTAATAGATGCCCTTTGATTCTGTTGCATGTGTAATTTCTTAATTGCCCAGAGGAGGTTAATAGGTAGCCAGCTAGCTAAGTAACATTTACTGCAAGAGTATTGTACTTTTCTAGCCCAGAGATAATGTGCTCATTAATTTTGTTTCTTGATAACTGCAATGCGACTCTTACGGCGTTTCGAATGGCCCTGGAATCTGATCTTCCATGGCATATAATACAAACACCATTAACGCCAAGCAGAGGAGCACCACCATATTCTGCAAAGTCCATTTTTGCCCTTAGTACTTCAAATGATGGTCTGCATAGCCACAAACCAAGTTTCGACCAGAGCGTCTTCATTGCTTCTGATTTAATTGTTGACAAAAGGCTCATGGAAAGCCCTTCTGCAAATTTTAGCATCACATTTCCTACAAAACCTTCACATACAACAATATCTGCTTTACTATCAAATATTTCACGACCTTCAACATTTCCTACAAAATTTAAAGATGAATTGGAGAAAAGCAGAAAAGTTTCTTTTGCAAGATCATTCCCCTTCGCATTTTCTTCACCAATATTCAGAAGTCCAATCTTTGGATCATCAATACCGAAGATATACTTAATAAACACCGCTGCCATAATACCATACTGAAAGAGATGTATAGGCTTACAGGCAATATTTGCTCCTATATCGATGATTGAGCATATTCCATGTCGTGTAGGAAGTGCTGCAACAATACCAGGGCGTTGAACCCCCTTCAGTGTCTTTAAATATAACGTTGATGCAGCTACGGTAGCACCCGTATGTCCTGCGCTAACAACGGCGGCGACATCTCCATTTGCTACAAGCTGGATACTTCGTGTAATTGATGAATCCTTTTTTTGACGTATAGAATAGGTAGCAGGGTCATCCATCTGAACCACTTGAGATGTATGATGAATAGAAATGTTTTTCTGAACTCTTCCGTAAAGGCTGAGTTCTCGTTGTATTTCTTTCTCATTACCAACCAAGACAATCTCATCATCAGGAAATTGCTGTGCAGCAAGTACCGACCCCTTAACAATCTCATGCGGAGCCTTATCTCCACCCATTACGTCTACCGCAACTCTCATGGGCTATCTTTCAACAGAAATTACCTGTTTTCCTCGGTAATAGCCGCAATTGTGACAAATAGTATGTGGTTGGTTTACCTGTTTACAATGTGAACAAATATATCGTTTCGATCGTACGCCAGCACCTCTTTCCATATTTTCAGCGAGCGGAATGATTGGAGGAGTTAACTTGTCGTGCGTACGTCTCTTGCGTGTTCTTGAATTTGAAAACCTTCTTTTTGGATTAGGCATTTATCACCTCGATAAAATTCTGTACGAATTTTTCCATAAAAATTCTCTATACATAATATAATATCTATTACACTTTTAAACCAGCGATTTTATAGAGAGACATCACTATTGTCAAGTAAAATAAGAGGCTACTTAACTAAGTTTTGCTGTATTTTATTCTTTAATAGTTCTGTAGCAAAACGAAGCGCTTCATCTAGTTTGTCTGGATACTGACCGCCTGCCTGTGCCATGTCCGGCCTTCCACCTCCCCCGCCTCCAACAACTTTCGCTACTTCTTTTGCAATATTTCCTGCATGGAGGCCGAGATTTATCAGTTTAGAACTTAAGGCAGCGATTAATGTTACACGCCCATTCTGAGTAGATCCTAATACGACAGCAACCTCTTGAGCTGACTTTATTAACATGTCTGCTGTTTTTCTCAAGTCATCTGCGGTCACATCCTCCAGTCTCCTTGTAACAATCTTAACTCCTGAAACTTCTTTTGCCTGTTCTATAAAGGGGTTTATCTTACTGCTTAACTCTTTTTGTTTTATTCTGTAGACTTCTTTCTGTGAGTTTTTCAGTTCGTGCAAGATTTCCTGTGTTTTTGTAACCAGTTTATCCTCATTCGTGCCGAGGATATCACATATCTCCTGAACAATACGCTCTTTTTCCCGGCTTCGACTTAAAGAAGCCATACCTGTTACAGCTTCAACACGTCTAACCCCGGCAGCAACAGATGATTCGTTTTCTATTCTAAATAATCCGATTTCTCCCGTACCGTTTACATGAGTTCCACCACACAATTCTTTACTGAAATTACCGATGGAAACCACCCGGACCAACTCTCCATATTTCTCCCCAAACAGGGCTACAGCACCAATATCCCTTGCCTCCTGGATTGTTAGTTCTTGTACTGATACGGGCATATCTTCCAATATTTTTTCGTTTACAATATCTTCGATTCGTGTAATTTCCTCTTTCGTCAGGCCTGAGAAATGTTGAAAGTCAAATCGCAAGCGATCAGGTGTTACCAGGGAACCTGCTTGTTCTGCATGCTGGCCAATCACTTTTCGCAAGGTATGGTGGAGGATGTGCGTCGCTGAATGGTTTCTCCGAATAGCATTTCTCCGCTGAACATCAATCTTTGCATTTACCACGCTTCCTTTCTTTAGTTCTCCTTTTCCTATTTTTCCAATATGGAGAATAAAATCATCGCTTTTTTTTGTATCAGTAATTTGGATATGACACCCATTTGATTCCAAAATACCTCTGTCACCGATTTGCCCACCCGATTCCCCATAGAATGGTGTTTGATCCAAGAGTATCGTCACCTCATTTCCTGCCAGAGCAACATCCACAAGCTGGCCATTTTGTATAATGGCTATTATCCGTCCTTCGCATGTGTATTGTTCATAACCGACAAATTTTGTACCTTTTGAGATATCCTTTATTTTGCTCAGTGGACCGGTATCGAAGATTTGTCCTGTCATCTGAGAGGAAGCCCTTGCTTGTAATCGCTGCCTTTTCAGTTCTTCTTCGAAGGCATCTTTATCAACATCGAAACCTTTCTCACAAAGAATTGATTCTGTCATTTCCAGGGGAAATCCATACGTATCATATAATTTGAAGGCTTCACGGCCTGGAAGGGTTCTCTGGTTACTTTTTTCCAGGGCTCTCATAAGTTCCTCTAATATCCGCGTTCCCTGGTCAAGGGTTTCATGAAACTTCTCTTCCTCGCTTTTTACAATTCGTGCAATATTTTCTCTGCGCTGCTTAACGTCTGGATAATAATCTTGCATTACATTACTAACAATTGGTACCAATTTATAGAGGAAGGATTCTTTTATCCCTAATTGCGTACCATCTCGTATGGCTCTTCTTAATAACCGCCTTTCCACATATCCACGTCCTTCATTGCTGGGGAGAACACCATCCGAAATACAAAATGTGCAAGCTTTTACATGATCAGCGATACGACGCATGAGTATGGCGCTCTCTATTCGCCCATTATATTTTACATTTGAGATTTCTTCTATGCACTCAATAATGGGATGGAAAATGTCGATGTCAAAATTCGTCTGCACCCCTTGCATGACACGTGCCATTCTCTCTAACCCCATACCGGTATCTACATTCTTGTGTGGTAATGGTTCTAGCACTCCCCCTTCTCTGCGGTTATATTGGGTAAAAACTAAATTCCAAATTTCTACAAAACGATCACATTCGCAGGCAGGTTCGCATTCTTTTCGGCCGCAGCCGGTTTTTTCTCCCTGGTCAAAAAATATCTCAGAACACGGACCGCAAGGCCCATTGGGACCAAGCTTTGGGGCATTTGACGGCCAGAAATTGTCCTTTTCATCATAATGATATATTCTTGATTTGGGTATATGGATGTATTTTTCCCAAATTTCGCACGACTCATGGTCATCTTTATAGACACTGACGCTCAGGCGTTCTTCCGGGATTTTTAACTCTTGTACTAAGAATTCCCATGCCCATTCAATGGTTTCTTTTTTGAAATAGTCACCAAAAGAAAAGTTTCCCAGCATTTCAAAAAATGTATGGTGGGATGCCGTCTTCCCTACGTTCTCGATATCCCCGGTGCGGAGACATTTCTGACAAGTTGTTGCCTTCTTAACAGGTAAGTTTCCTTTACCAAGAAACATATCTTTAAACTGATTCATTCCTGCACCCGTAAAGAGGAGCGTAGGGTCATTCTGTGGAACTAATGAATCACTGGGGAAAATAACGTGAGATTTTCTTTCAAAGAATTTGAGAAATTTATTACGAATTTCGCTGGTCTTCATGACTGATAAATTATTTTTCACCCTTTTTCAATGAGGATACAACCCTGGTTTTATCGGAGGTCCCTTCATAAGTTTGCTCTGTGATTAATTCTGGCCTCATTTTTTTAAGGATAGACTGCTCAATTTCAGTCATCAGTTCGGGTTTTTCTGTAATGAACTGTCTTGAATTTTCTCTACCCTGTCCTAAACGTATTTCACCATAAGAGAACCAGGTACCAGATTTTTCTATAATCTGATGTTCGACTCCAAGATCGATAATATCCCCTGCCCGTGATATACCCGTATTATACAAGATATCAAACTCTGCCTTTCGGAAGGGAGCTGCAACCTTGTTTTTAGCGATTGTTGCACGGACCCTGCTTCCGATATTCACATCACCGTCTTTTATCGTACCAATTTTTCGTATATCGATACGTACCGAAGAATAAAATTTCAATGCCCTTCCACCCGGGGTTGTTTCTGGATTTCCCCCGTACATTACACCAATCTTCTCCCGGATCTGGTTGATAAAGATGACACTAGTCTGAGACTTTGAGATACAACCCGTTAGCTTACGTAATGCCTGTGACATCAACCTCGCTTGTAATCCCACATGGCTATCGCCCATTTCTCCCTCAATTTCTGCACGGGGAACGAGGGCTGCCACGGAATCAACTGCAATAATATCTACCGCATTGCTCCTTACCAGGAGTTCTGCAATCTCAAGTGCCTGTTCTCCCGTATCTGGCTGGTTGACCATGAGATTATCTAAATCTACTCCTAATTTCCTCGCATAATCAGGGTCCAGGGCATGCTCTGCATCAATAAAAGCTGCCGTACCCCCTCCCTTTTGTGCATTAGCGATAATATGAAGAGTGAGAGTTGTTTTGCCCGAAGATTCCGGACCGAATATTTCAACAACCCTTCCACGAGGGATTCCTCCCACACCGAGCGCAATGTCCAGGGATAATGTCCCTGTTGAAATTGTAGGAACATCTAACTTTGTATCACCCCCCAATTTCATTATTGTCCCCTTCCCATATTGTTTTTCAATATGTGAGATCGCTCTCTCCAGGGCCTGTTGCCGTTTTTCTTTATCTTCTTCAAGTTTTACCATAATAATCCACCCATATAAAAGCCATAAAGTTATGAAACTAAATTAATACTTTGTAACTTCGTATATATGGGTCCCTTCTGTGAAAGGGTACTCTTCATAAGAACTACCTGTATTACATGTTCTAAACCAAAGTTAAACCCATTGTACGAATTTAAATTCTCTATGAGTTTGTTTATATTCCTTCGTGTTTTTACACGTCCAACCGTAAGATGTGCCTCAAATGGATGATTGTCTTGTTCCACACCTAATAGTACCAGTTGATTATCTAATTTTTGATGTATACTTGTTAAATTTTTTCCCGGATCTATCACATCAATAAAAATAACCCGTGGATTTCTTTGATTTGGAAAAACACCTACTCCTATATAATCAAGATCAAACGGCTTTATATGAACCACTGAGTCCTTTATTACACCAAAAGCGGTATCAATTTTTTCTTCTTCAAGATATCCAATAAATTTTAATGTAATATGGAAGTTTTCAGGTGATACCCATCCTACGTCTGCATCTGCCTTTTTCAATGTATTCTGGAATAGTACAAATTTTTTTCTGATTTCTTCCGTAATCTCGATCGCAACAAAAAGCCTTACATTCATACTTAGCGCAACATTTCTTCAAATTCTCTCACACGGGACTCTATATCCTCAAAGGTGATTTGTTGAAAACGA
This sequence comes from Candidatus Jinrextremum sp., assembly GCA_039794405.1. Lineage (GTDB taxonomy): Bacteria > Planctomycetota > Brocadiia > Brocadiales > Brocadiaceae > JBDIVL01. The sequence continues at coordinate 109,648 of JBDIVL010000003.1, read as the reverse complement.
TTCAAGCTAAAATCCTCAATATTAAATGAGGCCACAATTGTCCCGTACATAATTGCCCTCTTTAAATTCTGCAAGCTTGTATCGCGAGTTTTTGCCAGATATCCCATCATTCCACCAGCAAAGCTGTCACCGGCGCCTGTCGGATCCTTAACATATTCAGTTGGATATGCAGGAATAATAAAGTAACCCTTGGCGGACATCAGTATAGAACCGTGCTCTCCCTTTTTAATAATTACGAATTTTGGACCGAGCTTTAATATCATTTTACCAGCCTTAATAAGGTTTGTTTCCTGGGTCAAAAGCCTTGCTTCTCCGTCGTTGAGTACAATAGCATCGACGTCTTTTATGAGTTCCAATAATTCGTTCCTTTGATCTTTTATCCAGTGATTCATCGTATCTACTACGGTAAAATGAGGACTATGGATTTGATCTAAAACAGACTTTTGGAGTGACGGTCCTCCATTTGCCAAAAAGATAAATTTACTGTCTTTAAAATTTTCCGGAATAACAGGTTTAAATTCTCCGAAAACATTCAACTCAACCGAGATCGTCTCGGCTACATTCATATCACCTTTGTAAGCACCTTTCCATCGGAAGGTCTTTCCCTCCAGTTCCTGTACTCCGGTAGCATCAATATTTTTCTTCTGGTGAATGATCTTTTTCAAATTATGGGGAAAATCCTTTCCAACTACTCCTACAAGTCTAACATTACTAAAAAAATGTGCGGCATAAGAAAAATATACTGCTGAACCACCCAAACACTCTTCTGTCTTTCCGTGAGGAGTCTCGATAGAGTCAAGAGCAATGGATCCAACAACAAGTAATGGCATAGATACCTCCTCTACAACGCAATTGTTTCCGAAGTTTCAGATAAGTTCTTTATTGTATATCCGAGTCTTTTTAACGAATTTTCTTTCCCGAGAAGTTCCATTGTCTCAAAAATACCCGCACTTACACTTTTCCCGGTAATAGCCACTCTCAGGGGTTGGGCAAGTTTAGAAAAACCTATACCGATCTTTCCCGTTAGTGTTCGCAGACAATCCTCCAGATGCACCTTATCAAAATCACCTTGTTGAGCAAGGGCAGAATGTACTTCTTTCAGTAACTCTATAATCCCGTTTTTCTTAAGAAATTTATCAACAGCGGCGGGGTCATACTCTATAGTATCAGCAAAAAAGAACATCGTCTGGTTGACTAAGTCTTGAAAGGTCTTGAACCGTTCGTGGTATAATTTCACGAAATTGGTCAGCCATTCAGTTGAGATTTTCGATATATCGATACCCCGATTTTCAAAAAAAGCCTTAACATCGGGAACCAAACGCTCAACGGGAGTATTTTTTATATATTGGCCGTTCATCCAATCCAATTTTGTATTATTGAATTGGGCACTGGTCTTGTTTACCCGTTTTAAGGTAAATTTCTCAATCATCTCCTGGATCGACATGATCTCCTGATCGTTTCCAGGCGACCACCCGAGAAGTGCAAGAAAATTTGTTAATGCCTGTGGTAAATAACCTCTGTCCCGATATTCAGTAACAGAGGTTGCTCCGTGACGTTTACTTAATCGAGTACCATCCTCTCCAAGGATCATTGGGATATGAGCAAATTCCGGCATGGTAAATCCAAAAGCATGATAAAGGGCCATTTGTTTCGGGGTATTTGAAATATGGTCGTCCCCTCGAACAATATGAGTAATCCCCATTTCAGCGTCATCTATTACACAAGCGAAATTATAAGTCGGAAAACCATCAGCCTTAAGTATGATGAAATCTTCAATAAGGGAGGTATCGAAGGCAATGGTACCATGGATAAGATCATTAACCTCTGTTACACCATCAAGCATTTTAAACCGAACAGCCCTGCGTCCTTCCGTATCGGTATCGTAAAAAGCCTTTCCCTGGTTTACTAATGTTTCTGCATATCGTTTGTAAATCGATAATCGTTGACTTTGGAAGTATGGGCCTTCATCCCAATTAAGTCCAAGCCATTTCAAGCTGTCGAGAATAGCCTGGGTTGCTTCTTCGGTAGAGCGTTGCCGGTCAGTATCCTCTATGCGTAGAAGAAAAACGCCTCCCGCATGCCTTGCAAACAACCAATTATAAAGAGCCGTTCTTGCACCTCCAATATGGAGATAACCGGTGGGGCTAGGTGCAAAGCGGACCTTAACGTTTGAACTCAAACTTTTGCCCTTTCTTTGAATCCATGGTAAGATTAGTTACTCCAGGAATACCTAAAGTTATTAAATAATTCCATGATTATATAAAAATTTTTGTTATCAGCGAATAAATATATTAACGAATAGAGAACAAATGTGTCAAGCGTTTTATTAGCTAATCCCGTTCCATAAATAACCCCGCAATGAAGTTGCTTTCACGCTAATATCTTTCCAAAAGAATTCGATATTTTTAGCAAAAATAGTGGGTTGAATGGCTGAATATCATTTACAGTAAAAACTTTTTTCCCATACAACTCGGATTTCGGCTCTTCCGGCTCGTACTGGTTATAGTATTGGAGGTAAAAATCAAAATTGAAAGACAAAAACAGCAAATCAAATTAATTGCTTTTGGTAAAATCATAAAAAGCATTTACTTTTATTGAAATTTTGATAATCTTAGCTAAAACAACCATGAGAAATATTGATACAATAATTCAAATGTTTCACCAGGCCCTGGACTGTGCAAGCAAAGGGATTATGATCCAGGATAGTAACAGGAATGTGCTGTTTTTTAATCGGGCATGTGAGGAGATTACAAAATGGCCAAGAGAGAAGATTATCGGTAAAGACTGCGGTGAGATCTTCCAATGCCATACTTCTACCGGTATGTGTTTAACGGAAAAATTTTGCCCTGGCATGGACGTATTTCAGGGAAAATTTTCTCAGGGTTCGAGGGAACTCCTGATTAAACGGGGTGATGGAAGTGTATTGTGGGTAGAAGCAAGTGTGTCGGCTATCAAAGACACAGAAGGAAAGGTAACCCATATTATCTCTATTTTAGAGAATATAACGGAAAGAAAAAGATTTTCAGACGAAGTCCTTAGGTCTAAAACCTTATCTACGTTGGGTTCATTTGCCGCCGAACTGGCACATGAGATTAAAAATCCATTGAATGCCATGAACCTCCAGATGCTAGTGTTAGAGCGTGAAATACAGAAAATATACAAAATAAGCGATAAATCAAAAGAAGGATTACTTGAGATCGCATTCATAGTCCGTAAAGAACTTAACCGTTTAAGTGAATTTGTCGGAGAATGTCTGCACTTTTCCAGGACAGGAGAACTTAACAAAAGCCGTATTGATGTAAGGGAAATACTCAAGGAAGTTGTCTCATTGATCATACCTCAGGCACAATTACATGGTATTCAGGTAGAATTAGACACGGCGTGTGAACTACCCAAAATAAGCGTAGACAAGGATAAGATAAAGCAAGCAATTTTAAATATTTTTATTAACGGTATTGAGGCAATGCCGGATGGGGGGAAGTTATATGTTCGTACGGAACGGAACGAGTATGAAATATTCATCTCCTGCCAGGATACAGGGATAGGAATTCCAGATGAGATTAAAGATAAGATATTCAATTTGTTTTATACCACCAAGGATGGAGGTACCGGAATAGGACTTTCCTTTGCTCAAAATATTATCCATGCCCATGGAGGCACAATAAGGCTGGAACCATCATCCCAGGGAACTAAATTTGTTGTTGCAATACCGGTACGCTAATAACCAGCAAGGCAAAAACCTCAAAACGGATGAAAAGCAGGATGCAAGTTTAATTGGATGGTTGATTAATTAGCCACTTATAGTATCCAAAGGATGAAACCGAACAATATTTCGGTTCAGGATATATTGAGGATTTTAACGCTAAAAGGGTAGCACGGGGTTGTCCAAATTTGCAGGAACGTATTACAATACGCCCTACATGTTGTATGAAAAAAATCGATTTTGTACCTTTTTAGACAATCCCAAAATATAAGTTTGCCGGTAGTGATAAGTTCATTTATGGACATCTCAAAGAACAGGATGGGTCAAGCAAAGCCCATCAACAATTTTTTCTGATGGGTGCGATAACGATTCACCCATCCTACATAAATTATCATAGGTATATCAGCACGGAAAGTTGCCGAAAGGTCCAATTTAAAACAAGATGACGAAACCAAGATTATTACTCGTTGACGACGATAAAAATGCACTTGATGGATTAGTAAAAATACTGGCAAGTGATGGATATGCCGTTTCCGGCGTCCCCTCTGGTTATGAAGCATTGAATCTCTTATCTAAGAAGAAATTTGACATCATCATAACAGATATGAAATTGCCGGGGATGGGGGGATTAAACCTGATCCATGAAGCGAAAAAAAAGGATGGCTCTTTAGCGATTGTATTGATTACGGCCTACAGTTCCATTAAAACAGCCGTGGATGCCATTAAATGCGGAGCGGATGATTACTTAACGAAACCGGTGGATATTGAAGAATTAGAGCTGGTGCTGGAAAAATTGTGGGAAAAACAACAGTTGGTGGTTCAAAACCAATTACTCAAGGAGAAACTGAAGGATAAGTATAAATTTTCAGAACTTGTCGGTGGTACCCCACAGATGCATGGTATATTTAAAATGATAGAGGATGTAGCCCCCAGTACGGCTTCAATCTTAATCCTGGGGGAAACAGGAACTGGAAAAGAGCTGGTTGCTAACGCACTCCATTATCGAAGTGACAGGGCATGCATGCCTTTTATCGCTTTACATTGCGCTGCCTTATCAGAAGGTGTGCTGGAGAGTGAACTCTTTGGCCATGAAAAGGGTGCCTTTACCGGTGCAATTCAATCACGAAAAGGACGGTTCGAATTAGCCGATGGCGGTACCATTTTTTTGGATGAAGTGGGTGAGATGAGCCTCAAGGTGCAGGTCAAACTGCTCCGGATTTTGGAGAAAGGTGAGTTCGAACGTGTTGGCGGGGAAAAGACCATAAAAGTAGATGTCCGGCTGATTGCAGCAACCAACCGAAACCTTGAGAAAGAAGTTGCAGAAGGAAGATTTCGGGAAGATTTATTTTATCGATTAAATGTTATTACTATCCATTTACCACCGTTAAGGGAAAGGAAGGAGGATATCCCCGTCCTTTCTCATTTTTTTGTCGTGAAATATGCAAAGAAATATAAGAAGGAAATTCATGGGTTTACTCCCCAGACGATGGAAGCCCTTTGCACCTACCACTGGCAAGGCAATGTGAGGGAACTGGAGAATATTATTGAAAGGGCAATTGTGCTTTGTAAAGGCACTATGATTACCGAAGAACACCTGCCGGGAAATATTGTCCAATATAAAGGAGATATACCGGCAATAAAGATTCCTATGGGAACTTCATTAAAAGAAGCTGAAAAAGAGATTATTTTGAAAACGCTTCAAATGACCCACGGCAGTAAAAGCGATGCTGCAAAAATGTTAGGGATATCCACCAGAAAAATTGAATATAAAGTAAAGGAGTGGGGTTAAAACGAAATATTTTCGACCACTTTTACATAACACATCTATATTTTCCGCAAAATTTTCCAGAAAAACATTTTAAAATCCTTTTCTCCTCGTCCTGTTTCTTCTGCAAGAAAAACAAATTTATTTTTTAAACTTCATTGTTGTAAGTACTTACATCCAACAGCACATTGTTGAGACTGTCTCTGGTACGTTAGTTGTTTATATGACAAGCGGTTTGGCTGTTATAAAGCCGTTCCTAACCTTGCAAGGTAAACATTAATAGCAAAATGGCAGTGTACAGGATTTTCAACTTTTTCACGAGGAGAAATGGTAGATGAGTTCAGTTATGGCGAATGCTTATATGAAGATGTTTCCGATGGAAGCAGAGAAGAAGGTTCCTGCTGGTAAACGTAATTCTGTTCTGGATATCCCCGAATTTAATAAATCATGGAATCTTTATCGGGATACCAGTCTCGATATTATGAAGCGTTATGAGTATATGTCCCAATGTGTAAACTTCACAGATAAAGACACAGAAGCAATCAGGGAATCAAAAGAGATTTTAGCGCCGAAATTGGAGGCAATCCTTGATCATATTTATTGGGAAAAGCTTATCAACGACCCCTGGCTGTCAAAATGGTTTAGGGATGAAACTGGGAAGATTTCTAAAGAGTATGTCACTATTCGGAGGGCGAGGCAGCGGAGGTTTATCCTGAAGATCCTGGAATGTAAATGGGACGAAGAGTTTTGGAATTTTGTTCGCTGGGTTGGCGCCGTACATGTACCGATCTTCGGTTTTGAAGATCTGTATATACCAGTAAGGCTAAACATTGCGCTCTGGGGCTACATCCACCAGTATTTATTTAACTTTCTGGCCGAAACTTTAAGGAACGAGCCAGAAAAGTTGCAGAGAATTACCTCTGCATGGACAAAACTTTTCTGGTTAATTATCGATGTTTATCACATTGATTATTTTGCTCCCTGGATGTAATGGTAGACAGTGAATAAGTTAGTGAATAGTTAGTAGGGGGGGTATTTTATCCTCTATTAACTATTCACTTTTTGAATTTATTGAGGAGGAAATTGATTATTATGAGGATAGAAACTGTTTGGTTTGAAGGTGATTGTGTTAAATGTACGATGTGCATTGAAGAGGCATCAGGGGCTTTTGAATTTGTAGCAGGCGTAGGTCCGCAGGTTAAACAAGGTGCTAATATCGCTTCTTTTACTGAAGGCATCAAGCAGGCAGCATATCTCTGCCCTACACAGTATATAAAATACAAAACATAGGCCAAGGTTGTTGTTTGTTGATAATTTAACGGAAGATAAGGAGATTTTAAAAGAAGAAACATCTGAATATTGCTATGTGAGAGGCTTTTCAAGCTTAGCAATCACTCGTTTTGAGAATACCGCCGCACTACGTTATTGCGGCGGTCTGTTGCAGTATCTGAAGTTTTGCATCAACAAGTTGTTCTTCTGCCATATGTACATCTTCAATCCGGCTCCGTGTGGATCCGATGCTCGCCTTGCTTACCATAAGGCTATTTTCCTGATAGGTTAACCTGCTGATTGTTACACCTATATAATTTAATGCTTTCGATACATCAGCAAAAAAACAAATGGTTACGGTTCCGTCAAGGGCGTTTGTAAAACCTGCGGCAGCAAAACTCCCCAATACGTTTATTCCGCCTATTGAAGTAACATTTGTAGCACTAGCCGTCAAATTTAGTTTTATATACTAAATTCAGTATTATTGGTACCCAATGAAACATTTGAATCATTCAACAGATCAAACTTCAACAAATCACTTGAGATATTCGATCCGGCCCCAATTTGAAATTTAAACAAATTGTTGCCATCACCTTTTGTACTATCACCACCGAAAATACTTTTTGGGCTTCATGAGGCTTGACTGGAAATACCAATAATGAGACAATCACCAGACATAACATCGTCTCACATGCTTGAAAAAATACCTGTCCACAAGTGCCATATCCTGGTAGTAGATGATAAACCTGAAACATATGACTTTTTAAGATCATTCCTCGTAAGAAAGAGTACCTGATTACCTGTCTGCCAGTGGTATAGAGGCTATCAAGCTGCTAAAAAGACGGACAAACACCGGCTGTAACGTTATACCTGATTTTGCTATTTATAAGCCCATTGAACTACTGGTGTTACTAAAGTACGCCGGAATGTGTTAAGCCACGAAAGTAGCAGTACTTCAGACCGATGAAAAGTGTTTGTTAATGATGATAAACAGAACCGAAATTTTTTCATTTTTTTTTGCTCCTGCGCCCCGTTTTTTGCAAAATTTTCGCGAAAAACATCATTCTCAATTCTTTCTGTGAATGTTTTATCAAATGGGAAAATTCATTTTCATTCGTCTAAGCTATGAAACTCCAAGTACATATATTAATTCTATGAGAGATTGGATGCTTATTGGTACAACAGTTGTTAATGGTTTTAAAGAAAGATAAAAATTCGATATGTTTTTGAAAAACCAGGGGGTTTGTTTCATCCAGGCAGGTAGGCCATTAGGAACCTTTTATAAAATGGAAATAATTCTACAAGGAAGGATAAGATATGGCAACAAAATGGAGTGATGATTTGTCAATAGGTATAGATTTGGTCGATACCCAGCATAAAGGAATTTTTACCAGGGTAGGTGATCTCCTGACTGCAATGGGACAGGGTAAAGGAAAGGATGAGGTCGGTAAGGTACTTACGTATTTAGCTGATTATGTCGTGAAACACTTCGGAGCGGAAGAGGCCTTGATGACGAAATATAACTACGGTGGTTATTCAAAGCAGAAGACAGAGCATACTCAATTTATCAAGGATTTTTCTACCTTAAAAAAAGAATTTGAAGCAGATGGTGCTACCTCTCATCTCGTAATAAAAACCCAGCGGCAGTTGTGTGACTGGTTGACAAACCATATAACAAACGAAGATAAAAAATTTGGTATGTTTCTGAAAAATGCAGGCCATCAATAAACAGATTTTTCTTGTGAAATGATTTTTATGACAAAGCCAAGATTGCTGCTGGTAGATGATGATAAAAATGCACTAAGTGGACTAACAAAGATATTGGCAGGTGACGGTTATTCTGTGGCTGGTGTTCTGTCCGCCCATGAGGCTTTAAATCTCCTGTCGGAGGAAAAGTTTGATATTATCGTAACAGATATGGATCTGCCAGGAATGGGGGGATTAACCCTAATACATGAAATAAGAAAAAGGGATAAACCCGTGGCAATCGTAGTTGTTACTGCCTGTAGTTCCGTGAAAACTGCTGTGGAAGCGATGAAACTCGGCGCAGATGATTACCTGACTAAGCCTATAAATATTGAAGAACTGGAATTGACTCTGGAGAGATTATGGGAAGAGCAGTAGCGTGAGGCGTACAAATTTAGGCCGCTAAGCATCTAAACGTCGATAAAATTTTGCCGGTAAGCACAGTGATTTCTTGAATACGCTGACTCATACCAGAATATTGCTTTTAGAATAACGCTAGCGAGGCGAAACCTCAGACCGGTACAAGAGATCATGAGTCATCATCTGTCAACAGTCAGCTATCGGGCATGTAGGGGCGTATTGCAATATGCCCCTACATCTGACCGCTGATAGCCGATTGCTTATACAATATCGGTTACTTTTAAAACTTGATTCATTGGTAAAGATAATAAGGAGGAAGAATTTTGAAGGATAAAAGATCTGTCTGCAAGGAATTTGTAAGTACCAGTATGAAAGGAGGAATATGCAACGTGTATAGGGAACTATCGCTGCCTCTCTATCCCAATCGTTATGAAACCGAAGTGTTTTGTAAAACGGAAAATCACCTAAAGTGTCCCATACGAAACTCATCTGCTACAGACAGTTTCGTTCGTGCATAGCGTATTAAATTCGATGATTCTTTAATGAAGAAATGCACTTATCCGGTAATTGTTCAAACTAGATTGAAGATCTCCGCCCTTGTCATCTCCTTACGAAGGAGGGGGGGCAGGATGGTCTTAATAACTTAAGAAAATCTCGTATAAGGGGAAGAATACTATGAAGTGTATGTTTGAGAAAATAAGATGGGCAACGGTTGTTTTTTTCATTGGTATGCATACTGTTATGTTTAATGTGTTTGGTGAAGAACCAATACAGAATGAAAGCTGGGATATGAGTCAGGAAGAACAAGAGCTAATCAATGTAACGAATGGGGATATTCTTGGAGAACGTACCAAGGATGGTGTGTGGGAATTCCATCTTTATACCACAGACGGGTACGTTGAAATGGCCAATGGTGAATTAGTGTGGGTAATGGGTTACACTCATGCCAAAGGAAGTTTTAAGAATGTAGGAGAAGTAACCACAAAGGAACACGTAGAACAACTCTTAGAACCTGTAAAAGTCCCTAGTGATCCGATTCACCTTTTTGTTGGCGAAAAGGCCAGGATTGTTTTGCATAATACGGGTATGCATTGTGCAGACGAACATTCGGGTATAAACCATGTGGCGCATACGATCCATTTTCACGGTCTTGATTTAACCCCGGCCGTTGACGGTGTGCCTTCTTTGCCCGTTGATCCCGTTTTAGAACATAAGTCTTTTGCGTATGAATTGACTCCTCAGTATGAGGGTTCTTTTATGGGACACTGCCACGTGGATAGTTTTAATCATATTCTGGCTGGCATGTATTTCCCTATTATTATCCATCAGGATAGAACGAAGACCGCTTACGGATACAAGTATGACCGTGACTATACATTGTTTTTTAGCGAGTTGTCTTCTACGGCGAATGAACAGTTACAGGAAGCCGGTGTTGTTCATGGATTGCAGGATTGGAAGGCTGATTATTTCTTAATTAACGGAAGAACGTTCACCGATAACCTCTATCATCCGCGCTCCGTTATAAACGATCCACGTTCAAGAATCGTAGCTTATGAAGACGAAACGGTTCTTTTACGTTTTATGGCCATTGGCGCCGATCATGTATTTGCAATCCATCCCCACGGTTACCATATGGAAGTAATTGCACTGGATGGGAGAAAGCTCAAGAGCAGCTATGAAAAAGATACCCTCTGCATTGCGAGTGGCGAGAGGATTGATGTGCTGGTAAGGATTCCTCACTTTGCAAGCCAAAGGAAATGTTTATCCTGCAATTTGGGTGCGGGCATAACGATCATGCATGATCACAACCTGCGCGGGATGGTATCAACAGGTAAATATCCTTTGGGTGCATTAACAATTTTTGATGTGAAGAGCAAGAGCAGGGTAGCCCTGCCGGAAGCCCCCGTGAAGGGCGGTAAGCCGTACAACCCTTTGGAACATTGATATAATTTCATCACAGAACACACATATCTAATGCCTCCTCACCCTCCCGTATGGATTGTTAACCCTGCGGGAGGTTTTTATTTGTGTGCGGTATTTATGGATATATCATTTATTACTAAAACATAAACAACGACCAGATTGAGAACTTTTTGCACAGGTTCTAAAGGACAGCAAAATACCTGACATACACTTTATCGGCGTTATTCTTCACATTTTTCTCACTCAATCAACAGTGAATCCACCCTTTCATCTTTTCAGAAAATCTCTAAGCTAACTGTTCACGGTCTTATAGTCTTTCCGCCTCTCCACCTTCTGCATCTTTGCGGTGAGACGCACTATTGCAATATTTTTTCATGGCCTTATAGATTTCCGGCAATTTTCTGATTAACACCTGAGTACGCTTTTCTTCATTGATGGGTTTGGCAGGTGAACCCCATACGACGGAACGGTCATCCAAACTCTTATAAACATTAGACCCCCCGCCAATAATACAACTATCACCAATAGTCACATGGTCTGTCACTCCTACATCTTCCGCAATCAGAACATTCTTTCCAATCCTAACACTCCCCGCAATCTTGGCATAGGCAACAAGCATACTGTTGTCTCCTACCGTAACGTTATGGGCAATGTGTGAGTGATTGTCTATTTTTACTCCATTCCCTATAACCGTCTTATCGAGTGCAGCACGGCAGATGGTCACCATGGCACCGATTTCAACATCGTCCCCGATCTCAACCGTTCCTATCTGTGGTATCTTCATATGTTTACCATGCGTTTGCAGATAACCGAATCCATCGTCTCCGATAACACTGCTGCTGTGCACAATAACCCGTTTCCCAATGGTAACATCTTCCCGGATAGTAACATTTGCATAGATAAGGGAATCATCACCTATGGAACTCCCCTTTCCGATAAACGTATTCGGATAAATGGTGACATTATTCCCAATCCTTACGCAATCATCAATAACAACATGGGCACCAAAGGAAACACCTTTTCCTATTATAGCATCTCTACTAACAATAGACGTCGGATGGATACCGGATGGGCGCATATACCTTTCCTTGCCTATGATTTCCATAAATTTCGTGAAGGCAAGAAAAGGGTTTTCTTTTATAATTTGAGGGATTTTTAAGGTTTGAATCTCACGGTGCACAACTATCGCCGAGGCTTTAGAAGCCATGGCATTTGGGATGAACGCATCGTCCTTAATGAAAGTTATATCCCCCTCTTTTGCAGCTTCAATACTGGCGATTCCCGTAATGAGGGTGTTCAAATCACCAATAACTTTTCCACCGATAATGGATTGGATTTGATCAAGAGTATATCTCATAATGTCAGTCCTCACGGTTCAATCCTGGATACCGAACCATATGTTGAGCATCGGCCCACACGTTTTTGATTGATGCCCCAGGCAAAGGAAAACAACCGTGAACCCCGAACCTTAAACCTGAGCAATCGCAAGATTTTATCATTTTTCATAATAAATCTCAACGGCTTCCCCAAAAACCTTTCATTTTCATTATATATTTGACGTACTCACAAAATATGATTTATTTAAAAACATAAACCCCGAAGGGGGTAAAATGATTATAGAAAAAGACCAGCAAACAACACCAATCCTAAGGGATAATATAATGACCTCCACACGGGGCATTTCACGGAAAAATAATTAAGTACCTGAACATAAATTTTTGTACATTTTCAGGACTATTATCAGTGTTGGTTCAATCGTCCACGATTGAACCGAAACGTTTTGACACGTTACCTGTGCCTGACGCCAATCAAAAGCCGTACATCAATTCCCAAACACATGGGGTTGTCCAAAAAGTATTGCCGATGGGGCTATATACCCATAAAAGCTGTGTTTTAGCAGTCCTCTGTGGGAACAACCTACCGTTACAAGAATATACGTGGGGAATAAATTTACAAAAAATTACTTTTTGGACAGCCCCAACCTTGGAAAAATAAAATATTATGTACAGATACTCGTAAGCAATCAGCCTGCAGCTTCTACCTGGTTGCTGAAAACAGACCGCTGACAGCTCACGATCCATTCATCGGTCTGACGCTTCCTCCCCACCAGACTTTTCTATTGACAATTTTAGTTGTTCGTAATAATAATGATATACGTCTTTATCAAATCTTGAGAGAAATTCCATACATGCGCAAAAGGTATTGAAGTACTACAGCTTATAAAAGTCCCATGTGCCGTGTCGCACCTTTGTAACGACACGTTTCTGTGATATGTCACACTTTTATTATGTATTTTTATAACCTGTTTTCTTTTTCCCTATCGTAAGGACATGTCTTTATCGTCTTTTAGATCCCATGAGGCCAAACCTTCTCCTCCATGGTATACTTTTTGATAGTAAAACTGTAATCTCGGATAAATTCAGAAATACACTGCCATATAAGAAAAATATATTTTTAAGGAGTAAATCTATGTGTGGAATTGTAGGATATATTGGGCAAAAAGAGATTATCAAGGTTTTACTCGATGGCATCAAAAGGCTTGAATACCGTGGTTATGATTCTTCCGGAATAGCATTTATCGAACAGGATACTTTACGATGCGAAAAGGCCGTTGGTAAAATCATTGAGTTAGAAAAAAAGCTTAACGGAAACAATTTTAATACCCACCTGGGAATTGTCCATACGCGGTGGGCCACACACGGATCCCCTACTATGGAAAATGCCCATCCACATGTCGATTGTAATAGTGAGATTGCTGTCGTGCACAACGGAATTATCGAAAATTATGACTATTTAAAATCAAAGTTAGAACAAGAGGGACACATCTTTAAGAGCGAAACGGATACGGAAGTCCTGGCACATCTCATCGAGAAGTATTTTCAAACTAACCTTGAGATAGCAGTCATGGAGGCGTTAAAAGAAGTAGAGGGAACTTATGGAATTGCGGTAATTTCTACAAAAGACCCGCAAAAAATTGTAGCGGCACGAAGAGGATCACCTTTAATAATAGGAATTGGCAACCAGGAGCATTTTATAACCTCTGACGTTTCTGCCTCACTGGAACATACGCGTGAAGTGGTGTACCTCGATGATAACGAAGTTGCCATTCTCACCCCGAATCGTTATGAAATGAAAACCATGCAAAACATCCCTATTTATAAAAGAGTAGAGGAGATACTCTGGAATATCGATATGATCGAGAAGGGTGGTTACGAACACTTCATGCTCAAAGAAATCCATGAGCAACCGCAGGCTTTGCAAAATGTCATGCGTGGAAGGGTGGAGGGCGATCGCGGTCTTATAAAACTGGGAGGATTGATTAACTGCGAGAAGGAACTCAGAGAGGCTAAACGCATCGTTATCGTTGCTTGCGGTACATCCTGGCATGCAGGGCTTGTAAGTGAATATATGCTGGAGGAATTACTACGTATACCCGTTGAGGTAGAATATGCATCTGAATTCCGATACCGGAACCCCGTAATCGAAGAGGGTACCGTAGTAATTGCTATCAGTCAATCGGGTGAAACAGCGGATACCCTTGCGGCAATGCGGGAGGCCAGACATAAAGGCGCCAAGCTGCTCTCTATCTGCAATGTTGTTGGCAGCACCATAGCAAGGGAAGCCGATTACGGAATCTATTTGCATATCGGTCCGGAAATCGGAGTCGCATCTACCAAGGCATTCACAGCACAAATTGCCGTCTCATATCTGTTCACCCTTTACATGATGAATTTAAGATACCCCTCCCACCCAAAACGATTCGATATGGTTAAAGATATCAAATCACTGCCGGATAAAATCCAGACAATCCTTAACAGGGAAGATGAGATTGTAAAACTTGCAGCAATCTACAAAGACAGTGAGCATGCCCTTTATTTAGGAAGGGGATACAATTACCCCGTGGCACTCGAAGGTGCATTAAAATTAAAAGAAATATCGTATATCCACGCCGAAGGATACCCGGCTGCAGAGATGAAACACGGCCCTATAGCCCTCATCAACAAGGATATGCCGGTAATTTTCATCGCCACGAAAGATAGCGTCTACGGGAAAATTTTAAGCAATATTGAAGAGGTAAAATCAAGAGGCGGACGGGTAATTGCAATTGCAACAGAAGGAGACGAACAGATCGCAGAGAAGGTGGATCATGTATTTTACATACCGAAAACCTCCGATGCTTTAACACCAATCCTCTCGGTAATCCCGCTTCAATTACTGGCCTATCATATGGCAGTAATGCGGGGCTGCGATGTAGACAAACCAAGAAACCTTGCAAAGAGTGTAACGGTTGAATGAACGGTAATACACCTCATTTGTAGCGACAGTATCCCCAACGAATTATGCGATGAAGCGCCATCAGCACATCTGGAACCTTCGCCAAAGGCGACCATACCTACCACGATTGTTCAATTTTTAATAGGCGTAGCCTAATCCTACCCGGAAAAGACTTCTGACAGTAGTATTAATTGCTGGAATGGGAAGAATTTGATATCAAGTATGATACAGAAGACGAGATATGGTTCGACATTGAAAGGTTATTGAAGCAGAATGCAGACTTAATCGTCCTCAATAGGGCCCGTTCCTCTATAGCTGCCAGCGCCATTAATGGAATACCAATTGTTATTATAAGAACAGAGGATTGTACCTTTATAAACACTATATTTTCAAATGATTATAGATACTAATTGGAGTTTTGTAATAAATTCTGAACATATCATCAATCAAAACAAAATAGCATTGAAATAACTTTTTAAATATTTTATACTCCCTGCCAACGAAAAGAAAATGTAGTTACTCAAAGTCATATTGAATAAAGCTATAATACAATATTCCCGATATTTTACCCACCCCTCGATCCCCTCCCAGGAGGGGACTTCTTTATTCCTCTCCTGGGAAGGATTTCTTTATTTCCCTCCTGGGAGGGGACAGGGGGGGTGGGTCTCGTAGCATGGTTCTCTAATTCAGGCTATTCAATACAATTTTGAGCAACCATAAGAAAATTATCCAAATATTTATAACCCCGGTTTTTCTCGAGGATATTGAATAGTGCCAGAGCAGGAAAAGCTGTTCTTTTTGAAAAACCAAAAACTCTTCTCAAACAACTACCTCGAACACAGGCTCCAATTAATCTCTTTATGGAATGCAGACAACGAAAAGGTTCACACGGTATTTGAAAATATAAAGCATGCTTATAAATCCATCCAATCATTAAATCTCGGCCCGGGAGAAGAAGCAAACCTTGAAGATAAATTTATAAGACCGGTACTTGCATCTCTTGATTACGAATGGGACGTCCAGCCAACTACCCAAAGAGGTGCGAGAAAAAGAAGACCCGACTACGCATTATTTAAAGACAAGGATTCTCATAAAGAAGCCCGCAAGGGAAAAAATAATCCCCAATACTTCTACACCTACCCTCTTACCATCCTGGAAGCAAAATACTGGGGAAGAAGCTTAAACGATACAGACCCAAAAGATATCCTTGATAGCCGCGACCCTACAGCCCAAACAGTAAAATACCTCGACGATGTCTACCATGCCTCCAATAGTCGTATTCAATGGGCAATATTAACGAACGGGAAGATATGGCGACTTTTTTACTACCGTGCCACCTCGCGTTCCGGGAATTATTATGAAGCAGACTTAGAGGAAATCATCAACAGTAATAATCCCGATATCTTCAAATACTTTTACCTCTTCTTCTCAAAAGATGCCTTTATTCCCGATCCAGTAACAGGAAAGACATGGCTGGACCAGCACATTAAGGGCAGTGAAGATTATGCTGCAAGGGTCAGCGAAAACCTCAAAAATCTTATATTTGACAAGATCTTTGAGGGTTTAGCGAAAGGCTTTATCGAATATCGTTACAACGAAAAGCACATCAAAAAAGAAACTGATGAAGATTTAAAAGAAATATTCAACGGCTGTCTCACCCTCCTTTACCGGCTTTTATTCCTGTTATATGCAGAATCGAGGGCGCTTTTACCGGTAAATGATCAGGACCGTTACTACAAAAAGAGCCTGAAGAGATTAAAGGAAGACATTGCCAGTGAACTTGAAATAACCATCGCCGAGGGTATGAGCCATCAAACCTATGATTATTGGTCGCGCCTTGAGTCTCTTTGCAGGATCATAGAGAGAGGTGATAAAGCACTAAACATCCCTATCTACAATGGCGGCCTTTTTGAAACCCAACCTGAGAGTTTTTTAGCAACCAATAAAATATCCGACCCATTTCTTGTCAATGCAATCTCACTCCTCACCATAGACCAGCAAGGTGAATATACACCGGGCCAAAAACCCTTCATTGATTACTCATCCTTAGACGTCCGTCACCTCGGTAACATTTACGAAGGCCTTCTCGAATTCCATATCCGGATTGCAGATGAGCCGATGGTTGAAATCAAAGAAGGCAGTAAAATACTTTGGAAAAAGGAATCAGAGATTGATACAAATACCAGGATATACAGGAGAAAAGAAAAAGGTGAGATTTACATAGAAAACTCAAAACACGAGCGCAAGGCCACCGGTTCTTATTATACACCGCATTACATTGTTGAATATATTGTAAAGAATACCGTAGGCCCGGTACTGGAAATACGATTTCAAAGGGCAAACGAAATCCTTTCTGAACTGGAAGTACTTTATGAAAAACAACGTAAACAATTGAAAAAACCAAAAGACTGGAGGCATTGGGATCATCCTAGTGAACCGCAGGGACCCCATATCGACAGGATAATTAAGCTGGAAGAAGACCTCTTTGAGACGGTATTTGATCTCAAGGTACTTGACCCTGCTATGGGTAGTGGCCATTTCCTTGTTCATACCGTCGATTTCATAACAGACAAGATCATTGCCTTTCTTGCCAATTTTCCCGAAAACCCGGTAATAAGAAAGATAGAGAAATTGAAACATGAGATACTCGATGGGATAAAGCGGCAAGGGGTAAGCATAGATGAAAACAAACTTACGGAAATAAATCTCATGAAACGAACCGTAATGAAACGGTGTATCTACGGTGTTGATTTGAACGAGATGGCCGTTGAGCTTGCAAAACTATCATTATGGCTCGACTCCTTTGTCCTCGGTGCACCACTCTCTTTCCTGGATCATCATTTGAAGTGTGGTAATTCACTTATCGGTTCAAATTTGGAAACCGTAAAAAATACGGTAAAAGGAAAACTCTTTACCATAGATCTTGAGCCATTAAACAGGGCTATCAGGAATATGCTCTTTGTGTCCAATCTCTCAGACGCAACCTATCAACAGGTAAAAGATTCCGAACAGAAATACAGGGATGCGGACAAGAATATTGGAGGATACAGGATACTCCTCGACATACTTGTTTCCGAATATTTTGGTATAGAGGGCGCAAAATCATTCCTTTTGGAAAAAGGTAGTATGATAGATATGAATAACCTAGAGAAATCTATTGAATCCATGTATAAAAAGGATAGGGAAGTAATTAAGTCTATCGAGAAAATCGCAGAAGAAAAAAGATTTTTCCACTGGGAGATTGAATTTCCAGAGGTCTTCTTTGAGCGTGTTGGTGCACGGGAACAAAAAGCAGAGAAGAAAGAGTATCCTGGATTTGATTGTGTAATAGGGAATCCACCGTATGTAAGAATTCAAAAAATGGAAGAAGTATCTACAAAGAAGTATTTAAAAGCTTATCAAACAACTCATAAAAACTACGATATTTATGTCCCCTTTGTTGAGCGAGGAGTTTCATTGTTAAGCTTGAAAGGATATTTTTGTTATATAATGCCAAACAAATTTTTACAAGCGGAATACGCTGAAAAATTAAGGGCATATATTGTTACAAAAAGGCATTTAAAGAGTATAGTTAATTTTGGTCATAATCAAGTCTTTTCCGGTGAAGCTACAACTTACACCTGTCTTTTATTTCTTGCCGGAGGCACTCATTATTCTTTTGACTATATCGAAATTCAAAAATTGTCAGATATTAATGACATGGCATCTATTCTTGTCGCAACTAATAGCTGCAAACAAGTTAGGATGGGGCATTTTTCCCTTGAAAAGTTTAGTCATTTGCCGTGGATTTTTGGACTTGGAAATGAGGCACAACTTCTTGATAAGCTTAAAAAGCAAAGCATATCTCTTTGCGAACTTGTAGATCAGATAATAGTGGGATTGCAGACAAGTGCCGACAATATTTATATCGTTAAAAAACTTGGTGAAGATAAAGCCGGAATAGCTTTGTGCTATTCGACAGCTTTAAAGCGAGAGGTAAGCATTGAAAAAAGTATCCTCAAACCTTTAATCAGTGGAGTAAATATCGATAGATATGAATTGACATCACCTATTAGTTTCCTTATCTTTCCATATCAGTTGATAAAAACAGACCATAGGGCTGAACTGATATCGGAAAACTGTTTCAAAAAAGATTTTCCTTTAACTTGGCAATATTTGAAGTGTAACGAGCCTCTTTTGAGGAACAGAGAAAAAAATAAATTTGACGATATAGCATGGTATCGGTTTGGCAGGCACCAAAATTTAGACAAACAATGGTATCCCAAGCTTGCTATCCCTCGTCTTATAGATAGACTTAAGAGTTTATATGACAAGAATGGTGAATATTATCTTGATAATGTAGATGTAAATGGAATCCTTTTGAAGCGTGATAGTCTTTATAAACCTGAATATATCTTGGCACTCCTTAATAGTCGTTTAATAGATTATGTTTTCAAGAAGGGTAGTGTAAAATTTAGAGGCGAATACTACTCTGCAAATAAACAGTTTATTGCTTTTTTACCTATCGCAAGAATTACTTTTGCCACCCCAGAAAAAAGGCGGAAGGAAAGGGTTTTAGAGGCGATTCAGTTGTATCAGTCAGAAATGGTTTTTAAAGAAATACTCAATTATGTTGAGCAAGGGCTTGGAGAGAGCAAAAGCGATACCATCCATGACGTTCTTGTCCATCTAGCCAAGCAAATGATTGAGATGAATAAAAAGAAGAACGAAGAAATCGAAGGTTTCCTAAAATGGCTTGAGCGAGAAATCAGCTTGGAGATCGACGAACTCTCAAACAAGACCGCTATTAAGGAATACCATGAACACAACTTTAATCAACTCATAGAAATCTTAAAGAGGAATAGAAGTAAGCTATCAATAGATCCCTCAGACCGGAAGACCCAAGAAAAACTTGAGGATCAATTTACCCAAAGCATTTCAATCCTTGAGCCACTAAAAACCAGAATTAAAGCTACGGATGAATTGATAGATGAAATAGTTTACAAATTGTATGGATTAACTGAAGAAGAGATTAAGATTGTTAAGGGTGAAGTATCTGCTTAAAACCCGGGTTGGTTCAATCTTGCAGATTGAACCATGCGTTTCGGCATGTTGATTGACTTCTGGCCGATTCAATTTTGTAGAGACGCAAGATTTTGCGTCTCTACCTCATATTTTGAGTGTTAGAGAGGCTTTGGATTGGTACCAGGTACCAGGAACATACCCAAACGTTTCGGTTCAATCGTGGACGATTGAACCAACACAGGGAGACAGCGAATGGTTACATGGTTATATGGTGGATGGTTAACAGCCATTGAGCCATTCAACCATTGAGCCATCTATCCCCTGTGTCGAAGCAAAGATTTCTCATTCGCTCCGCTTCTTCGAAATGATAAACTTACTACGTTTAAATTTCATTTTTTACCTTAATTTTTTGTGTAATTTATAACCAGCATCAAGGCTCCCGTATCCCCAAAAGAGGATGCCTTTGAAAGAT
This sequence comes from Candidatus Jinrextremum sp., assembly GCA_039794405.1. Classification (GTDB taxonomy): domain Bacteria; phylum Planctomycetota; class Brocadiia; order Brocadiales; family Brocadiaceae; genus JBDIVL01. The sequence continues at coordinate 89,131 of JBDIVL010000003.1, read as the reverse complement.
CGGCCGGAGGCAGAAAGGAGAAATGGCACCTTTGTGGTGATACCGTTCGATTAACGTACCCCAGGTAATGCAGAAATCTCCGTATCGGTCATTGATCTCATTCATTACACGCTCAGCAGCCTTTTTATTCCTGTCTCCATGGAAAAGGGGTATTTGTATGTTTTTCGCAAGATTGCTGACACTAATACCTACCAATCTTATCGGTTGTCGTAGTCGTATCGTGTTCAGTATATCTTTAGCAATCATACAGATATCTATACTATTGTTTATATACATTGCCACGGTAGTACGCCTGGTAAAGGTGGTAAAGTCTGAATAACGCAGGGCAAGGGATATCGTTCTGCCCGCATAACTCCCACGACGCAGACGTCTGCCTACCATTTCAGATAGCCGGAGGATATGTCTTTCCAGAGCTTCTCCATCATTTATATCCTTATCAAGGGTCATACTATGCCCGACTGATTTAGCCTCCGGTTCTTGTCCCATAGGGATAACAGGGCTATCGTCTCTACCCTGGGCCATAAGTTTTAATCGCTCTCCAATCACACCGAACCGGCTTTTTAACATGTGTACGGATGCCCGTCCCAGTTCACCACAGGTCTTGATTCCCATAGCAAACAGGTGTCTTTCTATTTGCGGACCAATACCGCAGAGTTCCTTTACGGGTAAGTTTTCTAATAATGTATCAATCTCCCCCTGTTGTATCATAACAAGTCCATCCGGTTTTTTTATATCGCTGCCCAGTTTTGCCAGTAATTTATTGGGTGCTATACCAATTGAGCAGGTCAGTCTTCCGAATGTTTTTTGAATATCCATCTTGATTCTTTTTGCTATAATCTCTGCACTGCCAAAAAGAAGCATGGAACCTGTAATGTCCAGAAATGCTTCATCAATAGAACATATCTCAATGATGGGTGTATATCGGTAATATATTTCAACAAGTCTACGGCAGGTATCTGTATAGCGACTCGCATCACCAGCGACAAGGATAATATGCGGACACAATCGTTTGGCTTCGTATTTCGTCATGCCTGTCCTAACCCCGTATGCCCGTGCTTCGTATGATGCTGTTGTAACTACCGTCCTCTCATTGGGACCAATTACCGCAACAGGTTTTCCTCTCAGGGACGGATTAACCTGCTGCTCAACTGAAGCAAAGAATGCATTCATATCAATGTGCACAATAATTCTATTCATGACGGTCTTTGTAAGATATTTATAAGTAGAGAAATTTTCATTTTATGTAAGCCAGTTCCGGAGGTGGCACTGACAAACCCTGTTTGTCAATGTTTTCTATTCCATATCCATGTACGTATTCAGCGTTGGTTCAATCTTGTAGATTGAACCACATGTTTAGGCATCGGCCTGTACGCTTTTGATGGGTATCAGGCATAGGAGACATACCAAAACGTTCCGGTTCAATCGTGAACGATTGAACCAACGCTGGAGACACGGACAAACCAATCTGTCCGTGCCATCCGGTCTGGAAGTTATCCCAAAACTTCGATTGAGTATCTATAATCATTGAAAATATAGAGAGGTATTCAGCACAGAGACAGGTTTTGGGATAACTCCTAAGCAGTTTCTACGGAATGAAGCATCCATACCAGGGAATCGGTACTATAAGAAATGTCGAAAAGATTAGCACCATCGGAAACCGTAAAATGGTGTATATTGGCCTTTCTTACCTTTTCCGTCCAGATATAGGTAATCTCCTTGATGTCATATTTTCTGCCACTCCAGATAAACCAGACAGGCTTGAGTTTCGTCTTATTGTCGCCAAAGATAGCGCCGACTTTGACAGGTTCGTTAATTTCCGTAATCATAATTTCCCCAAAAATTACACTACGTATTCCCTAAACTTTTATTTATCAAACTGCCTTACCACAGCGACAACCTTTCCCACGATATTCACCTGAGTACTCTCCCCCTTTATGGAGATTGGCTTCATTGCCGGATGCTCAGGCTTTAACTGGATCGTGTCCCCTTTCTTATAGAACCGCTTCACCGTTGCTTCATCATTGATAAGGGCAACTACAATCTCTCCGTTATTGGCTACAGGCTGTGGAACAACAAGGATAAGATCACCCTCAAGGATGTGTGCATTAATCATACTATCCCCTACTACACGGAGGAAAAATGCCTTACCGTTACGGCATATTGTTTTATCCAGAGAAAAGTATCCTTCGATATCTTCTACAGCAGGATGGGGTACACCAGCCCGAACTTTTCCCACGATAGGCACGGACACTACTTCGGAGGTTTTTGTGGAGATATCAACAATCTCAATAGCCCTTGGACTGTTAAACTGTCTCCTGATATATCCTTTGCGTTCCAGGATATCGAGATATTTTTTCACAATATTTGTGCTCGAAAGTCCAAGTCCATCCATAAGTTCCCGTATCGTAGGCGGGTAACCTTTTTCCTGAAGATATTCTTTTAAAAATGATAAAAAACCAGATTGTTTTTTGGTTAATGTTGAGTTTACAGGTTTTGATTTATTGGTGCCCATATGTTCACCATACTACGCTTTAAATCCCCTCTTGTCAAGGTGATTCCCGCTAAGCACATGCATGGGATTGCAACCCTAAAGGGTTGTCCCACTCCTGGTTTGAAATTCTTATACCCGAACATAAAATTTTGCACATTTATAATATCCCGCTGGCATTTTTTTTGCGAAACAACTTAATATTCTTCTCTTTACTAGCCCGATAATTACCCTTATAATTCCAGTAATAAAGCAATTTCTCTTTCAATTAACATTATTAAGCTTTATTGATAACAGAATTTATCTCTCTATAATTCAAAATATATTTTATGAATAGGTCTTATAAAAAGAAAACCGACAACCTGCTGAAGAAATCAGAAAAATTGTTGGCAGAAAATATTAAAAACATTCCGATTGAAGTTGCAGAAAACACCAGAAAACTCATTCACAAATTAAATACATACCAAGTTTATTTGGCTAAACACAAACAATTGGAAGAGAGAATAAAGGGCATAGCTACGTTTCCTGATGAAGATCCATATCCACTATTACGTACTACAGGAGACGGTATTGTTATTTATGCTAATTCTTCAAGTAAAGCCCTTTTACAAAATTGGCATTGTGATATTGGTCTATTTGTTCCTGATTTTCTCCGTCGGTTAATTATTAACGCCTTTCATACAAAAGGAATAAAAAGAGATGTTGAAATCAAATACGGGAACCAAATATTCTCTTTTACGATTGTGCCAATGACGAATACCCCATACGTTAACCTGTACGGTGTTGATATTACTGAACATAAACGGGCAGAGGAATCTCTCAAATACAGGATCAATTTTGAAACAACTGTGGCCAATATTTCCAGGAGATTTACTATCCTTAAGGATTTCAATGATGCCGTTACGGCGTCATTAACTGACATTGGTCAACTAAGCAAAGCAAGCAGGGCATACCTGTTCTTTTTCCGGGATGATGGTAAAATTATGGATAATACCCATGAATGGTGCTGTGAAGGGGTATCATCTGAAATCCAACATCTCCAGAACATCCCCTCCACAAGGTTTCCCTGGCTGATGAGAAACCTTCAAAATATGAACATAATTCACATACCTGATATATATAAAATGCCGGAAGAGGCTTATGCGGAAAAGGAGGAGTTTGAACGGGAAAATATAAAATCGATATTACTTCTGGCAATTCGTATCGAAAGAGAATTAGTCGGGTTCATTGGTTTTGATAATGTTGCCTCTCCGGGTACCTGGCGGGCTGAAGATATTAATCTGCTGAGTATTACTGCCGAAATTATTGGGAATACCATTGCACGGAAAAGGGTAGAAGATGCATTGCGTACGAGTGAGAATATGTACCGGTTACTCATCGAAAATATTCCTATGAGAATATTTTACAAAGATAAAAATTCTGTGTACATAGCTTGTAATAAAAACTACGCCAGAGGCTTATCTATGAGGCAGGAAGAAATCACAGGAAAGACAGACTATGACTTCTTTCATAAAGAACTTGCTGATAAATACAGAGCAAATGATAAAGAGGTTATAGAATCGGGAAAGAGAAAGGATAGAGAAGAAAAATATTTTAAGGATAGGCAGGAATTTATTATTCATACCATTACAGTCCCTATAAAAAACGAACAGGGTCAGATTATCGGTATATTAGGTTCTTCCTTAGATATTACGGAAAAAGTAAACCTGGAAAGGGAAGCTGCAAGGTCAAGACATCTCGTGCTACTCGGTGAACTGGCGGCGGGTGTAGCTCATGAGATCAACAATCCCATAACGGGTGTTATTAATTGTGCCCAGATACTATCGAATAAAAGTAGCGAAGGAAGTATGGAAAAAGACCTTGCCTGCAGGATTATAAAGGAAGGGGACCGTATAGCTACTATCGTCAGTAAACTCCTTTCCTTTGCCAGACCCAAAGAGAAAAAAAATATCACGAATATACATGAAATAATATCCGATACCCTTATCTTGATGGGGAAACAACTTGAGAAGGACCATATTCATATAAAACTCGGTATTCCTGAAGACTTACCGGAAATATTTGTAAATTCCCAGGAAATTCAACAGGTTTTCATGAACCTTATCAGTAATGCGCGATATGCCCTCAATCAGAGATATCCGAGGGCACATGAAAATAAAATCCTGGAGATCTTAGGGGAAAAAATAACGGTAAATAGATGTCCTTATGTAAAGGTTACTTTTTATGACCATGGTACCGGTATACCTGCCGGGATAAAAAACAAAATCATGAAGCCATTCTTTACGACAAAACCACCTGGCAAAGGTACTGGACTAGGGTTAAACATTAGCCATAAAATTATTACTGATCATAATGGCAAGCTTACCATTGATAGTGTTGAGGGAAAATATACCAGAATTAGCATTACCCTACCAATAAAAACCAATCATGCGAATGCTGTAATTTCAGAACAAATCGCGTAATTTTTCCTATTAATCATTTTCCCAATAATACACCAAATGAATAAAAATCCCTTAAATCCCTTGCTATCTTCTTCATTTTTATTTTATTATATTGGTAAAGGGAAGAAGCAATTTTTCTATCATCTCCTGTCATCTGGTAGGGCACTATGAACGAGCAAAAAACACTTACCCCGAAGAATTTTCTCTTTGTCACCATAGCCGCTTTGATTGCTGACATCGCCTGGCACGTCGCCAGGGAAGGGCACAACGTTAAGTTTTACACTGAAAGCGAAGAGGATAAAGAAGTCGGCGACGGGTTTGTGCAAAAAATAGACAATTGGGAAGCAGAAGTCGCCTGGGCAGACGTAATCGTCTTCGATGATGTGCTCGGACAAGGAGCAAAAGCGCAACGTTTACGACAACAAGGAAAACACGTGATTGGAGGAACGCCGTACACGGACAAACTTGAAGACGACCGCACCTTTGGACAGGAAGAGCTCAAAAAGTACGGCATTCACATCGTCCTCTACAAAGAGTTCACAAACTTCGGAGACGCCATTACCTACGTCCAACAAAATCCCGGACGCTATGTCATCAAGCCAAGCGGGGAAGCGCAAAACATGAGGGGGCTCCTCTTTGTCGGAGAAGAAGACGATGGAAAAGACGTCATACAGGTGCTTGAAGATTATAAGAAAGCACTTGCGAAAAAAATACCGGTCTTACAACTCCAAAAACGCATCACAGGAGTAGAAGTCGCTGTCGGGGCATTCTTCAACGGAAAAGAATTCGCCTACCCCATCAACGTCAACTTTGAACACAAAAAACTCTTCCCGGGAAACCTCGGACCATCAACCGGAGAAATGGGAACTTCGATGTTCTGGTCAGGACCGAATAAAATCTTCAACGCCACACTCAAAAAGTTCGAAAAAAAACTCGCAGAAGAACACTACGTAGGCTATATCGACATTAACTGCATCGTGAACAGCAGTGGCATCTACCCGCTCGAATGGACATCGCGCTTCGGCTACCCCACCATCAGCATACAACAAGAAGGAATACTCACACCCATTGGAGAATTCCTCTACGACATGGCAACAGGAAAACTCAAAGAGTTCAAAACCAAAAAAGGATTTCAAATAGGCGTGCGGCTCGTCGTACCACCATTCCCCTTTAAAGATAAAGAAACATTCAAGATCAAATCAAAAGACTCCATCATCCACTTCAGGAAAAAACCGGCAGAAGGAGTACATATTGAAGACGTCAAACTCGTCAACGACGAATGGATCATCACAGGGAACACAGGAGTCGTACTCATCATATGCGGAACAGGGCAAACAATGAAAGAGGCTCAGGCACAGGTCTACAAAAGAATCAAAAACATCATCATACCACACGTCTACTACAGAGACGATATCGGAGAACGATGGTTCGAAGACTCAGACAAGCTCCACACCTGGGGATATTTGAGAGAAACATGACAGAGACCGGAAAGTTTGTTATATTGATTTTTTACACCTTATTGTTTACAATGTGTCTAAACAGGAGCTGATCCGTAAAATTTCAATAAAATTTAACCATCTCAGAGTATGAAAAAAAAACCCGACATAAAGAAACTAAGATTTGAAGACTTGCATTTGTCAGAAGAAATACAAAAAGCGATTGCAGACATCGGTTTTGAGGAAGCGACCCCAATTCAATACGAGTCTATTCCCCTTATTTTGGAGGGCAGAGATATAATAGGACAAGCCCAGACAGGGACAGGGAAAACAGCGGCATTCGGGATCCCAACGTTGGAAAATATAGATTCCGCAAACAAGAAGCCACAAGCCGTAATTTTATGTCCTACAAGGGAACTGGCAATCCAGGTAGCGGAAGAACTGAATAAGCTCTCAAAATATAAAGGAGGGATCCGGATACTACCTATTTACGGCGGGCAACCAATAGAACGACAAATTAAGAGTTTAAAAAAAGGGGTACAAATTATTATCGGTACGCCAGGTCGAGTTATGGACCATATGAACCGGCATACGTTAAAAATGGATAACGTAAAAATGGTCATATTGGACGAAGCAGATGAAATGCTGGACATGGGATTCAGAGAGGACATTGAATTTATCCTGAAAAAAATCCCGGAGCAGAGGCAAACTATTCTCTTCTCCGCAACCATGCCACAGGCCATTTTAAATTTGACGCGAAAGTACCAGAAAGATCCACAATTTATAAAAATGGTGCATAAGGAGCTAACGGTCCCCCACATTGAACAATATTATTTTGAGGTTAAAAGCCAGGCGAAACCGGAAATATTATCCCGTTTAATTGATATCTACAACTTGAAATTAGCACTGGTGTTCTGTAACACGAAGAGACGTGTAGACGAATTGGTGGAAAATCTCCAGGCAAGAGGGTATCAGGCCGATAAACTGCATGGCGATATGCGGCAGTCGCAAAGAGACAGTGTCATGTCCAAATACAGAAAAGGACTCGTTGAAATTTTAGTCGCAACCGATGTAGCAGCGCGGGGAATTGATGTAGAAAACATAGAAGCCGTGTTTAATTATGATATACCGCATGATGAAGAGTATTATGTGCACAGAATAGGAAGAACGGGGAGGGCCGGGAGAACAGGACGTGCATTTAGCTTCGTCATAGGCAGGGAGATTTATCAAATAAGGGATATACAGCGATACACAAAAACAAAGATTATACCTCAAAGGGTTCCATCTCTTAGTGATGTAGAGGAAATTAAAATAAACCTCCTTTTAGAAAAGGTAAGGAGGATTATCAATAAAGGACATTTAGGGGAACATATCCACTGGATCGAGAAGCTGATCGAGGAAGACTACACCTCTTTTGATATTGCTGCATCTTTACTAAAAATTATTGTGGATGAAAAGAGCAGAGACCTGTCGATACAAGGGGAAGATTTTAGAGATATAAAGCCCGCTATGAGGAATAGCCAAAGAAGAAGGTAGTTAAATAAGAGCAACAACATAAATTACCATATAAGCTGTTTTTATATACTCTGAGTAAACAAAGGATCTCTCAGAGATTGTCTGAAAAACCCACTCCCGATGTTTCGGCAAGTCCTCTCACCGAAACAGATCAGTTAACTCCGGCACCGGAACGAATCCAAAGCCATCAACAAGGGTTTCGGCTGAAGACGCGCCGAAATACCAAAAACACAACTCCCGCCCATGCAATTTCAATAAACCTTGAGGCAAATAAAATACAGAAGAGTAAGAACACCGCAGCAGAAATACCCGATAATCTTCCTCATCCGCAGAAATTTATATTAATCATACTCTGGCTGATCACAGCGCATCCACCCATCGTACCAAAGAAACCGGAAAGCACGTTTGCAATACCCTGGCTAAGGCATCCTCTGCGACTGTTTCCGTGGGTCCGGTTAATTCGCCTATTAAAGTTAGGATCATCAGGGATTCCAGCAGACCAACAGTGGCAAGTATCATAGCGTAGGGCAAGATGATCTTGAATGTTTTCCAATTCAGAGGAACCGTGAGAATATAAAATTGCGGTAATCCTCTGTATTTCAGATAATCACTTCTCAAACTTTCTATAATTTGAGAAAATTCCGAAAGAAATCTTCTCAGGAGTTTCTGGAATATCTGATAATTCCGTGGTAGCTTATACTTTGTCCCCTCAATTGGAGATACATAATTTTAGATCGGGTGGCACGGACAAACTGGTTTGTCCGTGATGCTGTAATCAAATCCTGGTTCATTTTATTCTGTTCGGCTTTATCTATTGGATGCTATAGTTAAGATGCGGATGAATTATAACTGTGTTATTTGCAGAGTCATAAGGCAATACGCACCCATCCAGGTACTCAGCGCATCATTTTGAACAATCAGTGTCTGAACGAAAACTTGCAAAAATGTCATTTCGAAAGGAGTCAAGGGAATGAGAACGATTTTTGGATTATTTAAAACATATGAAGATGTCCAGGCAGCCGTTCAAGACTTGCAAGAGAAGGAATTTCATTTAAACGAAATGAATGCTATTATACAAAAGGATACCGCAGAAGGGCATATGAACGTAAACCCAAGAAAGGTTAACATATCAGCAATGAAGGGATTCGATCAACTTCTTGCCGGGGCCCTTGCCGGGAAACAAACAATCAACACTCATGATGCAGGCAGAATCTACGCTGCTGGAGACTTTGTAACAAAGCTGGCAAAAGTAGCAGAATTTCCCTGGGCTGCCGGTGAGGGACTTAAACGGGCTCTTGTTGACTTCAATATTCCCGAAGAAGTAGCGGAAGCATTTACCAACGGCGTCAGGGACGGTGGTATTCTCTTCTGTATCCGTACGAATGACGAACATTCTTCAACGGTATCTAACATACTTCAGTCTCATAAAGGGACGTTTGTTTCTGGCTATGGCAAAATAAAGTAACTGCTAATATGTAAAAACATAAAGAAAGGTATAAAGTTTCATTATTTTTATCCCGCATCATCCCGAATTATTGCAAAAGAGATGAAAAAATTTCCATGGAACGGAGAGGAGGAATTTATGGAATATAACGAGTTTATTAGCCGGGTTCAAAAGTACGCTGGTCTTAAAAGTCTTGACGAAGCAGTACAGCTTACCGAAGCCGTTCTCGAAACGTTAGGTGAGCGTCTTTACCGTACGGAAAGCACTGATTTAGCAGCTCAATTGCCAAAAGCATTAAAGAAATTTATCTTTGAAAAACAGCCTCCTGAACAAAACCGTAATGAAGTCAAGCGCTTTTCATTAGAGGAATTCTATAATAGAGTTCGTGCCCGGGCAAGGATCGGATATCCCGATGCCATCAAACAATCTAAGGCAGTTATGTCTGTACTTCAAGAGGCTGTCTCCGCAGGAGAATTGGAAGACATCAAAAAAGAACTCCCTCGCGAATTTCATAAACTTCTCCAATAAATAAGCCAACCCTCGTGGATTGGGAGATTTGTTCGATTTAGTAGCGAAACACAGCAGCCAGCAATGAGGCATCCGGCACCTTTTCCGGCTCAACCGCGTACACCGCCCCTCCTTTTAGAAGGGTAAGAACAGCAGCGAGATCCAATAAATCTTCATCCCCGGCCTCCTCTTTTTGATGGAAAAGAACGACATTCGTATCCGGATCAAAGCGACCCCACTGCTGGATCCCAACAGCGGCAAATAATGATTCAACACGTCCTTGCCTGGCTGCAACAAGAATCTCTTCCATATTATGAGAAGTATGCTCGGTATTGGAAAATTGCCTGTATTTTGCAGCCGCATCATCTTGTACTTTTTGGAAATATGGCTGAACAATATCCCATGCTTGTTTATGCAAATCCTTTTCGCTCATCTCCCCGGGGCTTCCGGTAATTCCTTGCTCAATTAAATACGGGTATGAGTTTGCCTCTCTGTAAATGGGCAAGAGATAATCGACACCCGCCAGAACCAGAGGCGCCTTCTCGTTGCGAAATAATTCATGCAGACCTTTATCAATCTTGTTGAAATACTCCAGGATATTTTTCCTTGCCTCGTCGATATCCTCCCTTTGGCCAAAAAACATACCGGCCCTTTCGCTTACCATGGGTGATTCACCAGTAAAAGGTGTCGTACGGGTATGAAATTGCAACTGTTTTTCGATGTCAGTATACTTCAGGGCCTCGCTGATACTCGTTGGAATACCATCTCCTTCCAGGTTAACTTCGCTGATACTGTAGTGAGTACCCTGAAATAACCTGATACTATTTTGACTGAGGGCTAGAATAAAGAAACGGCCTTCACCGCTCAACAGAGGAAGAATTGGCTTGATATTAAAACGACTGGTAACGACTACTAATTCTTCAAACTTCAAGGGAAGACGATAGTACCGAAATACACGAGAAGAGAGAAACATCGCTAGGCCGTCACTTTGATATCTCCAAAAAGAAGTATCCGTGAAGAATATTTGAGGAGGTTCCAGCAGTTTCTTTGCCTCCGGGGCACGAAGACCGCTCCTGACCAGATATTCTTCTGCAGTCCGAAGAAGATTTTTCAATCTGATCGACTCCTGCTGGGTTTCCGGCCACGTCCGGTGTGTAGGCATAAAGATCGATACACAGAATCCATTTTGTTTTTCCACTAATACTTTCAGATCATTTTTCATCAACAAATCCATATTTTATTCCTTTCTCTATCAAGTTAGTGAGGACATGGCACCCCCATATCCTTTGTTTATAAAACTTGTATAGGGGAGTACCTTATATTCGCCTAAATTGGAAACAAAACAAATATTTTTGAATTGTGCAGACAAGGGAGGACATGGGGGCTCGATACCATTATGTGAACGATGTCCGATGGACATTCTTTTTATTGTTACAGTATCCGTTGCTCGTTGTTCGTAATCTGTGATCGGGAAAACGGGAAACAGAAGACGGACAACGATACGGACCTCATAACAAAAATCATATTTCTTACGATTGAATTACAGTACCGGAACTAACTCCCATCATATCTCCAATTTCTATTCCTGTCAATCCATACAATGAGTATACGGACATGGGTTCTCAGAACGCAACCTGGAGCAGATCCGGATTTTTTATTTGGGTAGCCAATTCCACAGACACTGTCTGCAGAATTTAACCGGGGCTTCATCAACCGCTTCCCCCTTTGCCTTGATCACACGATGTTCGTCTTCTTTCACAGTAATTACTCAAACTTGCGTTGAATAACTTGAATTGGAGAATCATGCTACAAGACCCGCCCCCCCTGTCCACTACCGGGAGGGAGAATAAAAAATCCCCTCTTGGGAGTGAATTTTAGTTAAATAATGCTGAAAATCTAAACGAATAATGCATAGCATCCAGCTTTCGGGCTGGATAAGGATTGAAACTCTCCATGAGTATTTGCCTTACTCCGAAAAGGGTGATAAAGATCCTAAAGCTAAAGATTTTCTGTAAAATATTCCTTCCAACAATATCGCTCGATGGTTATAATGCAAAAATGAGGTAAAAGAAGTCCTTTTGTCTTTAAATAAAGCTGAAATTGAATTCTCACAGCATAGCATGGCCACAACCAAAACCTTGCCACAAAGACGCCAGGACGCAAAGAAAAATATTTCTTTGTATCTTCGTGCCTTCGTAGCTCATTAGTTCAAAGTGTTACATCAAAAACTTTGCTAAAAAACACGGTTTTATAAATTTGTAGTACACTTGTCCGTATTTCCGGTCGTTTGCCTCAAGGTAAAACTTAGATCTTCCTGACAAACTTAAGAAAGAGGGTACTATGGCTCTTCGAATCATTCTCCTATTTACCATTATTCCCCTGGTCGAGTTGTATCTGTTGATACAAACAGGGAAGTATTTGGGCGCTCTTCCGACAATAGTGATAGTGTTCATAACCGGAATAGCGGGAGGATTGCTTGCCAGAAGTCAGGGACTGAGTATTTACAGAAATATAAGAAGGGATTTACAGAGTGGAATTATTCCAACTGAGGATTTGCTGGACGGCTTGTTCATTTTAATTGCAGGCGCATTGCTTATTGCACCCGGACTGATAACGGATATAGCAGGCCTTCTTATCATGATCCCGGCTTTTAGGCGGTGGCTGAAAAAACAATTGGCAAAGAAATTCCACCAGAAGTTTAAAACAGGAAAGTTTCACTTTTATTCTCGAGATTATAAATAATGATAAACGGTACCGTTTGCAATTTTACATGGATTTGACCTGATTCCAGGTCATTTGGTTTCTCTTCTCTTTAACGATATTTCCCTGCAAGGTTACTCAAATGGATTTCCTTGTGCCTGGATGTTCAAAACAACCAATTGAAAATGTGGCACATTTTCGCTTCTATGCAGAATTGAATGATTTCCTGCCTTCCGGTAAGAGACAAAAAACCCTTCCTTACCGGTTTAAGGGAAACCCCTCTATAAAAGATCCGATCGAGGCTATTGGTGTGCCCCATACAGAAGTCGAACTCATCATTGTAAACGGAACCTCCGTTGGATTTGATTACCGGTTGAAGTGTGGCGATGTTGTATCGGTTTATCCCGTATTTGAAAGTATTGAAATTACACCCATTATAAGGATCAGGGAGAAACCATTGCGGGAAACTGCATTTATCCTGGACGTCCATCTGGGAAAACTCGCCAGATTGCTTCGTATGCTCGGATTCGATACAGAATACCAAAACGATTATCATGATTCTGAAATTGTCAAACGGTCGCTCGCAGAAAACCGTATTATTATAACACGGGATAGACGGTTGTTACACGCAAAAGCGGTTACCCATGGGTACTATATCCGGTCAGAAAATCCAAAAGTACAGATCAGAGAAGTGCTTCATCGATTCGATCTCTATACCCGGGTAAAGCCGTTTCAGCGGTGTATGGTGTGCAATGCCACAGTAAAAGAGGTTGAAAAATCTCAAATATTAGGCCGTCTGGAACCCAAGACAGTGCTATATTATGATGAATTTTACATGTGTCCAGGCTGTAAAAGAATTTACTGGAAGGGATCACACTATACAAAACTAAAAGAGCGGTTTAAGGAAATCACCAGCGAGGCAAAGCTTCAGACCGATAAAAAGGATTGAAACTACAGACTACACAGATTTTGGTGGATGGGTAAATGAGTAGTGAGTTAAATACCCATTTACCTATCCACTCACTTGAGATTTTTATCTGTGAAATCCGTACTGTCTGTGGTTCTAGTAATTTCTTCTATTATGAAGATAAATCGCACATAAAATTTTTAAAGAACTCAATTGAAAATTATCTGTACGCATCAGGAGAGGAACCTCTGGGAAGCACACCTTCCTCCGGATCGATCTCACATACATTGCCAAGGCAGGCTAGTTCTTTTGACCCTGATGTGGAATCTTCTCTTTCATATATCACTATATGAGAAAAATCAATCTTGGGAAGGTTTTTGATCCGTATTTTGTATTCATCCTCTGAAATTTCTTCAAATGGTGCAAGGTGATAGACCGTTTTCGACTTCGGTAAGAACGATAACCCGCCAAGCATATCCCAGTTTTGATAAAGCCAATGTGCCGTCTCAATCCACTCATCCTCTGCCACGGAAACGGTAACGGAAGGATTATGCTCGGTATAACTTTCTTTGACCATTCTCCAATATTTAAGCTGATCAATGGCATTGAGATCTCCACCCGTTACGCTTCCTTCAGGAGAACGTACCGGAAATTCCAGTACATATGTTGTGGCCGTTGCCATGTCTTGTCCGACTTCCGGATAGTACGGGAATTTTTGTTCTTTTAACATGGTAAATAACGGATCCTTTGCAGAAATACGGACCCTGCGAATATAATATTTGGAAAAACGGGGATGCATACCCGATGCGGCATCGACAAGTTGAGAAACAGTCCCGGAAGGTTTAACACAGGTTACTGCAGTAGATTCATTGATGCCAAACCGCCCGCAGTAGGCACGGTTAATTTCGATGACATGGTCTCTCAGCTTCATGAAAATTTTTGGGTCACGCACTGCAGGAGAATCCCATTGTCCGGTGATAGAAACCCCCAGAAGCCGTTCTTCTTCACAATTCGCCTTCCACTCCGGGGAGAGATAAGGAAAATTTGTCAGCATGGATTGATAGGTACCCAATATTGATGCAATCCTGATTTTTTTTAACAGTGTTGTTTCCGTATCATCCGGACGGGCAACCACCTCGCTCAGGTTACAGAACTGCTTCGAGCGCAGGATAATCTCTCCGCACGGATTGATACCGCTTGTCATCCAGTACGGCTTGAATTTCTTCCAGCGACGGGCCGGAATTTGTTTTGTCAGACCACCGCGATTAAACAGTCCTCGTTCACCGGTCCCGGCCACTGCAAGGGCAAGCCATTCTTTCAGGAAATCGGTAGACTTCGGTTTCGCAACGTAGACGGCCGAATTATTTGCCATCGCCCGCTGCGGCTCGTTAATATAGAAATAGCCGCTCTTCGCCTGACGCATGTCATCATCATCGAAATCCGATAAAGAAATCAAAGCGGCACGCCGTACCCCTCCCATTTCCACCACCTCACCGATCTTACAGATGATATCGTGCACGTCGATATTGCGTAAACGTTTGCCCTGAGCGCCGAAAATCTTGGTGCGCGCGTAATTCAGCAGGGATTGAAGCGGTCCAGGACCGGAGCTGCGTCCGCCCATGGTATATAAACGGGACCCGGACGGTCTGACCTGTGAGTAATCAAAATGGACGTCTTTTCCCCCGTACCAGGCATGCAGTCCGATTTTCAGTGCATCTGCCCACCCTTCTTTGCTGTCTCCAACGGGATGGACAGGGAGCAATTCTCCCGTTTGCCTTTGAATTATTGGTAATTGTTGGATGTTTTGACTTTCTACGGAGAAACCTACCCCGACACCGGACATCAAAAGATACACGATTTCAGCCAAATCATCGAGGCGTGAAGGGGCAGTAAACGAGCAATTATATGCCGCGACATTGTTTGTCCGGGCAGCCTCGCCTGCAGACCATAAAAGCCGCATGGATGGCATTACGTGTTGATTCAGAATAGCTTGCCTGATTTCCTCATACTCCTGCGGGTTTAAGCGGTCGCCTAGTTTTTCCTGCATGAAATGCATATATCGGTCAATGGTTTCTATCCATGTCTCACGCCTTCCTTCCTCCTCAATCCAGCGTGAATACGTCCGGTAATAGATAAATTCGGCGAAGGTGTTGGAGAAATACTTTTTGCTTTCTGCTACAAGCTGTCTAACCCGGTCAGGAATAGCCAAGGCTTTTTTGCGGATTTCTGCCCGCTCATGCCGGTACAGGATGTAGGCCTTGGCTGTCTTCGGGAATTCAAGGAGGATCAGGGTTTCTTCAACAAGATCCTGAATTTCCTCTACATGGGGGATATGAGTTGCCGGGTAAAGCCTGTTGAGTTCCGCTACGACCTCGCTGGAGACCCGTTCAGGGTACTTTTCCGCATCACCTTCTTTGCTTGCCTGCATAGCCCGGTAGATTGCATTTGTAATACGCGTTTGATCGAAAGGGACAATCCTTCCGTCCCGCTTTCTGACATGACTAAATTTATTTTCTGTTGGGTTGGACATAATTGCCTCCAGGAAAAATTTGCAGCAAGTACCATTAATGTTAAGGAATTTTCAAACTGTCAGTTTCTCACCCTTGAAGCTTATCCTTACCCACATCTTTAAAATACTATGAAGCATAGCTCAGGTCACTCCTATAGCATCCAAGAGATGAAACCGAACAGCACATAATAAAACCAGATAAAATGAGCCAGGATTTGATTACACCATCACGGACAAACGAGTTTGTCCGTGCCACCCTATCTAAAATACTGCTCGGTTTCATCTCTTGAGTACTATAAAAGAACCGTTCAAGCCGTAGAAGCAGTTCAAGTTGCTTGATCGGTTTAAATGGCTTGAACCCAGGTCATTATGGAACGGTATTGATATCTATTGTGGTTCAAGCTTGTAACTCGATTGTACAGAAATTCTCATGCTCTATAAGTTAGTTCCCTGGGTGGCACTGACAAACTCTGTTTGTCAGTGTTTTCTACTCCCTATCCATATGCGCATTCAAACAACACGGACAAACCAGTTTGTCCGTGCCACCCTGTCTAAACGGTATCGCAAAACCTTAAATTCCTCCTTGATTTATGGGTAAGGATAAGCCCTTGAAGGGGAGGGTTAGGTGGGAGTGAAAGAAGCAATCTGATCACCCACCCATTAATGTATTGCCTGTACTCTCACTCTCCTTACTCCACTCGTTCCAACGCTCTGCGTTGGAACGTACAACCAGACGCTCTGCGTCATGTTTACCATAGTCCTTCCCATCACGGGAGGGAATATTTGTATTTTAAGTCGCCGAAGGACTTATTTATGTATAGGAATTTCAATATCCTTTTGTAGGGGAGAACCTTGTGTTCGCCCAAATGGGATACAAAAATAAACGTTTTAAATCGTGCATGGCAAGGGCGAACACAAGGTTCTCCCCTACATAGGTATCATAAAAAAATTGCCGAAGACCTCATTTAATACTTAGGAATTTCAATGTTCATTTGATCAAACAATATAGCAGTATTTTTCCGGAGTTAATATGAACGGCAACGTAACGGCAATTCTATCTCAATCTGCAGAAAAAAGAAATGGTATTATGATTTCTCTTAAAAGGGGTACAAATCAAAAGAAGGAAAATCTCTCTTATTGATAAATAATCTTTTATGGTATACTGGTGCAGCGGGTTTTTGAGCAGCATGGGCAAAACCTTGTTTGTCCGTATTTCAATTGACTGTATAGGAATTTTCATTTTATTTATTTGGATTATTACATGTCATTATTATATGTATCTCATGTATCCCTGTTTATAAAAAGGAGCATACTATGTTGAAAAACATTTTCTTTAGTTTTACCACGCTGGCTATACCTTTTATTTCTCCCGCTTTTTCTGATACAAAGGGGGCTTCGACAGCGATTCAATGGGAGAAGGAATTTGATGAAACAATCGCTAAATCAAAAGCAACCGGAAAGCCAATCCTTCTGGACGTTTTTATGATCGGCTGAGCAAGCTGTGAATCCCTGGATACCGTGACGTATCCTCAACCCGTAGTCATCGATTACATCAATAAAAACTTCATTCCTGTACGATATAATATACAAGCAAATCCGGATATCAAAAGGAAATACCGGCTTCTCTGGGCGCCGACTGTTATCGTTCTGGATTCGGACGGCACGGATTATCATCGTTTTAATGGTTTTCTGCCACCTGATGAGTTTATTCCTCAACTGGAGTTCGGGATTGCTAAAATGGCTTTAGAAAAGCGGGACCTGAAAGCAGCACGGACGCAGTTTGCAAGCGTGGTAGAAAAATATCCGAAGAGTGATATTGCCCCGGAAGCTCAGTATTGGGTTGGTGTTGTTGATTTTCAAATTACCAATGACGTTAACGCAGAAATTCAGGCGTGGGAAAAAATAATAAAGAGCTATCCCAATAGCATCTGGGCAAGGAAGGTATCAGGCTCGATTCCTTGTGAAAAAGAATAATATGAGCTATAGCATCCAAGAGATGAAACCGAACAGAATATTAATGAAACCAAATAAAATGAACCAGGATTTAATCACACCATCACGGACAAACTTGTAGAGACGCAAGATTTTGCGTCTGTACTTTGTCCGTACCCACCCTATCCCAGAGACCTTAAATAATCAATAATGGGTTCAAAAAGATTTTCATCGGCAAAAATTTTCATGTTGTAATCCCAGCTTCTTCATCAGCCAGAACTGCCGCATAATTCAGACATGCCCTGATATCTTTATCAGTAATGTTGGGGTATGCCATTTTTATACCATCAAAATCTTCTCCAGCGGCAAGAAGATCCAGTATGGTGTGTACGGGTATTCTTGTGCCCTTAATACAGGGTTTTCCACTACATATCTTTAGATCGATCACAATTCTCTCAACTGCCTTGCCCATTCTCTAAAGCCCCTTTCTGTTTTTAAAAAGTACATTCAATACACCTATTACTTTTCTTATTATAACGAACGTACTAGCTACTTTCTAAAATAGATTTTGAAACACCTGGTATCCCTCTATTTACAATAATTTCAAATTTCTGTTTTGAAAGAGACATTACAGACAATCTCGGCTGTTTGACCAGGGCAATGTTTTAGTGAATTTAGGGGACACTTTACTTATTACCAGGTAAGAACCTTCAGAAAAGAAAGAAAAAGGTATGCCTGGAAATGATTTCTCTGACATCTGTGTTTCTTTCAATCCCAAAGGGATGTCATGATTATAGCAAAAAACAGAAATACGAATTTAAACTCCGAAGGGGTGATATTGTGTCTACTATCATATCACCCCTTCGGGGTTGTTCATTCATGGGTGTTCATTGGCTATAATCATACCAGCCCTTCAGGCTTAGATTCTATCAGCTTTATGTTTCTCAATACCATCTTGCTCATGAATGCCGTGCGATATTCTTCCGGATAGCGGAGTTTTGTTCCATCACTTATTAGTACGGATGTAACTTTCAAGAGAGAGGATTCCGGTTTTTTAATAATTTGAACAATCTCTGAAAACACATATTTTTATTTCACCTCAAACGACCCATACTCCACCTCACTCATGATAAACTGAGATCCTATGAATTGTTTTTAATACTACAATATTGAAAGATAAAATACTAAAAATAAGTGATAGTAAGCTTAATCACAACTCAATGATTGATAGTTGTTTATCCATGCTGCTTAATAAAAAGTCTTTTAAAAGTCTTTTAAAAATCTAATAATTTCAAGCAGTTTAAAAGACTTATTACACATTTTTGATCCAACAAGGAGGATTGTCCTTCCCCTTATTCATAATCAACCCTTCTTTTTTCATTTCCGTAAGCAAATTTGAGATTTTACTTTTCTTTCTTTGATATAAATCAAAATCCTACTTAAGGATTCATTTTGATGTTTTTTGTTTATATTTTTCTAAGGAATCATTCGTAGATCGAAAAGAATTAATTTTGATAGCAAGGATATGCCCCCAATGTTACCCACTTAATTATTTAAAATTGTATACCGAGAAAAGTTAACTTCCGTTTCTTGAGAAGTAATATGTTTTTTCCTGCTGACCAATAGCCAAATTGTTCTTAAAATATTTTTCGGTATGCCTTTCTTTTAGGGATGACTGTGTTAGTCCGGATAACTTTAGAAGTTTTTCTACAGAAATGCCCCTATCTGTAAGACTCAAAGTGGGGAGTGTTCTTATTGCGGTGGCATCACAACTACAAAAAATCAAATCATGCTCTCTTATAAGAATGGCTAATGACTCAAGTTCACCGGGATGAATGGCATCACGATTATTTTTAGGAAGTTTACTGAGGACTTTTTTGATTTCTTCTATCGAGGCTGAAAGTTCCCTTATCAAGCCATTTTCTATGTATTTCTGTCTCAAATCAATGCTTTGACTTACGTTACTTCTTTTAAAGGACTTAACTTCTCCGATAACAGTTGAGCCAGCAAAGACTGTGTGGTTTTTAATAAGTTTATCGAATAGGCTTAACGATAAAAGATCAATAATAACATCCGCATCAAGAAGCCATAATTTCAATTGGATTACCTTCCTGTTCCATTAATCCCGTATTCTCAATAAAATCATCAATTTCGCATCGATCTATATCTACTATCTCAGCAAATTTTCCTCTTGAAATCAGCCCTTTGCGAAGACAGCGAACAGCAAGGGAGATGAAACGCTCAGACATGGGCTTTTCACCCCACTCATGTCTTCTTTTTTGTCTGCTTATTTCTGTAAGTTCTTGGTCTTTTGCAAGCTTATCCGCATCCTCCCACTTTATAAATCGTAAATTAGCCATGCGATAAAGAAGGGCTTTTGTTGAAACACCAAATTCCTGGGCTATGTCAACCAGGTCTGAATTGGTAAACTTATCCTGCATATTAATCCTGTCTTCTATCTCTTTCCTTATCTCATTTTCTGGCAAAAGAAGATTTGAAGCAAACCTATCCGCCTTTTTCTCAATATCGGTAAAGTAACTCGAATCTTTCAAATCTTTTTCAGGTATAACCTTCCATGTAACCAGATGGAATAATTCGTGAGCAAGATCGTAATTTCTGCGCCAGGGAGCTTCACCTGAATTGATTACAATAACTGCACCGAACTCAGAGGAATATGTGGATACAGCCGAGCCCTCAGGAATTGCCTCGAATAATATTTTTACCCCAAAATCTTGCTCAAGAACCTTTTGTAACGTAAATGCAGGCCTGCTACCAAGCGCCAGGATTCTATGAATACTTTTCGAGAGCTTATCTACGTCAGTATTACTGCTTATGTCGTCCATCGCAACATCCAGGAATCGCCCTCTTTTTACTTTTAAGTTAAGAAGTTTTTCAAGTAAATTATACTGTTCGCAGCGATAAGATATTTTAGCCTCTATCTGTTTTTTGCTTTCAAGGGGTGGTGGTTTACGCCAAAGGAATGCATTACCTAATTGAATTTCCTTTTCTCCAAGCAGTTTACTTATACTAACAAAATAAACTTTAGAGAACTTTAACAATTCAGGGGCCTTTACCTCACGTTCTCCGTCCTCTATACTTTTCAGCGTTTGGTAGTTTGGGAAGCCAAGTTTTTTTGCCGCATTGACTAATGTTAAACCCAACGATTTGCGCACTTCCTTTAAATTGGAACCAATTTCTTTATTACTCATTCATTCACCTAATCTAAAATATCAACTAAATAAATGGTATGATTATGCAATTATTTATAATTATATATTATATGTTTCTTTAATTATATAAAATTATCTTATAAAATAATATCAGCAAATTTGTGATTATTTTAAAAGAACCTTCGTTCACCCATCATTCATTCTGCTGTATCCCTTGAATTTGATATTCATTACCTGCTACCAATGCGAAAGTTCTTTGTAATTCAGGTTCTATAGTATTCCTTCGTAAAAACTTCTTTTTTGTAAGTTCTTCTTCGTGCCCTTCACGTTCTTCGCGGTTAAATTCTTTTTGGTTGTGGCTTTGCTACGCTAGGATTTTCAATTTGCTAAATTTATAATCATTTTAGATTCATTCTCTGATAATCGTATTACCGATAATCTTGGTTGTTTGATAAGTCCGATGTTTTGTAAAGTTGGTTCTGCCTTGATTTGCCTTAATGAGATTGGAGTTTTAAAGGTTCTTATAGGTTTAAAGTCTATTGCAAGCCAATTTGTATCTTTAGTTGTAGGGCTTGATGGGGTAGTTTTGAGACCTGCATGATACCAAATACATTTTTGCCTGAACGACTATGATAAAATAAGGCAACATTGCCGCGCTGCGTCATGAAAATACAGTACGCGTGTCTCTACAGATTTTTAAATAAATGTTTCGCTAATATCTGTCTGGAAGACGGGGCATGGTTGAAATTTTATTATTTTTGGTCTGACATACTCCCATTTACATAAGGATAAGGTTCTTCTGCATCCTGTAGTTGAAATACAAAGGTCCGACGCTGCTGACTGTGTTATCAGAACGGTTCTTCGTAATCTTTCATTTCTTTCTCGTATTTATCAATGAAATTGAGCAACAACTCCCCCTTATTAGCAAAATATTTCTCAATAAAGGTAGAAGTTTCTAAGGGAATGAAGTCAATATTCTGAGCTATAATGTTTGTATAATTATATTCTGGAAGTTCAGAAAAAAATGAGTCTTCCTGAATATTTTTTATATATATCTCTAAATCCTTTGGATTTGTACCTCTAGGGTATTTTATTTTGAAAAAATCGTTTTCATTAAAATTAATTATTTTACTAGTTTTACTATTATAAATTCTTTTTGGACCAAACTTGGGATTAACGATGATAAGTCTGTTAAAACCTTTTGACGCGTAAAATAGCAGATTATTAATATATGGATCAAAAAAACTATAACCTATAACAAATATATATTTTTTAATTCTTAGCAATTCATTAAATTTTTTCATAAGGCTAAAAAAAGGTTCAACCGAAATGGTTTTAGATCCTTGTCCAAAAATTACATATGGATTATGAAAAGGTTCAATATACTCTTTTTCTTCTTCAGGAAACTTTGACTCTTCATATATTTCACCAGATTCAACTCTTGCCCAGTCAATAGAACCATGAAGTTTATATAAATTTATCCTTCCAAACTCATCTAATTTATCTTCTTCATCAATACCTATCCATTTACCGTTATAAAAACCCCTCCAAGGAATTTCATGGTGAGCGCCAAAATACTTCTCAATTACTAAGTCATTATTTAAAGTACAAACGTCCAATCGGAAACTCCGATCTGAATAGTCTTGAAAAAATGCCCGTAATGGGGCAAGGTAGCCGAATTTATCTTCATCAGATTTCAACCAACGATTTTTCAAAAGGGATTTCAATTTCAGTTCCAATTCTTCAAAAAGATTTTTTCTGTCCTGCTTTTTATAAGCAGTCTCCAGTTCCACCAATTTATCAGCCCAATTACCTGTAATCGGATAGGGCAAAAAAAGTTCTCTATTTTTAATCCTTCTAATAAGGAGAACCAGTTCTTCAATATTTGGGTTAAATTCTATTTCTCCGCCAGTTTTTATTGATCGCCACTCGGCATGGTATGCCATACAGGATATTAAAAACTGTAAGGCTTCTTTTTCGGTTGGAGTAAAACTATCATCATCTGAAAGAATCTTTTTCTTTAAATCGCTGAACATTTCACCTGATGTTAAACATCCTGTCCCAAAAGAGAAACCAGCTCCCAAAAAGAATAATGTCTTTTTAATAAGTTCCACTTTCATACTAGATAAACCAAGGTGTCTCTTGCGCAATTTTGTTTTTTGGAATATTTCCGCTAAAATGCAGAGAAAAATCTGCTATCATTTTAGAATATTTGGTTGTTACCGGTTGACTCGTTTGCATCAACCCCTTCCAATTCAACCGTGAAAATTCATATACCTGCGACAATATTTCTCGATGTGAAAAACCACCTACATCTGCATGGAATATTTTCACTTTAATGGGCAACTCATCTTTTACTTTACGAACTGGCTCTTTTTCATATCTATTATTATTGAAAAGCAAATATTCGTCTTTACCAATTTTTACATAAGTCCCACTTTCAGGCATCCCCATATCATATTCGGTATCAAAACATATATCTGACTTGCTTTTGGTATCATTGACCTCAGTAAGCGCAAAAGGCATATCTAGATTTAATTTGTTGTAAATTACCTGTTCAAAATTTTTTATCTCATCTTTTCTTGGTTGTTTGTAATAATGAATAGTTAATCTGTCAGGACTGCCATTTGCGTTTGAATATTCATCTATTGCCCTCTTTAAATGAGATATTAAATCTTCTCCTGCTCTTTCCTCTGAGAAACCGTATATCCTTCCCAAGCACCCTTCATTGTCGAAAAATACAGCACTGCCTATCCATTTCTGGTCTTGTAATTTTTTGTAATTATATCCAATCACTAAACCATTATATTTTTTTGTGTTTAGTTTCCATGGGGTTCCACCCAATTTTGCCAATATAGCAATTGCTATGTTGGGCAAGCAATAATTAAAATTTCCACTACGAACAGTTTTATTTGCAATAAACTGAGAGGTAATTCCTTTATCAAGTAAGAGTTTTTTAACTTCATAATAAGTTTTTTCTTCTCCTTCGTCACTTTCATATTTGCTAAATGGCCCTATAATTACTGCCACATAGTTATAGTAGTCCTTATTGGGAAATTGAGTGGCAAGAAATTCCTTTAACTTTATTGGTAATTCTTCAGTGCTTGAATAGTACAGGCTTTTTTCCTTATCTAATACTACAGGAATGCCAACATATGTTAGCAATCCCGGAAATTGTTTTAACCCATTTCTCAAATATTGATATACTTTATTGGCATCATCTCTTTCGTTGTAAATAAAAAAGATTTTTATATCATTAGCATTACCAATCTTTTTATATGGCCCATACTCCCGCATCCCAACTACTGCATTAACAGTTTTATTTTCATCGTTAAAAACCATTAAATTATCTTTTAATATTATTCTTTGCTTGTCTTTGTCTAAAACGGTTTTAAAACCAGTTTTATCAATATTAAAAAAAACAGATTCAAAATCTTTTAGTCCAGATTTAAGAAAATCAAGGATGTTTTCATACTCTGTTTTATAGCTATAAGGAATGGGTTTATTCGCTCCTTCTATTCCGGATCGCATTTGTTTATCGGCGATAACTTTAAATGAGTCTCCTGATGAAATTTGTTCATATCTACAAATTAATTTATTCCTCAGGTTGACTACTTTCCTAATACCATTAATTTGAAATTTTTCTTTTCTACCCATTAAGGTAAACTCACTTCCAACACTAATGGATAGTTCTTCATTGAAAGGTTTGTAAACCAAATCATAGCTTTTAAATATTTCCCAATCCGTATTAAAGTTTTCTTTATATTGATAAACAGAGAGGTCAAAAGCAGTAGGATTTAAATCAACATAAAAACCTTTATCTAAAAAGTAATGAGTTAACTCCTGTTTAATGATTAATCTCTTTAAAGATTTAATATCCAAGTTATCATATGAAATAAAATAAAAATTATTATCCCTATCCAGAGAAAATTTAATTTCAACGGGGTCTTCATCCTTAATATTGTTTTTCTCAAGCCACTTATTAAAATTGTTTTTTGCTTCATCAGTTTTAATTTTATTTCTTAACCACTGTGATTCTTTAGCAGTGATGACAAAACCTTCTTTATTTTTAATGTTTACAAACCATTGTTTATCTAAATGGAACTGCAAATTTGTTCTATTTAACAACAAAGTGCTCATTTATCTACCTCCCTCAATTATTGCAATCTCTTCCGGCGTGATGCCGTAGAGTTTGTAAACTATTTCATCAATCTGTCTTTCCAGCGCAGACGTATCGGCGTGGGGATTTTTTTGCTTGAGGACAAGGATTTGGTCAACGAGGGTGATGAAGGGCTGCTGGGCTTTCAAATCAATATCCTTTACAGGCAGTTTATCAATGTAATACTTATCAAAGTGCATTGTCCTTACTGCTCTATTATAAACAAACCAATAATAAAACCATGAGGCAAGCTGTGAATTGAGTATTGCAAGCACATACTGAAGCGCAAATCTATCTACTGTTAAATAAGTATTCATTACTGTATCAAGGGTTAAAAGCCCTTGTTTATCAATCGTTGCCATGATAATTATCCTGTCGTATGGATTTAACACATGAGCAACAATATTCTGAGAGAGGATTTTAGGTTTTAAAAGTTCTTTGACTTTTGCGCTGGACAGAATTTCTTTAGGCAAGATAATGTTATCAATGTCCCCATAGATTTTGTATTTGCCTATGTTTTTGCCTCTTAAAATCGGCCGTCCTGATTTTGATACCTTGCGCTGAAATGGCAATCCCCGGAATGTTTTTGATATTTCGGAAAGCAGCACACTGCCCTGTTCTAATTTATTCAGAATGCCTTGTTTCCTGTTATCAATATACATCGGTAAAATATCAAGCTGGTCTATCAGTTTATTATCGCCTTTGCCTCTAATCTTTATCTCCCCGTTCCATCCTTCACCGACAGAAAATTGGTAAGTACTACCAGCAGTTTCCTTTGAAAAGCAAATAATTATCTGCTCTAATAACACCGCTTCAAATGCTTTACAGACATCAATAACTGATAAAAGCCTGTTTTTATGGGTAACCAATTCTCTCGTTTTTTTCCAGCCTTCAGAAAAAGATAGAGATTTTGGGATAATGTAGGCTATTACGCCTTTAGAGTTGGTTAATTTACTACCAATTTCTATAAAGAAAGACGCTGAATTTTTTTGTCTGTCGAAATGTTTATAATTTTTTATAAGGCTGTCAACGCCATTAACTTCTGCTCCATACGGCGGATTGCCTATCATGATATCAAATCCATTTGTTACACCAAACATCCACTCAGAATCAAAAAAATCTGCTGATGCGTTCTGATCATAGAGGTCAAATGAGGCGATTTGCCGGGCAGTGGTGTTATCCCATCCGCCATTTACTAAAAGTCCAGCAATGTCCTGACGCAGTTTTTTGTCCTGCTTCTGACATTGAAGTTTTTCTTTTCTGGTTTTAGCGCTAAAGTACTCATGGCGCAGTTCCTTTAATTCTTTTTCGAGTCGTTCTATATTAGGATTTCTAAAGGACAATTGCCCTTGCGGTTTATCTAGTGCAATCAGCGTATTGGCTGCCACAAATTTTGTTTCCAGATTCGGCAGGGAGCGAATGCCGAGGTTTTCCTTGCCAGGCTGTTTTTTCTCGTCAATAATGAGTGAGATAAAAAAACGAAGCTTGGCGATCTGCACGGCTATGGGTTGTATGTCCACACCGTAAATACAGTTTTCAATCAGGTAGAGTTTGCGACCGTAGTCAAGCTCGTTGTTCTCAAAGGCTTCTTCAATGTCCTGAATTGCATGGTCCCTTATATTCGGGTCGTCAAGCTGTAAAGCCTTGTCTATCTGTCTTTGTTTCCACAGTTCGTTTCGCGGGTCGAGCTTATGCAGTATATGCACCAGCTTGTGTAAAATACCCATGGGGAATGCGCCAGAGCCGCAGGCAGGGTCGAGTATTTTACAGTTATCAATTGCCGAGATTATTAGTTTTGTTTCTCCTTCTGTAAAATCGTGGGGTTCGTCTGAATAAGAAAGCAATTTTCGTAACCGTGCCTCTAACGTATCAGGAGCATCCTTGCTCCTGACTATTCTGACAAGAGAGCAACTGTCGGCAGGGATACCTCCGCCAACAGGAATGTTGGCGGTACTTTCGGTCCAGCTTTTAGCACAATCAGGTAAAGTGATCCCTGCTTTTGCAGGGTTTTGACGTATGTAATTGCGTATGGCTTCAAATGCCTCTCTGTTTCTGACAATGTGGTCATATGATTCATGCATCCATAGTTGTCCTTTTCCCCCTGCATATTTATTTATCTGATTTGCTGTATAAGACTTCCAGGAGTGCAGAATATCAGTCAGGTTGTAGTTTTTTAGTGGTTTAACTAAAACATGAACATGATTTGGCATGACTACCCATTTATCGAGTATATATCTCTGGTTATTAAAACAGAGTAATGCATCGGCAATGATCTGTGCATATTTTTCTTCTCTTAATATGCAACCGCCCGCCCCCTTATCTAACCATTCTTCTACTCGCTTTGAAAAAAGTCTGTAATATTCCTTTAATTCTTCTGTCGAATATTTACCTTCTTTGTTTTTTGGATGATTTTTTAACCATGTTTCCCGCTCCTGTCTTAATTGCTCCACCTTTTCTTTTGGTATAGAGTCGGCCAGTCTGAAAGTAACAAAATAAAATACATCTTCTTGCTGCCAATGGGGTAGATTCCCCTGATGGATTTTGATTTCGTCATAGGGATTGAAGAAAGGGTAATTATAGTCATTTCCGCCAGCAGAGATGCTGGCGGTACTTAGATACGCAATGAGCGATTCGTCCACCATGTAGTTTACGATCTCACGGGGAGTATAGAAAGAACCGGTTTGTTTTCGGGCAGTAGTTTGTGTTTCGGAGTTATAGCTTGCCAGAAGATTTTCGAATACCTTACCAAGAAGTTCGGGGTCAAGTGCAATTTCTTCTTCTATAGGCGTATTTTCAGCAACCGTGAATTTATAGCTGTTTAAAAGATTGATAAGCCCTTTTACTTTATACTTTTTGTTTCTGGTGCCATAAATTTCATTCAAATCAACCTCTTGCTCATCACTGAAAAACAAGAAGTCAGGAACTTTTGCCTGCTTTTTAAGATTTCTTGAGAATCCATCTACATATACAATTTTTCCTTCGTCATTTGGCTTGTCGAGGCAATCAAAAAGACCACCATTTAAAAAAGGGATATCACTGAATAATTTAATAACCTCTTTTTCTTTTATCGAAAACTTATCCGCATAACGAAACAGGTTTTTTACACCATACTCGTTTTTATTTTCTGGAAAAGAGCCTTCTTTGGCAAGACCACGTTCCCCCATTTTTTGATTGAGTGTGCCGAAAAAAAGGTTTTGTAAAATAGCTTTATAGTAAGTATCTGACTTCTCGCTTTTATTGAAGTTGTTTAAAATATTGTTCAGGTAATTTTTGTTGAAAAATATATCTGGAACAAGGTCTTTTTCTTTAATAAACCAGATGAACACTATCCGTGTGATTAAACGTATCAGATTAGTAGCGTTTCGGATATCTTTTTTCTTCTCTAAATCATCCGGGAATTCCACATAATCCATTGCCCAGAAATACCAGTTAGCAAGTTCCCTGTAGAATTTCTTATTGAGTTCAGAGGTGTCTAATGTCTTCTGCCAGGCTTCGTGTAGTTCCACAAAATTGGTGAAGCCTCGTTTATTTTTTAGTTCATTAAACGAAAGGTCGAAGAGGATTTCGATGTGGGCACGGTGGGTACCAGACACATTTTCCACCTCCGTCCTGTGGACACCCCTGCCAGCGGGTGACATACGGGCGGGGGATATGCGGATGTCTTTGATGAGGGTGACTTTCTCCAGCACGTCTTTGCTTTCATCACGTTTGTGCAGCCTGCGGTTGATAACTGAAAGTGTAAGCAACGAACCGTGTTTGAATAGTATCAGTACTGGCATGGGGAAGAGTTTGTTTACTTCACGAGTAATCTGTGAAAGCCTTCCTCTGGGGTAGTGTTCATTTTTCAATTCAATTGCCACGAATGAGTACGATTGATATTCATTCGGGTTGTATTGATTTACTGAAAAGAGTGATTTCTGACGGGTGATTTCCTCTCCGGTTAATTGGAAGAGATAATCGGCGGATAGCCAGTTGTCAAACAATGCCTTTTGAGAATCATCTGTCGTGTGTTTATTTTTAAATAATTCCTCAAATTCATCTTTGCCAATAGCTATTCTTTTATTGCTGCTATAGCCAAGTTCTTTGAATAAGGCAATGGCATTCTCAGCCAGGTTACCGTTTGCAAATTGCTGTATGGCTTCCTTTATTTTTTGTCTAGGGTCTTTATTCATTTTCAATATTGCTTTAATTCATTCCTTACGAAGTTTTCTAATTGCTCTTTCGATGGTAATTCCACTAAATATTTTGATACAAATACCGTATTGTCCATTCCTGCGGTAGCATATTGCACCAATGCATCATTTTTGTTTGTTACCAACAAGATACCCACTGGAAGGTTATCATCATTTCGCATTATCTCGGCTTTATAATAATTGAGATAGGTTACCAATTGGCTTATGTTGGCGTGCTTAAATTCTTCAATTTTCAGTTCTACTAACACATGGCACTTTAAAATGCGATGATAAAATACAAGGTCTATAAAAAAGTATTCATCGCCTATGAGTATTCTTTTTTGCCTGCCTTCCAAACAAAAGCCATTGCCCATTTCCAAGATAAATTCCTGCAAATGGTCCAGCAGTCCCTGTTCCAAATCGGTTTCTTCAACCAATGCCTTCTGTGGCAAACCCAAAAACTCAAAGGTATACATATTTTTGATAAAATCGGCGGGCTGTGCCGGTGATTCAACAGTTTCCTGTACCAGGCGGGCGAGCTTTTTCTTGTCCTGCGAAAGCCCCATTCTTTCAAAGTACAGGGAATTGATCTGGCGTTTCAGATCTCGCACACTCCAATTACCTTTCATAGCTTCTACTTCATAAAAGGTACGTTTGAGGGGATCGTCAATTGAAAGCAATTGAACCAGATGAGTGTATGACAGTTTAGTGATAAGTTTATCAGGTGGTACCATCAAATCTGATGGTAAAGATTGTGCAATCAATGATTGCCCTTTTCTAACTATTTGAAAATAAGACGTTTTTAATTGGGCAATCGGTGATTGCCCAATTTGACCTGACTTAAAAATGGCGGTCACCGACTGCCATATTTGAGGATCGGTAAGATAAAACTGTCTATAAAGTTTAAGGTTTCTGAATGATAAGCTGGGCTGATTCAAATCTTCTGCTAATCGTTCTAATAACATTTCCCCATATTGAGCCCTGTCTTCACCATTTTGTTCATATTCAACTATGTAATAGCCAATCAATCAATTACGAATGGTAAGCAGTTTGTTTACAGCTTTAGCGGCGCTATCCTGCAACTGCTGGTGAATGGATTTAATGCTGTTGAGTAATAGATGAAAGTTTGTCATTTTATCACCAGCCAGGTAATTAATTCAAAGTCTGTTGTCTCTGATACCTGTGATTGTTTGTCGGGCAGGATGGCATTTCTACCGGAGAGCAAATGGTGCAGTGTTTTTTTCTTGAAGGTGCTTACTATAGCATCAACGGACTTTTTCAGCAATTCATTGTAGTGACTCATATTACTACCATTATTGGTCTGCTCATCAAATAAACGGCATAATGCCTCGTAGGGAACTGTTTTTCCGGAACAGAGCAACCGGAACATTTCCAGTATTTGCTTTGCCTGGGTGAACGTATACCTTACAATG
The DNA here is from genome assembly GCA_039794405.1 of Candidatus Jinrextremum sp. Lineage (GTDB taxonomy): Bacteria > Planctomycetota > Brocadiia > Brocadiales > Brocadiaceae > JBDIVL01. Next base: position 58,318 of record JBDIVL010000003.1, on the reverse strand, counting down.
CCATCGTCCCTTACATAGACCAGAAAATACGGTTGCAATGGGTTCACCTTTTCATTGCCAGAGCTATCACCCCTTTGCCTTAAACAGAAAATTACCCCGCTACTGATAAGGTCTTTTGCTGTTTTATCTAATCTGGAATAGTCTGTCAGATGTGCATTTTCACCAGACGGCGAAGGCACTACGGCATAGAGACCCAGCGGTGCATCTTCTAACAACTTTCTATTTGCCTCTATGTATTTACTCAACTCGATTCTAAAGTCATCTAAAGTGAATTCGTTCAGGGTAACGCTTTCGCCCAGGTCTTCGAGGTCGAGTACTTCGTCCTTTAATCTCAACAATTGCTTATCCCTGTATTTTAAATCGTCCTTTATCAATTCCCTGATTGCCTCTGTGTTCAGGATATTATCCTCAGTCGTAGCGGCAACGTCCACCAGCGCCATGCGCGCCTCCACACGGTTCTTGAGGTTAATATACTTGTTTAAATCATCGGTAGGCCAGAAATTAACCAATTGGACTGCTTCATTGACAGAGCCGATGCGGTCAATCCTGCCGAAACGCTGGATTATTTTTACAGGATTCCAGTGTATGTCGTAATTGATTAAATAGTCGCAATCCTGCAGGTTTTGACCTTCTGAAATACAATCGGTAGCGATTAAAATATCAATTTCTTCATCTTGCGGCATCGAAGGGATTTTGTTGCGTTTTTTGGAAACCGGTGAGAAGTTCGTTAGTATATGGTTAAACTCAGATTGCCCTTTGTAGCCTTTAAGCATGAAGGTGGTTTTGCAATTACTGGCGCCGCCTGTTACTAAGGCGATATGCACCTTCAACACATCGAAAACCCAATCTTTTAAGGCATCATAGAGATATTCGGCGGTATCGGCAAAGGCAGTAAATACAAGCGCTTTTTTATTTAGTTTGCCATCTTTGGTAAAGGTGGGGTTTTTAACTTTATTTTCTATAAGTATTTTTAATTCGTTGAGCTTGGCGTCTCTCTCTGCATGTATACCATCGGCGGTGGAATGTAAAATACTTAACTGTGCCTTGTCTTTTTGTAAGTCTCTAAGCCATTCGTCTAACTTTAAATGCGCCAGTTTATAGGTAAATTTTTTACCAACCTCCATTGCCTCTTTTAGTTCCTCATCTTCTCTATCAATATTTGCCAAATCATCAAAATCCAGCTCGGGATTTTCGCTTTGAAATTGTTTAAAACGCCGAATCCTGTCCTCTAAATCCTCAATTTTACTGATAGTCCTGTTCATCGTTATTGCAAAAGACCTGATGGAGCTTTCGAGCCGCTTCATGAAATTTACCTTCATCATGCCAATTAAGTAGTGTTCACGTTCAGACTGAGTAAAAGGGAACAACTCAAGCTGCTTCACTTTTTTTGCTCCAGCCCTTTCTTCGTAGACATCCCTATATTCATCTTTTACATATTTGGAAGGGTTAAATAAAGAAAGCTGATAGTTGGATATCTCGTCGTTCAGCTTATCATAGGACATAAAACGGCCTTTCGTGTCTATCTGAGGAAAGATTGAAACAGGCTTTAATCTCTCCGGGAATGCCCCAATCTTGTTCATTTCCTCCTTGTAGTATGACTGTATATGTTTCCGGGAACGGGCAATGGTCAGTTCATCAAGGAGTTTGAAAAATGAGGAAGGTAATTTTTCAAGCAAATCTTTAACGTTTCGCTCCGGATTTTTCCTGTGGTCTGCCCAGTGTGTAAACTCACGCTGCGCTACTGCAATTGTCTCTTTCAGGCTATGAATACCCATAGATTGTTTAAAGGCATCGTCTTTATCTTCCGTTATAAAGTAGATTTGATTCCTTAAGTCACGCAGATGTATATTAACAGGCGTTGCAGAGATTAATAAAACCTTTGTTTTTATTCCCTTCTTGATAATATCGTCCATTAGCCGCTCATAACGGCTTTTGCGGATGATATTGTTATCTTCGTCCCTTCTTCCTTTCATGTTATTGCGGAAGTTGTGGGATTCATCTATCACCACAAGGTCATAGTTGCCCCAGTTGATATTTGATAATTCAATACCGCCGGACTCACCACTTTCTCTGCTCAAATCGGTATGGGAAAAAACATCGTAGCGAAATCTGTCATTTGGAAAAGGATTTAGTATATTATTTTGATGACGATAAATAATCCAGTTTTCCCTCAGTTTTTTAGGGCAGAGCACAAGAACTCTGTCATTCAACAATTCAAAATATTTGATAATTGCCAGCGCCTCATAGGTTTTACCCAGACCGACGCTATCTGCAATGATACACCCATTGTGTGCAAGTATTTTGTTAATTGCACCTTTAACGCCGTCTTTCTGAAATTCAAACAGTGTCTTCCAGATTTCTGTCTCGGTCAATTGGGTTCTTTCCGTAAGCAATCCTTCTCTGGATTGATCTTCAAGAAATTTTCCGAATATATGATAAAGTGTCTTGTAATAAATAAATTCAGGACAGTGATTTGTATAGAGATGATCTAAATACGCCAGTACCTCATCTTTTACATCTTCTACAATTTCATCGTTATTCCAAATCTCATAAAACCAGTCTTTTAAATCGTTTCTATCTCGTCTGCTATCTACTTCAAGGTTTAGCTCAATATTATTGTTCGTAGATAACCCCAACCCTTTTACGGTAAAATTTGAGCTTCCCAGAATAGCTTCTTCTACACCATGATTATCAACGTGATATAATTTACCGTGAAGTAAATTAGCATGTTTTATTGATTTTATCTTAACCTTTTGCTTAATCCATTTAGCACATTCTTTAGCGATTCTGTTCTGCTCAAGCCTGTTACTGAGTTCTATTTCCTCATCTTCGATCTTGAAGGATTTTTTATCAACTTTATTGGGGTCAAGGGATTTGATAAATCTTGGCTCGCCAAAGAGAAAATCTAATTGTTCTATTTGGATCAAATGATTTTTTAAAGCCTCGTACGCATAAATGGTAAAATATGCTGAAACCACTAGGAGCTTTGAGCCTGGCAGGATTTTTTCTTTTAAAAATTCACCGACAGAACCTCTATCCCTGTTGTCTTTAATTCCAGACTTTAAGGCTTTGATGAATTCCTTATTCATAAAAGTTCAATTGGCATTTTAACGAATCAGTTAAAAAGTTTTCGGTGGTATGATTTACTGAATTGTCGATTTAGACCACATAAATATAAGCCATTTTTTCAATATATCAAGCCAAATTTTGTATTGTAGTATTCTTGAACTTATAAAAATATGATTTTCATATCAAATTTTTTCAGGCCACTATTTTATACGAGTTTTAGATGCTACAAAATATTTACAGCCTTCTCGACCTTGGTTTTTATATTTTAGGAAACAATGCCTGGTCTATTATCAGGCAACATTTTATCATGAACTTTGTATTGAAACCCATCTCCAAAAAGGAATTTTCTGACAAGGATCTTTGGTTTCGTGGCCTGAGATTTTGTATTTGACTTGAGATTCCATTTTACTTTGAAAAATACCATTTATATCCTGAAAAAGCCCCATTCTCTCAAAGTACAGGGAGTTTATCCGGAGGGACTTGCATATCGATATTATGCAATTCGTCAGTCACTGGCTGACAAATTTGTGGCAGCATCAATCGGGCAATCAGTGACCACCTAGTTTGTGGATAGGTTTGATAAAACTGCCGAATAGCTTTAAGTTGTGGTAGAACAATCCCTTATTATCAAGGTGTTCCATTTAAATAAAGCTTGCTGTACAGAAAGTTCGGTTTAACCATTGATTTGATATCAACCTTTTCTTTAATCCAATCTGAACATTCTTTGGAAATTGATTTTTGTTTTAGACGGCCTTCGATGGGAATAACCAGTTTATCATCCTCAATCTTGAAGTCACGCTTGTTGGTTTTTGTGGGATCCAGTGATTTAATAAAGGTTGGTTCACCAAAGAGAAATTTTAGGTGATCTATTTGGTCAAGTCTGAACGATTGATGTCCTTATTTTGCGTTCCAATAATGAAGTGGTTTTGACAAAAGATGTCGGATTATATATACTTACAACAAGAAAATCAATAACATCTATAATTTGTTACCACGTTTAGGTGGTGTAATTAATGTTAGGTTTTTCTTTGCAAGGAGGTGTGTGTGCCTGAGTACAAAACGAATGAAAATGTATCGTCGGAATACCGGCATGCGGATGTGGTTTTAACAGTTTCCGTATGTGTTTTCTTGGAAGGCCAGCAGACGGAGAGTTCCAACTCGAAATAACATTTCTCCATCCTGAACTGTATAATTATTTTAAAGCAAACTGTACGCGGCTATTTTTTACCTTCTCGTCTTCCCCGGGCGGGTAAATTTTTGGTTCTACAATAAATATCCTCTCCGGATCAATCTCTCCGCTGCTCAGGATGTAATCTCTTACCCGGTTCGCCCTTTCCTGAGCCAATGACCGCAGTTCCTCGTCCGTAATCTCAAGGTGATCCATAAGCAGTTTTTCCATTCTCTGGACTGATATGTCCTTCACGAGTCCAAAAATGTTTCTCGGCTTGCGAAAATCTGCAGCCCTGTACGCCTTTTCCAGATATTCTTCGTATTCATTAAGATGGATCTTTACTTCTCTTAACGGCACGGCAGGCCTGCCGCTCTTTACCACATCCCTGAGCTTTTGAGTCTTTAAAAGATTAAGAAACCGGCACAGCCTGAGGGTTTCCCGGTCCTTTTCTGAAGCAGCTCCCCCCTCTATCTCCAGTCTTACGTACGGACGTTCGTAGAGTGCCTCTATTAAATCGTTGAGCTTTTTGGTATCTTTCTCGTTTATATAAGCAGTACCATAGTCAAATTCTAAAAATTCAAGCTCCTCGCCACGCCCGAATATATTACCCAATACTGATATCGGTGAGGATGCAGCCTTTGCAGCCAGATTTACTACACTATTAAAAATAACTTTTCCAAATTTAAATTCAGGGTCCTGAAGATTGCCACTTACAGGAATGTCTAATTTTATCCTGCCTTCCCTGTTCTTGAGAAAATCGGTAACAAACTTTACCGGCAGTGAAGTCGCCTGAGGGCTCTCAATCTTATCACCGAGAGTAAGCTGATCAAGGATAATCTGGTTCTTCCCATCAAGCTTATTTCCTGACATCTCATACTCCGAATCAAGGTACAGCTTCCCTTTTTCCAGAGTATAACCAAGGTATTTTCCTGCATACGGAGTAAGGGGAGGCAGATCATAACCACTTAATACCAAATTCAAATCTGCATATTTTTCTTCCGGTAGGATATTCATCTTACCTGTAATTTCCATAGGAAAGATACCTTCTACTTTTCCTGTAAGGAAGATATCGGCAGGCTCCGTCTCTTCCGTTGAAAAGCCCGATATTTTTAATTCTATATCTCGCAATTCGCTTTTGAAATGAGGATTAATATATTGATCAACAAAATTGACCTGTCCACCCTGAAAGTGAATGGTATCGATATTGACAGGGGGAATAATCCCTCCGTCAGATTCCCGGACATCCTCCTCTTGTTCCGGTATCTGTTCTTTTTCTCCTGCTTCCTGTGTCAAAAGCATCTTGAGATCGTTTGTGCCATCCGGGTGGATGAGTAAATTAACGGCAAAGTCGTCCAGGAGTCCCTGAGCCATATATATTTTTGAAGGATTATATCTTATATCAACACCTGAGAATAAAAATGTTTTCCATGTGAGAAAGGTGTGTTGAGAGGGTTGGTCAATAGCCAGGAAGTCTGACAAAGATGATTCACCCCGAAACTGTATCGTTGACTTATTTCCTTTTGTATAGTCCACGATAAGGTCTCCATCCGCATGAAAATTTGCCCTTGTGATGACAAAATTTGGATTTCTCATGAAATAGGACTGCAGGGGAGAAATATCAGCCCCGTAGACGAGTACCTTTAAACCAGCAGTGATCGGGTTCAGCTTAACACTCCCTCTGGCCGTTATTGTTCCAGTTTGGTTCCAGCGTGAAGAAAAAGAGATCCATCCTTCTTTTCCTTTTTGTGTAGTCAGGTCTCTAGCCTGAACGTTAATACTGTCCATTGTTATATGCATCGGTTTAGCTGCTATGAGGTCCCCATTTTGAACGCTGAATTCCTTTAGCAGAAGGTCTTTTATGTTTGCAAACCACGGCTTTTGCGGCTGTATTGGTTGTTCCGGTTGCCCGACTGGTAAAATAATATCCCCGAAGTTAAAGGTACCGTTTGCAAATCGTCTCAAATGAAGGGAGCCGTTTTTCGTAAAAATCTTTTTAACATTCACTTTTCGGCTTGTCATATTTACATCGGCATTGTGAATGGAAAGTTCAGGTATTATAAGGAATTCGTCTTCCTCTTCCTTATGTTTCATCGCTACAGAGTCAAGGGTTAAGAAGGTTTGAAGAAGTATAAATTCCGGGGAAGAAATGCTTGCAGTTTTTTGAAAATAAGAAATCGTTGTCCTCAAATTGAGAAGTCCGGAAAGGATGTCTATATCTCCCTTGACGGGGAGGTATGGAAGATATCGGGGAATATTGAGTTCCTGAGCATTTATGTGAAGCATTGTTCGCTGGGATTCAGTAAACGGGCGGCTTTTTCCAGCAAGAGATATTGGAGAGCCATTCAGTATTGCCATAAAACGAAAGATAAACTCGTCCTCTGTATATTCCGGGAGATTAGACAGAAAAGGTACCGTAATATTAATATTTGTCAGCGTATGTTCTCCTTCTTTGATTCCATCCCATACGAAGATCTCTCCGTCAATAATTTTTGCCTCACGCAGAGAAAATTTCAGCGGTGCTCCGCCTTTTCTTTCCCTTTGCATCAGATCAGAAAAATTAAAATCGGTGTTTCCACTTCGAACAATCCTGATATAGGGTTGTTTTATCAGAAGCCTTTTTGCAACCAATGACCTTTTGAATGCAGAGGAAATCTGTAAATTGATATAAAGCTCATCGAGAGATACAAATATCTCACCATCTTTATCTTTTATTAAGAGGTCGTTTATTTTCAATGAAAGGAGATACGGGTTGAATTTTACTCCCTGCATAAAGACATCACGGTGTAGATTTACTGAAAGTTTTTCAACGAGCATCGATTTGATAAAAACCGGCATAACAAAAAAACCAACAAGGGTAAAGATAAGGATAAAGGCAAGTATTCCTATTGCGAACCACTCCCATTGTTGTTTCAATATTTTTCTCATAAATATTCAGCAGTGTTATAAATATACCTTCGGCGACTTTGTTTGTAACCGCGGTAGCCAGGTAGGGTGAGCATTTGCCCATCAAAATATTACCCACCCGTCCACGTTGTTTATTTTTTGGTGGGCAATGCCCACTCTTAACTTTTCAATAGTGGCAAAGGCAGGATGACTGTGCCACTAAAGGAATGATATTGATATGATCAAATGATGTACCAAAAAAGGAAGATTTGTAAGGAATAGGTTTAACGGGGTATTCAGGGTTGTAACCTGCATTCCCTGGCACAAACCAAATTTGGCACCGTTTCTTCAGTCCCCTGTAGAGATGTGCTGGTGGAGAGCCCCAGGGAGGGTCTTGCGCTCTAACCCAGGGTTACAGATGACCGGTCAATATTTCAAAAGATGAGTTCAAGTTGCAAACTACAGTGGTTTTCGATTGGGGCCGGACATAAGTAACATGCCAAACATTTCGATTCAATCGTGGACAGTTGAACCAACGTCGGGCAATGCCAAATCAAAAATGTTCTTTAGGCCCGGAAGACCGTAAGGTTATAAAGTGTTACGGTTCTTGCCTCCTTTTCTTTTGAAACTGTTCTCGGATAAGTTCTTCTACAGTGTCAGCCACTGTACCGACCGTGAAAGGGCGTTGTATCAGTACTGCCCATGTAAATTCATGAATGAGTTTTTGATTCAACTCTACTGCTCCACCGATGGCAATAATTGGAACGCCAATGAGTGTTAAGGCTTCTAATTCCTGGCGCTTCAGGATCAGATCGCAAAGCTCCAGCACAATCATATCCGGTTTTTCGATGAGGGGATGATAATATGCCGCCAGTGCATGTAAGGGGTTTATATAACCAACTGCCTCAAAACCCCGTTCTATTAGCTCGGCCCGCAAGAGGGCACGCGGCCAGTGTTGGATATCAATGATCCATATTACAGGTTTAGATGTTTCATCCGGCATACCTTAACGGTGCGAATTTGTAAATAATATTCAGATTGTTATACTTTCTCCAACAAGCAACAGCGCTCCCTTTGTTGAGGAACCACGCAGACCCTCAGTAAATTGTTTTGGATCCTGCTTTATAGCATCAAAGGTGTCATAGTGCATGGGTATTGCAATTTTTGGCCTAAGAAATTCTACTGCCTTCAGGGCATCGGTAATACCCATGGTATAGTTGTCGCCTATTGGAATCAGGGCGACATCTATGGTGTGTAATTCGCCAATGAGCCTCATATCAGAGAAGAGTCCTGTGTCGCCGGCGTGATATATCACCCTGTCATCCATGGTGAGGATAAAGCCACAGGGGTTCCCTGCAGTTCCTGCCTCAGTTGTAGAGCTGTGGTGGGCAGTAGTAAGTTTTACTGTCCCAAATAAAAATTTGCGTGCACCTCCGATATTCATCGGCTCGGTTATTGCCCCCTTACTCTGAAGGTAACGTGCCAGTTCAAAAGGTGCAATAACAGGGGCCCGGTTCTTTTTGCTTATCTCAACGGCATCACCTACATGATCGAAATGACCGTGACTTACCAGAATGGCATCTGCGTTTACATCTTCAGGCCTGGTTTCTGCAAGCGGGTTTTCTTTCATGAAAGGATCAAATATAACACTGTACTTATTTCCTTCAACGAGAAAGCACGAATGGCCGTGGTACGTTATCTTCATAATATTTCAATTCCCTTTTATCTAGTGTTTTTAAGGTTTAATTAGATATGTAACCATGTAGGGTCAGCACTGCCCCATATGCATCAAGCTAAACTGATTTACCGGAAAAGATTTTCTTTCGCCCTTTCAGGGCTTGATAATTTTCTCTTTCTTATCAGAGGGCTTCACCCTCTGCTATATCCTTACGGCTTTTCAGGCCTTAAAGGAAAAAATATTATTGGTGAGTCTGATTGCCCCTTGCCAAAAAAACCGCTTACAGAAAGTGGAAATTCCTACACAGTTAAATTATGCCCGAAAGATAGAAATATTATAGCCAGGGACGTAAGCCCCTGGAAATAAAAAAAACCAAAGTACAGGTCCCAAAGGAGCGAAAGAAAAGACTTAACTCGGTACATATGAGGCGACTCTTACCAAAGTATTATTCGCTCGTTCGCATTGCTTAATTTTTCGGTGGGCAATGCCCACCCTACTGCTGTGCCAAGAAATTATTTTACACAGTAAGGTTCTTTTACTTGATATTTACTGTCTTCTAAAAACATTGATATTTTCATTTTTAGCAAAAAACTAGTAAAAACGAAATAAGGTAAACAACGTCTCATAAAAAACAGCCCGATATGTCCTTTCGGGTATACCGGGCTGTTCAGGGCCACATACAAATCTATAGTGTCAACAACGGCAGAAGCAACCAACAAGCGTCACTGTGCGTTTCCAAATTCCGAAGCCAGTTCCGTCTTTTCTCAACAGGGTTAGGACTAACGAGCAGGTACGTTTTTGTACCCGGGAGGTTTAGCTCCTTCTCCTTTTCAATCCTATTAAGACTTACTGAAGGTCCTGGCTCAGGATAAGGTAAGCGACCCAAACCACAAGCTCCCCAAGTCCTTCTTTCGTAGAAACGCACAGCGGCGCCTATAGCTGCCTCCGCTATCGCTGGCGCCATAGGTCTGCATGCAGCTCTCAGATTTCTTCTCATTCAAAGAACGGAGACACAATGGGGATGGGGACAGGCTTTTTAGGTACATACTAGGTATTCCGTTACGCCGCTTTATACCTTGGAGAACCTTCAACCCCACACCTATTCCCATCTCCATTATAATTATATCACAAAAAACAACCTTTTCAATCTCAGGAAGAGGGTAATTTTGTATTTTCTCAATTTCTTGAAATATACATAAGTGTTGACCATAAACATACTTATGCGATTGGTTTTGAGTAATTACAGGCCAGTTAATAGACTGTCTGAAAAGATGACAAGAATTGTCACTATGATTAAAAGACTTATTTGAAAATAAAATTGGTACAAAAAGGTGATGCCGAGCGAGACAGTACCTTAGATCGCGATAAAAGAGGTCATGAGCTGTCAGCAATCAGCAATTGAGCTGTAAGCTGTAGGGGCCGTCCAAAAAGTAATTTTTTGCAAATTTATTCCCCACTTAGGCGTTTATAATAGAGAGTCTTCCCCGCAAATAGGTGTTAAAACACAGCTTTTGTGGGTGTACAGCACCACACCAGTTACTTTAAAATTTAACTCATTGGCAAAGATAAACCGATCATAAAGTTTTTTAAAGGGTATCTTCCAGGGTAAACCCGATCTTTATTATAACCTGCCAGTGGGCGACCTTCCCATTTTCAATATTCCCCCTGGTCTCTACTACCTGAAACCACCGCATATTACGAATGGTTTTTGATGCCCTGGTAATTGCATTTTGGATAGCATCTTCTATTGTAGTTGCCGAAGAACCTGCCAATTCAGTCAGTTTATAGATGTGATCAGTCATAAGCACCTCCTTGGTTGGTATCCTTTAAAAATATTTTTCTGCTCTCGGCAAAATAATAGTACCAATCAGTTGTGATTAGTACCTGGCGGGAATGAGAATTCCGCACCGCGCATTCCAACTCATTCGGGGGGATCTCGGTAAATGAATTGATCGTTACAGCAAGAGTATAAGTGCTTGTTCAATGAGTAACTATCTCTGGAATCAGCATCCAGCGTAAAAGCCATGTTTCATTACCTTCTTTTTCAAGGTAAACCATTCCAGCCGATTTAAATGCGATAAAATTTTTATTCATGTCTCCACAGAGCAACAAGGATGCAAGCTTACTGAGATGAGGAAGATGTCCTACAAGGGCAATAATAGTGTCTTCTGTTATACCTTTCAAGCGTTCTGCCCAAATCCTGGGGTCATCAAGAGGGTTAAGACCTTCTGATTCTGAGATGCCCATGGATGGTCTGAGACTCTCCCCCAGAATCTCAGCCGTTTGCCTTGCCCTCAGTTTCCCACTGTGGAATATCCGATCGGCCTTGATACCCATCCTGAATACGTAAGAGGCGACTACTTTGATATCCCGTACTCCGCTTTCTGAAAGTGGTCGTAACGGGTCTTTCTCTTCCCTCTTTGCGTCTGCGTGCCTGACAAGGTAAAGGGTCACAATTTTTCTCCCATATAAAAACAGGTAGGTACCAACTCAAGAGGAATCGTGGTTATTGATTTTCCGATGTTGTCGTGTTTTCGGCTTTGCCCTTTTTGGATATTACATCGGATTGGACTCACAAGCAAGGAATATATTTAGTAACTGCCCAGATTCAAGGTTCAGGGTTAGAGAGAGACAGATTGAAAGGTTTGAAGAAAGGAAAACAATCAGCCGTGAGCCGGAAACCGGAAATTTGATAATCTGAGTAATTACTGTAGCTGTTAAATCCGCACGGTCATTTGGTTATTCCAGGACTTTTAACTATGTGAATTCCTGGAATAATTTTGTTTATAAATAGGATTTGCTTCGGGGCCAGTTCTTATTATAAAATACAGGACAAACATGAAATGGATAATCTAGGACTAGTCTTTACCAATGGTTTTTTTGATATGTTTAGCAGGGTTTCTCTTCTGGAAAGAGGGGAGAAAGAATCCGTCCCTCCCACTGAGGAGATAAAGGGGGAGACATGTAGGATGGGTGAGGTGTAGCGTACAAAAAAAACGGTTTAAACAGTTTTAGCCTTTCAAAAGGATTTGTGATGGGTTCGCCTCACACATCTCACTCTTTGGAAATTCCTATACGTTGAATTAAGCCTTCGGCGGCTATTTTCGTCACTAAGGCACACGAAATACCAGGGGCAGGTTCAGGCAGGGTGGGCATTGCTCACCCTACATGATGATAATACAAACTTTGAAATTCCTATACAATAAATATATATAGATAAATTTACTAGAATTACGGTATGTCATAGCTTAACTATTAAATTAACATAGGCAGCAAGAGAATAACTACTGTAGTATTTCTGGCTAAGTTATCTATAGTTCAATCTACAAGATTGAACTAACCCTGAAAAGCGCTGCCAAAAGCAGCCTCATTCAATGAGCTAAATACGCAGTATGATTATGATAATTATGATGCCAGGAGGGGCAGTATGCAGGAGAAACTCAAAGAGTTAAAAAATCGGCTAGCTGAAATCAGTGATCTTAACAGTGCTGCGGCGGTACTCGGATGGGATCAGCAAACTTATATGCCGCCCGGTGGTGCGGCGGGACGTGCCCAGCAGCTTGCAACCTTAAGCCATATTGCACACGAAAAATTTATTGACGATAAAGTTGGGTATCTCCTTGAAGATCTGCACGATTACGCCGAGTGTTTACCTTATGACTCCGATGATGCAAGCCTCATCCGGGTAACAAAACGTGAATATGACAAGGCACGTAAAATTCCACCTGCGCTTGTATCGGAGATTGCACAGGCCAGTACCCGGGCCTTTGAAGCCTGGCGGAAGGCCAAAGCTGAGTCTAAATTCGACAATTTTTCACCTTATCTTCAGCGAAACCTCGAACTTAAAAAACGCTACGCTGAATGTCTGGGTTACACCGACCGTATTTATGACCCGCTGCTTGATCAGTACGAAACCGGGATGAAGACCTCACAGGTGGAAGCCATTTTTGCAAATCTTAAACAAGAGATCGTGCCGCTTGTCCATGACATTGGTGCAAAATCCAATATGGTGGACGATTCTTTTTTACATCAATTCTTTGATGAGCGGAAGCAGTGGAACGCCGGCATAGAAGCGGCTAAATTATTCGGCTATGCATTCGAGCGTGGACGTCAAGACCGTTCACCACACCCATTTACAACGACCTTTTCCTTCGATGATGTACGGATTACAACGCGTTTTGTACCTGATTATTTTTCTGCCGCGTTTTTTGCAACAATACATGAAACCGGCCATGCGCTTTATGAGCAGGGCATACGTCATGAGCTTGGACGCACTCCCCTTGGAGAGGGCGCATCGCTTGGCGTTCATGAATCGCAGTCACGCATGTGGGAAAACCTCGTTGGGCGCAGCCTCCCTTTCTGGAAGTTTTTCATGCCACGACTGCAGGCCTTTTTTCCTGAGCAATTCGGGAACAGAGACGCTGAACAAATGTACCGTGCCGTAAACCGTGTACAACCTTCGTATATTCGTGTGGAAGCCGACGAGGTAACGTATAACCTCCACATCATGGTTCGTTTTGAGCTGGAGAATGCACTCCTTGAAGGGCGAGTAGCAACAGGAGACCTGCCCGAAGCATGGAATGCGAAGATGCAGGAATATCTCGACATAGCCCCACCAGACGATACGCGCGGCGTGCTTCAAGACGTCCACTGGTCATATGGCAGCTTTGGTTACTTTCCAACATATTCGCTCGGTAATTTTTTCGCAGCACAGGTATTTGATCAAATAAAAAAAGATGTTCCCGACATCGATACACACCTTGAAAAAGGCGAATTTTATTATTTACTTGATTGGCTCCATGCCAATCTGCATACCCACGGCCGTAAATTTACCCTCGATGAACTGGCAAGGAAGATCACCGGGGAACCTTTACAGATACATTCTTATATTACTTATCTGAAGAGCAAGTTTGGTGAAATTTACCATTTGTAAATGCTGAAAAAATACAAGTATCATCTTGCAGTGCTACTAGCTGCGTTATCGTATACGAGTCTTCCGGTTTTTTCGACCCTTTTAACGCACCGGCAAGTAAGCCCGTTTAACCAGGTGCTCTGGAGAGTAATTTTTGGCTCGGCAATTTCTTTTATCATTGCAAGATGCTTCCTGAAACAAAAACTCCCGGTAAACAGGAATGACCTCTGGCATCTTATTGTCAATGCCTTCATTTTTCTTTTTGCATTTACGACTTTTAGCGGATCAATTTATTTAGGTACCCCGATTGCGAAAACGGTTGCATTGAACTACTCATATCCGGTACCTGTCGTCATTTTATCATATCTTTTTTTTAAAGACCTTCCCGGAAAAAAGAATTTTGGTGCAATTATTTTGTCTCTGATTTCCGTCTTCGCATTGCTCGAAATATGGTCTTTAGAAAGTTTACTGGATATCCGCTTAGGAGACTTTTTAGCATGGATAAATTCGGTTTTTTTGGGGCTTATCATCGTGTGGGGAACTAAAATGAGGAGGGATACAGCCCTCAATCCTTTCATTACCCTCTTTTACACATTGCTCTTTATGTTACCCCTCTTGCTTACCTTCGGAACAATTCTCGGTCTGTCAGGCTTTCTATTGTTTACCCCTTCTTTCGATATACCTGTGAATATTGATATTTGGCTGATATTGACAGGCTTAAGTTTTATTGGCACGGTACTGCCTTTAGCCCTTATTTATTTCGGGGCATCAAGGCTCAAGCCGTATATTACCGGTATCCTGTTACTCACCGAGCCTGTGTGGGTATATTTGTCCGGGTTAATTCTCTTTCACCAGAGTCTTTCCATTTGGGGAATTCTTGGAATAATTGGAATTATCGTATCTGTACTCCTCGTGTACATGTAAGGGTTTATGAAGATTGTATTCGTTGATTTCATTGATTTAGCAGAACAGCATATTAAAGCGTTGAAAGAGCTTGGCGATATCATAATGTATGATGATATTCCAGCATCTCAGGAAGAAATTTTTAAAAGAACTTCAGGGGCGGAAATAGTTATTCCGAACTGGGTAGATATAACAGCAAATATTATCCAAAATACCCCTTCATTAAAATTCATTGTCGTTCCAGCCGTTGGTTATGAAAATATCGATGTTATAGCAGCATCTCGTGCGGGTATCACGGTGTCGAATTGTCCCACGCACAACGTACATGCCGTAGCTGAATATACCATAGCCCTGATGCTTCTGGTAACACGGAGAATTGCTGAAGCGAACGCAGATCTTAAGAACGGTGAGTGGAAACCGGCAAAATATATTGGCATGGAACTGAAAGGGAAAACGTTGGGACTTATCGGGTATGGTAATATTGGAAGGAAAGTGGCAGGGATTGCCAAAGAAATAGGGATGGTTATTTCTTATGCGAATTCCAAAACTACTCCGGATGAATTAGACAGGCTTATTGCAAATGTCGATATCCTTAGTTTACACATACCGCTGAACGACAAAACAAGACATCTTATCGATGAAAGGCGATTGCGGTTAATGAAAAAAGGTGCATATCTCATCAATACGGCACGGGGGGCAATAATCGATCAAAATGGACTCATAAGGATACTGGAATCAGATCATTTAGCAGGTGCCGCTTTGGATGTTTTCGAAGATGAGCCTCATACCAGAAAACCATCAAAGGAACTTTTAAATCTCGTAAATCGCCGCAACGTTGTCGCTTCTCCTCACATTGGATTTAATACCTGTGATGCATTGTATCGATTAGGTGAAGAACTAATCGCTAACATAAAGGCAATAATTGGTGGCAACCCAATAAACATTGTAGCAAAGGGATAAAACAAGATTCATAGTAACTCCTCAGGCGTCAGGTCCACGGTTAGAGTCTACGGTTGGTTGTTTTCCTTTCTTCAAACATTTCAGTCTTCATCTCTCTCAAATCGTAGACATGAGCGGCTATGATTTGTAACTCTATGATCGAAAGAAAGATTATCCATGTGACAAGTCACGTAAGTGTGTCTTCACGAACGTGTGACACAGATACATAGAGCAACGCAGCCGCAGCCACAAAGTGGAGAGTAATACTATAGCGACACATAACCACGGCCGGAACAGGTCTGGTACAGGAGAAAAATAAGATTAAGAAGGAACTTCATTTTCAATATATTTTCTCACTTTCTGAACAAGGTCTTTAAAATCACTACTATCCCCCCTTATATCCTTATCCCTTAATGCTACATGACCTTTTCCTACTCCAAGTCCTATCTCTACTGCTCTTTTTATTTGTCTCTGTTCCCATATCCCTTTATCCGCAATCGCAGGGCATTTATCAAAACTCTTTATAACACCCAGTCCAGCGACATCACCCGCAATTCTGTCTCCACTGGCAAGAATAACGTTCGTTTTAACTGCTGTCCCTTTTCGGGGTCCTCCTGCTATCATCGAGACAGTCCCATCAATAATGTTTAGATGGGGAGTATATGCCTGATTAATATCTGAAACTACTTCTTCCCAATGACCCTCATCGACAAAATATGGTCTTTGTTTCCAATGGGTAGCTCCAATAAAATTTTTGAGGCATATACTGTAGGCAGCATATTTATGGGTCTTGATTACAGGCAAATTTACAATCCTATCCGCCTTCACTATCCATTCTGAGATAGAAATCTTTTTGAGGTATTTGGTATGCGGCAGTTTTACTTCGAGCCAATGATAATCCTCAAAACAGACAAGTTCAGCCCCTGCATCACTGGCAGCTTTTTTTATCCCTGACTTTTTCATATTCCATGCGGTAGAGAATGTCATAAGACCTGACATATCTCCTACAACGACCTTTCGGGCACCCTCTTCATAGAGAATTTCTATCACTGCTTTTATAACTTCAGGACTTGTGGTCGTAGGATTACGATCACCGGTAACAACATTTGGTTTCACAAGGATTGAATTTCCCTTAATGTCAATCTTTTCAAGGCCACCTATCAAGGTAACTGCTTCCCTTACCATCGGCTTGATATCGTCTCCACCGACAATACTTACAAGGGCTTTTCCTTGCTCCACGTATGGGTTTGGAAATTTTACCGGGTCAGCATTCTCCCTTCTTGAATCAAAAAAAAGAGACCTTGTTCCAGGACTGCATTTTAAAAAGAGAAAGGAGAGCATGGATAAACTGCTGAGAAACAAAAGGGATCTGCGTGAATAGAGCATGGAGTCTCCCTTAAGAAGAATCCCTGACATCAATTCAATACCTATTGATTCATGGGAACAAGTACTAAGTTAAATTTACTATCTGCCTCTCCTTTTACAGGATAAAATTGTGTTATGAGCGGTTTATAACCTTTCACCTCAACTTTCATGTGAATATGTGAAGGTCTGCCGGAATATGGTGGAGGAAAATGACTTTCAAATTTATATTCTCCGGATTTTTTTGAATACATGGTGGCCCGATAATCACTGCTGTATTTGCCATCCGGACCTGCCAGCCATATCTCAATACGTGCCCCTTCAATGGGGGAACAATCAACGCTTGATCTAACAATGCCGCTCAAAATATGACCTTTACCAACACTTGTCCTTTCTGGCGCATTTGGCTCATAAAACGGACCTAGTCCGGTAGAGGGAGTAGGTTTACAAAGAAAGGATTGGCCTGTTTGTGATGTCTGGGTCCCTTCTTCTGCTTCCGCTCGCTTCAATCCCGGTACAAATGCTTCTCCGTAAATAGGTTCCAAAAAAGCTGGGAACAGAAATAACAGAAACCCAAAAATGAAATAGGATATTAATAACCGGCTCATAGCATCTTACCCCTAAATGTTTCATTGAAAGTTTATCTTCCTGTTTATAAAAAAGGTTAAGGTTGAGAATACGTCATCCTCAACCTCGACCTCAGCCTCAACCTAACACTCCGCCGTCTCTATGAGTTTTTGCCTATATGATTTTCAATAACCCTATCTTTCAAATCTTCCCAAAGGTTATCTCCCGGGAACTACCTCGGCGCCATCCGGGCTAAGGTGTTACAACAGGCGTTATTTCTGGAGTAATTTCCGGAGTTTCTTCTGGAGTAATCTCTGGGGTTTCTTCAGGGGTAATCTCTGGTGTTTCTTCAGGAGTAGCTTCTGGTGTTGGTGTTCCTGTTGGCGTTGCACCTGCACGTATTCTTGCTGCTGGCAGGACCTGGCCTCTGATCTCTCCATCAGGAAAGGAATCTGTATGAATATTAATATAAAGCAGACCTTGTCTTAATTGTCTTTGCTGTCTTCTATTCAGCGGCCCTACACTACCAACTTTAGGGTTTCCGGGTAATAAATCGAAGAGAATAGATGCATTTTCCCCTGGTGCAGCAGGACCATGGAAGTGTGCCGCATTTTCCGCGGAACTTAACCTATCGTCGGTATAGCTTATCGAGTAGGAAAGCATCCTTGTACTTTCATTAAAGGTCATAAATGCAACACCGAATGCAGTACTATTATTTTCAGGAGATTCCTGACCGCCAGTCAGGAATGAGGTAAATACTCTTACATTATCCTCATTCCCGTTTTGGTTGTTATTGTTATTGTTTCGGTTCTTAGCACTCAGAGGAAGTGCAAGGAAGGCCAGAATCAGGATAGATATAACCGAGACAACAAGTTTTGTCTTTGACTTTCTTATGTTTATCATACTTTGAATACTCTTAAAAATCTTTTGCATGGTTTTTCTCCTTCTTTGGGTTTACCTTTTAAATGAGTTCGAAAACCCAGCGCTCGACACAATCGTGTGAACGATGCTCCATTGGGCATTCTTTTTGTTATCACGGCGTTGCTCGTTATCCGTGACCCATAATCCATTGTCCGTAATCCGGGCAGCGGAAAGCGACACGAACTTCATAACAAAAATCGTATATGTTTTTCGATTTCCTACCACAAGCGGAACAGAAGTAAAAAATTATATTTTTCCTCCTTTCTTTCCATAAAATTAAAATGTGAAAATGAGCAAAGATTGAGTTTTTTAAAACTCTCAATAAGGATTGGTATTTTTTCAGATTGTGCAGGGCAGAGCGTTTGCTGGTATAAATTAGGCCTTCGGCAACTTAAAATACAAATTTTCTCTTCCTTGATGTGAGGAATTAACAGTTTGAGATTCCTACACGTTAAGTCAGGAATGTACCTTACGTTCATTCCAGCACATGTTTCATCACTATGGTAATACAATCAAATAGACCTTCGGCAATTTTTAACAGTATAGCAGCAAGGCGCACCTTGCTACTACATAGGCGGTTTGAAATTCCTATATTAAAATAGGTATCTTTTGGCCTGACTACTTATAAAAAGATGAATTTACTCATTAAAATCCAAGGAATAGATCCTGTGCACAGGGATTGTGTATCAAAAAATATACCATGAATGAGAAAAAGTAGGTTAATTTATATATTAGTAAAATTGTAATTATTCAAAATTCTGTTGAATTTTATGAATATTTTTCCAATCATCCCGCTCCCATCCTTGCGAAGAAGGGATAAAGGTGAGGTCTTCAGCAGAACTTTGAGCAACTACACAAAATTGATCTGTATATGAGAAAAAATGGAGAGAATTAAGAAAATTAAAATTGTTTTGTGGTGTGACAAGTTACAAGAGTGTGACTTTACAGAGATGTAACATGTCACAGGAGAATATTCCAAACACCGGTCTCATTTCAGATTTCGGATTTTGATATCTGTCATTTAACATTATTGTATACTTTTTCTTGTTTGGCTGTGGCTTCGCTGTAACCGGTATTTTTTCTAGCCCATCTACGGTGGGAAATCGTAAAAAACATATACGATTTTTGTCATGGGTCCGTATCGTTGTCTATTTTTCTGTTTTCCAGGGTCACGGACAACGAGCGACGGATACTGCAAATGTCAAAGGTATCGCCCACACAATTTTGTGCCGGGCCCTAAGCTCTCTGCGTCTTGCGATAAGCGATACCTGCTAACGGAAATGACGGTTTAATTCAGAAGCATATCTGGTACCGATAGTATCAGCGTTATGAAATAACCAATCACTTAATCGCATTTGTCCTGTAGGAAGGTTTTTCGAGACTAAAAGACTTGATATCAACCCGTATACCTCTTCCCGGGTTAGAACGATATCATTGACGAAATAACCAATTAATCTTGAAAGGAAAAGTCCCAATTCCGGTTTGAGGTGGATTATGAATGACTTACTATGAACTGTACGGGCGATGAGTTTTATCATGTCATTAAATGTATAAATTTCTGGACCTGCTGCGTCTATCGTTATGTTCTCCTTGTGTTGGCCAGTCTCGACAGCTATATTTGCTACATCCTCCACAAAAATCGGTTGCAATCTATAATCACCTGACCCTAAAACAATAAAGAGTGGAAACTGGCGGAGGAGCCAGGCAATATTATTTATGAGGATATCTTCATGTCCAAAGAGTACGGTAGGCCTTACAATGGCGTAAGACAGGCTTGACCTGCCTATTGCCTTCTCCACGGTTCCCTTTCCCCTGAAATAGGGGAAAGGAGATTCTTCTGAGGCATTTGTGATGCTGATGTGAACGATCCTCTTTACGCCGGCTTCTTCAGCCGCACGGATAAGGGTCTTTGTATTTTTTACGGCACTGTCAAATGTTGCCTGTCCGTACGAAAAGCGCACCCAGTAAGTATTATAGAGGGTTGAAGCCCCTCGCAGGCTCTTCGCCAGTTCCCCTTGGTTATCAAAGTTGAACGGATAAGCCTTTACCCGTTTGGCGAAAGGGTTGGGGCGGTTGGGATGCCCGGTAAGTGTTATAACCCTTTTTCCCATGGAAAGGAGCCTTTGAGTAATATACTTACCTGTGTAACTGAACGCACCTGTTACGATATTTATTTCATCAAAAGTTTCCATAAATCACCTCCCGGGTAATGAATTATTATAATGAAAACATCTGAGCTTTAACAATATTTTAGCTACGAATAGAGATAGGTTACGGTATTACTTTATCGGTAGTTACTCAAAATTCTGTTGAATTTATGAATTTTTTCCAATCATCCCGCTCCCCCTCCTCCGCAAGGAGAAGTTAAAGGAAAGGTCTTCGACAGAATTTTGAGTAACTGCCTTAATCTTTAACACAAAAGAAACTTATGGTAAAATCGAAAAAAATGAGGATACATAATTATGGAAGAGCATATTGTCCCCGTTGATACTATATATCTTAATGAGAAAGAGCGCAAGCTCCGGAAAGATTATTTAGAATTTACCGAACGGGATGTAGCCTTACTGAAGGAATTAAAAAGGCTTATGCATCAGCGTGTCGATGAAATCCTGGACAAATTTTATGCACATCTTTTCCGTTTTGAAGAAACGAGAAGGTTTTTTATCGATAAAGAAATATTCACGCGGGCTAGGAGTTCACAAAGAGAATATCTCCTCATGATCGTTGAAGGCACATTTGATGAAAATTACTTCAGGCACCGGTTGAATGTTGGAAAAACCCATGATCGCATAAATTTATTTCCCCATTGGTACATTGGCGCTTATCACTTACATCATCGGATTATTTATCCAATGATCATGGAGACCTATAAAACCCAGCCTGACAAGGCACTGGACTATATCCTTGCCCTGGATAAAATTATGAATTTAGATATGCAGTTGGCCGTAGATTCCTACATCCACAGCTACAGTGCTGCACTTCAGGAGAAGGTGCGGCTTACCGAGATACAAGGTAAAAGGCTTGAGGCTATCAGTAGGGCCAAGAGTGAGTTTTTGGCCAATATGTCACATGAACTGCGCACTCCGTTAAATGCCATTATTGGTTTTTCGGAGGTGCTCCGGGACAAGTTGTACGGCGATCTGAATGATGAACAACTGGGCTTTGTTACGGACATCAACAGCAGTGCCCTTCACCTCCTTCAAATGATCAATGATATTTTAGATCTTTCAAAGATAGAATCGGGCAAGTTAGAATTGCGGTACGAAGAGTTTGAACTCGGTAGGGCTATAGAGGCTGTGTTGACTACATTAAAGGGGCTTGCTAATAAGAAAAATTTAACCGTTGAGACACTTCTTCATAATCCCGCAGAACGCCTTGTCGCAGATCAAATCAAATTCAAGCAGATTATGTATAACTTGCTCTCTAATGCAATTAAATTTACTCCGGAAAAGGGAAGAATTACCATCCATTCAAGGTCATTTAAAAATAAAAAAGAATTTGTTGAGATTGCTGTTTCTGATACAGGCATTGGAATTTCTCCAGAGGATTACTCAAAAATCTTTGTTGAGTTTAAACAGGCAGGCACTCCTGTATCCCGTAAAAATGAAGGAACCGGTCTCGGCCTTGCCCTTACAAAGAAACTTGTAGAATTGCATGGAGGAAGAATATGGTTTGAGAGTAAGCTCGGCGTTGGAAGTACCTTCTTCTTTACCTTGCCCATAAGCCCGCTTGCAAAATTGAAAAAGGAGAAGAGAAAAGTTACTCCCCGTAAAGTAAAGGTACCTGAAAACAAGGCCGTTCTGGTCGTTGAAGATGATCACGAAACCAGCAAATTATTATGTGTTTTTCTCAATAATGCAGGATATCAAACCATAACTGCATTCGATGGCGAGGAAGCACTGCAGAAGGCAAGAGAATATAAACCATTTGCCATTACCCTGGATGTAATGCTTCCGAAAAAAGATGGCTGGGAAGTTTTGAAAGAGCTTAAGGAAGATAAAGAGGTTAAAGACATTCCTGTCCTTGTCGTTTCAGTTATTGACAACAAGGATATCGGATTTGGGCTTGGAGCAACGGATTATCTCTGTAAACCAGCAAACAGAAGTGAGATTTTATCAAAGTTGGCATCATACGGATTACATCCCCTTATCAATAATTCGCCTGCGAAAGTATTGATTGTTGATGATGACCCAAAATCAGTCGAAATGTTCAGCACACTTTTGTCCCCTGAAGGATATGAGGTATTAAAGGCCTACGGCGGAAAAGAAGGAGTTGATAAGGCATTTCATTATAGGCCGGATTTGATCCTCCTAAACCTGCTTATGCCACAGGTGAGCGGATTTGATGTCATTGAGAAATTGAAAACATCACCTGAGACAGCTACAATTCCTATCATCGTAACTACTGCCAAGGAATTAACAGCGGCTGATAAGGAAAAATTGAACTGTCATGTTTTACTGGTGGTTAAAAAGGGGACATATTCCAAGGAGCGTTTCTTACGGGATATTGCTATCTTGAAGAAACACTATAATCCTACTTGAAAACAAGAATTGCCATTCTGAATGAAACGAAGTGGACGGAGAGATTCCTCGCTCCTTCGTTACTCGGAATGACACCCTGGGTTTGCGGATAGGCTTTTAGTGTACTTTTCACCTTTGATTTTCCCATCTTAAGCTATCGTGAATTTATTCCACCTCTTTTTCAAAAAACCTTCTTTCTGCAGTTGAATAAGATTATCTCTTACTTTTTCCGTGCTCACCTGAAGTCTTTCCATAATTTCAGATTCGGAAATATATGAGTTATGGGCGAGTACTTTAAGAATCATTCCCCGTATTTGCCTATTTGAGCCTTGAAATGAGGACTGCTTTTGATAGTGGGCGCTTTTTCTGTTTGAATTCTCATATTCCCTCTTCAGCATTACCCCGTAATCCATAAGGGCGTAATACCATTCCCGGGGATTGGAAGCATCGAGGGTCTTTTCTACGAGGGGAATGATTTCGGAATCTTTGACATTATCCTTATCGTAAAAAAAGCAGTGGATAAATACCCTCCGTATATTCGTCTCGATAAAAACCATGGGCTTGTGAAATGCAAAGGCAGAAATTGCAGCAGCAGTCGCCTTGCCAATACCGGGAAAAGTTACGAGTATTTCGGGAGAAGAGGGAAGATCGCAACTGAATTCTTCCATAACCTTTTGTGCTATTTGCTTCAAGGCTATTGCTCTGCGGTTATAGCCTAACCCCTGCCATTCCCTGAATATCGTTTGCAAAGGAGATAGGGCGAGGGAAGAAAAG
This sequence comes from Candidatus Jinrextremum sp., assembly GCA_039794405.1. Taxonomy (GTDB): domain Bacteria; phylum Planctomycetota; class Brocadiia; order Brocadiales; family Brocadiaceae; genus JBDIVL01. The sequence goes on along the minus strand of JBDIVL010000003.1, from coordinate 34,619 downwards.
TCCGGAAATACTTGAATAAACCGTTCATACTTTCCCGCAACCCTTTGTACCTGGGTCTGCTGAAGCATAATTTCTGAGACAAGGATATAATACGGATTCTGTGTTTTCCGCCAGGGGAGGTCACGGCCATATTGTTCATAGTAACAATAGATCATTTTTTGAAATTTTCTCACCTCAGCGGGCTTCAGATTCCGTTTCCACGGTATTTGTTTTGGTTGTAAATATTCCACTTTTTGTTTTTATAAATTTGGATTACAGATAAATTTTCAATTGGTGTCAGGCGCAGGAAAACATACCAGACGCTTCAGTTCAACCGTGAAGGATTCAAGCAACCCTGATAATACTCCTGGAAAAGTACAAAAATTTATATTCAGGTACTTACAATCATATTACCCCCCCGGTAGACCAATCTTCACGGTAATCCGGATAAAGGGTAAGTCCGCCACAGGCGTATATTGTTTGACCGGTAATATACGAGGCATCGTCCGAAGCCAGAAACGCAAATACAGCAGCAATCTCCTCCGGGGTTCCGGAGCGACCCATCGGTATATGACTTTCCACCTCTGCCTTGCGTACCGGGTCTTCAGTCCAGGCCTTATTCATCGGAGTAATGATAGCCCCCGGACCTACTGCATTCACCCGAATACCTTTCCCTGCATACTCCAGTGCCAATGTCTTCGTCAAACTCCCCATGCCACTTTTACTCACTGCGTAGCTGAGATATTTTGGCTTGGGAATAGTCTCATGAACACTGGAGTTGTTGAGAATTACTCCTCCCCCCTCCCGGGACAAGAAGTGTTTTATTGCCTCCCGGGCACAGAAAAAGGCACCGCGGAGATTAACCGCTATCGTCTTATCAAAATCCTCTCCTTTTGTCTCATGGCTTGCACTTACTTTTTCTATACCGGCATTGTTCACTACTATATCCAATCTGCCCCACTCCATTATAACCTCATCAAACATCCTTACCACGTCATCCTCTTTTGATACATCTCCCTGAATTGCCAAATCCCTGCAACCGAAGCCCCTAACAGACTGGCAGATATCCTGAACCGTTTTTAAAACCTCTTCGGCCTTCTCTTCGCTCTTAAGATAATTAATGGCAACATTTGCACCTTCTTTCGAAAACCGGGTAACAATAGCATAGCCAATGCCAGTAGCAGCACCTGTTACTAACACATTCTTTCCCTCGAACCTTCTCATTTTTACCACCTCCTCGTAGAGACGCCCCGGTAGGATGCCTCACTTTCCGGATGTCTCACTCTCTGAAATCGGACAACTTATCCTGGTTCGTTGGCGTTTTAAAGATGTCCCCTTGTGGTTAGAAATGTCATGCAGATAAAAGCATCACGTGGTTAAAACATCTCTCAGAGACATCTCCACGGTTAAGATACAAAATACAGGCTGGAATAATATTCTCATTCTTTCACCTAAACCACTGTATCATTTTTTTTGCAAATCTGGGAACCCATCCGGTAAAGATCTTTTCAGCATGGTATTTGTCGGTCGCCCTTTTTACTGCCTGGGCTAGTGTAGGGTAAATATGTATCGTGCCACTAATATTTCCTATCCCGATAGTATTCTTCATCGCCAGAATAAATTCATGCACCATCTCTCCGCCTTGCGGTGCGAGGACGTGAGCACCTAACAGTACTCCTCTGTCGGTACAAATAATCTTGACGATCCCTTTTTCCTCACCTTCAATAATAGCCCGGTCTAAATCTTTTATATCGTATTTATATACTTTTATTTCTTTGTATATTTGCCGTGCCTCATCCTCTGTCAGACCTACGCGGCCCAGTTCGGGGTCGGTAAAAGTTGCCCATGGAACTACACGGTAATCTGCCTTTCTCTTGAGGATAGGAACCAGGGCATTAAATACGATAAGACCCGCCTGATATTCTGCGGTATGAGTAAAGAGGTATTTTCCTGTTACATCTCCACATGCCCATATATTTCTGGTACTCGTACGCATGTTTCTGCTTACGATAATACCTCTCTTTTCTGTCTTTACTCCAGCAGCTTCAAGATCAAGCCCTTCCAGGTTCGGTGCACGGCCAACAGTAATCATAAAATCATCAGCATAAAATAGTCTTTCGAGTCCGTCCCTTTTGACCACTACTACCTTTTGATTCCCCTCTTGTTTAACATGGTCAACTTCAATACCCGTATGTATTTCAATTCCCTCATCTCTAAGAACTGATTCAAGGATATCAGCAACCTCTTTATCTTCACGCGGTAAAATCTGATCCGTTTTTTCTAAAACGGTAACCTTCGACCCAAACCTTGCGTACATTTGTGCAAACTCAAGCCCTATTGGCCCTCCACCCAGTATAATGATGGATTTTGGTAAATAATTTAGTTCAAGTGCACTCTCGCTGGTTAAATAATCGACCTTATCAATTCCTTTAACAGGAATGGCAGCAGCCCGTGACCCTGTAGCGATAACAAACTGCCTGCTGGTAATCCTCTCACCATCTAAATCGAAGGTATAAGGATCGATGAATTTTCCACGGGCAAAAAAGATCTTTACCCCCATATCCTCAAATCTTTTTGGGTCGTCATGCATGCCAATCTTCGCAATTACCTCTCTCATGTGGTTCATAACATTTCTAAAATCGAAAGAAACACTCCCCTCGTGTAAACCATATTCTTTAGCCCTTCTTATATATGAGATTATTTTTGCAGAACGAATTAATGTTTTCGTTGGAACACATCCATAATAAAGGCAATCACCGCCGAGTTTATACTTTTCAATAAGGGCAACCCGGGCTCCAAGTCTGGCAGCCCCGCTCGCAACATTTAACCCGCCAACCCCTCCACCAATTATTGCAAGATCGAAGTCAGCCATAACTGTCTCTCCTCTCATCTATGGATTTATTCAAATTCCATCTTACTACGGTAGAGACGCCCCGGCGGGACGTCTCTCCTTCATCTCCTTCGTATGGAGGAAACTGAACGTATTTCACGGCAGCATCTATCGTATCTCTCAAGCCGTTCTGCCTCTACCGGTTACTCTGTCTGCCCAGGCTGTACCTCTTCCGGCGATTCTCCTCTCTCCCAAGTGCTCTCTATATCTGTTGGAGCCTTTCTTTCCTGTCCTGGAGGGGGAACAGGCTGATCAGGTTGTACAGCCTCCCTTTCCTGTCCGGGAGGAGGAACAGGTTGGTCAGGCTGGACTGCCTCCCTTTCCTGTCCGGGAGGAGGAACAGGTTGGTCAGGTTGGACTGCCTTCCTCTCCTGACCAGGAGGGGGGACAGGTTGATCAGGCCGTACTGCATCTCTGCGCCTTTCAATGTCTGCTTGATATTCCTTTTCTTCTCCTGCTTCCCTTACACCCGTTTGACGTTCAGAAGTACATGAGGCAACCAACCCCAGGGCAGACAAAAGGCTGATTGTTACGGCGGTAAAAAATTTATTTCGTACCGTGGGTAAAAGCATTGTAGAACCTCCTCTGTTGAAATTGTATATAACCTTGTAATTGGCAAATTACAAGATAAGGAAGAATAACAAAAGATTGGAAAATTGATGGGGCGGATTATGAGGCCATCACTCGCTTTTGTCCTAGATCACCTCCTTCCAGCAAAATAAAAAACCTTACTGTAAAGATAGGAGTAACCATCTTCGGCAGTAAGGCTATCTTTTAAAGATCCTTTGCTTTGCGTCCCCTGATCGCTCAGGGTTTGCCTTTATCGAGATGCATTTCCTTATGTTCCATAATTCTCATTTCTCTGTTCAATAAACTTCTTTTTCGTATTGATGTCAAGCAGTATTTACGATTGAGGAGGAATAAAGTAAGAACATAGTGAATGGAGACAACGAAGTGAAACCAAAAAATAATTTACCATCTTTTATTTTTCAATTATTGAAGACTATTTAATCTCAACTGAAAATTTCATTACCCTGGGCTTTACCAATCTCTCAAAATCCCTGTATGCCATCTTTAACAATTCCCTGTGGGATCCTGCATTAAATGCAATCTCCTCATCTCTGGCCAGACTTTCCGACACAAAAACATCCATTCCATAAAGATTGCCAAAAGGTGGCATGGCACCGATTTCACATTCCGGGAATAAATCTTTAAATTCTCTTTCGTTGGAGAGTTCAACCAGCTTTGATCCTGTAACCTCCCTCAAGATATTCAGATCTATTTTATCAGAAGCGGGCAGAACGGCCATAGCCATTTTTCCATCAATTTTAATCACGACTGTTTTTGCCAATTCTTTCCCGGAGATATGGGCAGATGCAGCAGTTTCCTGAGATGTAAAGGACCGGGAGTGGCTAATGATAATGTACTTAATATTGTTGGCATCCAGAAATTCCTTTAATCTCTTCACTGGCATAGCTACCTCCTTTCTTATTTAAATTTGTTTTCCTATAGAAAATGCCTTGCCAAGACATTCACCAATTCCATAATAAGCACGGATTTCCGGTGCATATAGCATTGGCTGTAACTTCCCTATATCGATTACCCCGTCATTACCGAACACAGAATCCTCAACTTTGACATCTACAATTTGACCAATGAACTGTGTATGCAATCCGATTTCAACGGTATGGATCAGTTTACATTCCAAAATAAGGGGAAATTCCTTGATGTAGGGGGCATCTACGAGATCACCTTTTACAGGAGTGAGACCTGTTGCGGAAAACTTGTCCTCCTTGCTGCCCGATACAATCCCGAAATAATCGGCCTCTTTTATATGAGCCCGGGATGGAATGTTTACCGTGAAGGCCTTTTTCTCTGCAATATTACCATAAGTATAGGTTGCCTTTCTGAGAGAAATCGCAATACTGGGAGGACTGGAACAACAAAGACCTCCCCATGCAACGTTCATTGCATTTGGTTTTCCAGCCTTATCATAAGTTCCAATAATAAAAACAGGTGTTGGATACACGATCGTTTTCGCACCTAAAGATTTTTTCATAATGCCCTCCTATGTATTGACCATTAAAAATTTTTACTGTTACTTAATACTAAGTATTTACAATCGATAAACTCCAATGGGTTACAAAAAACAATTGCTTTGCAGTCAGCCATTATTTCCCAGCTTAGCTTTTCATAGGGAAAAGACTCTGGTAACCATGCGACAGATAGATGCAAGTGCGGGAGAATCTTCGCCCTGCTCTTTCTGATATCCGCAATTGTGGCAATCGTATCTCCTTTGCGTAAGGTCTTTCCTATGTCAATGTCATGATACGGACTCGTATGACTATAGATTGTGTGAAGTTTATTACCAGTGTCATCGTAGATACCATGGCTTACATAGAGAGATTTTCCTAAAAAATCATCACTTATGTGGATGATTTTCCCATCATACATAACAGGAATATCTGTTTTTTCGTTAAGGGCATGATTCTGTCCGGATTTATCTCGATAAAAACATAAATCTAATCCTTCATGAAGTCTGCTCCGAACCCCTCCGTCCTCCCACCATTTGAAGGGATCGTTGAATAACATACCGGGATAAAAAACCCATTCCCCAAATGCAGATTCATTCAGGTCATTGCACCTTATCAAAAACTTATGAAATGGTGATTTTCTTAGGGCATGTCTCATTTTTCTGTGTTTCCTTTTGTTCTGTAACTATAAGTCTTTTCTGGAATTTTTTCAAAATAATTCTTATAGAAATACCAGAAGGCAGACTATTTTATATTTCCACCGTCTGCCTTCTATAACCGGTACGCATACATAAGAAAAAACCTATTATATAAAACAACTGCTTAATTAAGATATGTAGCCAGAGTGTTTTTATCCCTCCGACTTTCTATGTAGTATTATCTTCAAATAAAAAAAGCCGAGACTACGGTTAGTTATATCAACCGCAATCCCGGCTCCTTCATCTGAACTTCTTTGCCGCTCAAAATGTATTATAACACTTAGATGCAGAGTCTTATCGGTGTTTTACACTTGAGCACTTTTCTACTCAATACTAAAAAATCCTTGCTTATTGTACTAAGTGTCCATCCTCTTTCTTCTCTTCATCCTTCTTGTCTTCTGATACTAACTGTATGAGATGTCCACCTTTTTCCTTTTCTTCGTCCTTCTTATCCTCTGATACTAACTGTATGAGGTGTCCACCTTTTTCCTTCTCTTCATCCTTCTTGTCCTCTGATACTAACTGTATGAGGTGCCCACCTTTTTCCTTCTCTTCATCCTTCTTATCCTCTGATACTAACTGTATGAGATGTCCACCTTTTTCCTTCTCCTCATCCTTCTTGTCCTCTGCTGTAACAGTACTTACAAGTACGGTATTTACTATACCACCATAAACTAATGCAGCAGCAAAAGCAGAGCTAAGACCTAATTTTTTCAACATCTCCTTTGTTTTCCTCTTTACCATCTTATTTTTTTCTCCTGTTTGCCTATTTTTACCAATAAAATTTATACCTGTCACAAACCAACTAATTAAGATGCATAGTTAAAATGCCTTTCCCCTCCTTTCCATGTATCGTTTTCAAATAAAAGAAACCGAAACTATAGTCTGGCAATATCAACTACACTCCCAACCTTTTTATCTAAAAAGATTTCTTTGCCATTTAATATGAATCAAATCTCGTGAAATACAACAGCAAGTGGGTCTTAATCTGACATTCCCTTGTTATGCAGATGGTATACCGTTGGCCTGCAAGAATATTTTCTATCTTTGTAAGAACAAACTTCATCTAAGGTTAGAACCCATAAAATAATTCCATACCACAAAAATATGTGGAAAAGCAATTAACTATTGGCATAACTAAAAGTAACATTTTTTTGAAAATTATCTGCTTAATCTCGCTAAATACTAATGAAACAGCAAAAAAAACTGCTACTTATCGTAACGCAAAGAATGTGTAACAATCCCGGTCACTCTTAAAACTTAACTCATTGATCAGGAAAACTATTTATAAGAGTTTTAAATAGGGTGTCCCCCAGGATTACCTGGTGTCTCCGGAGCTACTTTCAAACAAATTCAAATACTGTCCATAGCCTTCTTTTTCGAGATCATTCCTGGGAATAAACCGTAACGCTGCCGAGTTGATACAGTAACGGAGCCCTGTCGGCTTCGGACCGTCGGGAAACACATGTCCCAAATGCGAATCACCATGTTTGCTTCTTACTTCAGTTCGTTTTGCGAAGAAGCTCCGGTCATCTTTTTCAACAATGTTAGCAAACTCAAGGGGCCTGGTAAAGCTCGGCCATCCAGTGCCCGAATCGTATTTATCGACCGAGCTGAAGAGCGGCTCTCCGGAGACGACATCAACATAGATACCCTCCTTTTTATTGTCCCAGTATTCGTTCTTGAAAGGCGGCTCTGTATCGTTCTTCTGCGTTACTTTATATTGCAGAGGGCTCAGTGTTTTTCTCAACACTGAGTCGTCCGGTTTTCCATATCTTTCATTTTTCTTCAGGCCGGTTCTTCCCATCTCATCACCCCATACATTTTTCAAAAATTGGTCACGGCCTGAACCATGCCGGTAGAATTTATATTTCAGCGGGTGCTTCTTGTAATAGTCCTGATGATATTCTTCCGCTTTATAGAATCTGGTAAAAGGAATGATCTCCGTGGCAACCGGCTTACTGAATTTCCCGGACCGTGCAACCGCTTCTTTCGACTGCTCAGCCAGTATCTTTTGATTCTCATTATGATAAAAAATCACACTCCGGTACTGCGCTCCCCGGTCAACGAACTGCCCTGCCGGATCGGTAGGATCGATATGCCTCCAAAAGTAATCAAGCAGTTCTTCATACGCAACAGCGGAAGGGTCGTAATAAACCTGTACCGCCTCAACGTGACCGGTATTACCAGCAGAGACTTCCTCATAGGTGGGATTCTCTTTGTGCCCGCCGGAATACCCCGATACCACCTTCGTAACACCAGATAGTTTCTCGAAGTCAGCCTCCGTACACCAGAAACAACCACCTGCAAATGTGGCGATGTGGGGTTCACCTTCCTGCATGCCGGTTCCTGCAACCTTATCTTCTCCTGCTCTACTATCATTCTGGTTACCGGCCACAAGAAACGTCAGCATAATAACCACGAAATATTTTTTTATACAAAACCTCCAGTTCATTACGATCTCCTGATAAAAGCAATGTCATGATAAATTCAATACCTATCGTAATGCTTCTATATAAGCATAAAATGTTCTGTTTCATCAAGAATTATTTTTGAAAATACGAAGAGCCTATCCGAAAACAGAAAGGGTCATCTATGAATGAAGCGAAGCGGAATACGGATGTTTCAGTTTATGTATACGGGTTTCAGGGTGATATAGAAGAACCTTGTTTATCCGTGTTTAAACACGTTGGTTCAATTTTGTAGATTGAACCACACATTTTGAATTGACAGGTAAGTTTTCAACTGGTAGCAGGTGTAGGAAAACATACCACATACCAAGTGTTTCGGTTTAACCGTGGACGACTGAGCCAACCCTACGAAATCCGGGTAGATCGGTAACCAAATGCATTTTTTGAAAATGGGCTCTAAATAAATGCGAGCAAGAGATGGTACAATTGCTTCTTGCAGACCGCAGGAATAAAGAAAGTCAACGCCCTTGGTCTGAGCCTTAATACAAATACAGCCAAAAGGTGCATGAAGCTTTTATCGCCGTAGCCCCAAGACGGGAACCATAGCCATCCTTCTGATAGGAAAAGACGAGTGGGCGCCCAAGCCAGAGATACAGACACCCACGGGACAGAGTTGAAACATCATTTATAAGGAACTTACGAATGGCTTTGTTGCATAAGTGTTCATAAGCACAAACTTGCAAGAGATTAAGTTTTCTAGTTATTCTTTTAAACTCTCGACAATAAAGTATTTACACAATTTATGCGACAAAGCCCTTGCTAATTATCAACGCAAACAATTTTAGCCGCGAGAATTCCGCGCCAGTGAGCCGGTTAAGTATGTAACGTGCGGAAAACGTCGTTTCGCTACTCGTGAAATTGTCGCCCTTTCGGTGCCAGGTTTTGAAGTTGCAGGACGTTGCGCCTTAACCTGTTTCGCTTTCGTCTGCTTGCAATGGTGTTGCGGTTGATGGCGTGTATGTTCTGTACCGGGAGATGTAGATGCAGCGGTATAGTCGAAGCCTTGCAGAGTACACCGTTCCAGCTTTTCACCGAGAACGCTTTCAATAGTACGTACCATTTGTGCATCTTCGCGGGTAAAGAGGGTAAAGGCATCCCCTGTTTTGGCAGCACGACCTGTACGGCCGATACGATGCGTATAGGCATCAACAGTATCCGGCATGTCATAGTTAATAACATGTGAAATCCGGGAAACATCGATGCCGCGGGCGGCAATGTCAGTTGCTACGAGAATCTTGAACAAACCGTTACGGAAACCATCAAGTGCTGTCTGCCGCTGGTTCTGAGATAGATTGCCTTGCAGCGATGTTGAGCTGTAACCCGCTTTTCCCAATTGCTGGGCAACCCGTTTGGCGCGTTGCTTTGTACGTGTAAAAACCAGCACAGAATCCATTTCCGTATGACGCAGGAGAGCCATTAGCAGGGCAGTCTTAAGATGATGTTCAACCGGATATAATGCATGCGATATTGTAGTCACCGGTATGGTATGGTTTATTTGCACCGTGGACGGATTACGCAAGGCGTCATGTGCTAGATGCCGGATGTCATCGGGCATAGTGGCCGAGAAAAATAAAGTCTGCCGTTGTGATGGCAATTGCTTTAAAATCTTGCGGATATCAGGCAAAAAGCCCATATCGAACATCCGATCTGCTTCGTCCAGCACAAGCACTTCCAGATGTGACAAATCAATTGTGCCCTGCCGGATATGATCGAGTAGACGACCGGGGCAAACCACGGCGATTTCAGCTCCGCTGCGCAGTTTTTGAACTTGTGGATTCATGTTTACGCCACCATAAATAGTTACGCTGCGCAGCCTTGTTTGTTGTCCCAGTCCGCCGATAGATCTGTGTATTTGTTCAGCCAGTTCGCGCGTCGGTGCGATTATCAGGGCACGGACACAACCACGCGGTCCTTTCATCAATCGCTGCAAAATCGGCAGTACAAAAGCGGCAGTTTTTCCGGTTCCGGTCTGAGCCAGGGCCATGATATCCTGGCCTTGAAGAATTAAAGGTATTGCCTGAAGTTGGACAGGTGTGGGTGTGATGTAACCCAGCGCCTTCACGCCAGCCGCGATATGCGGATGGAAATTAAATGATTCAAAATTCACAGAAACTCCTTCTGATTAAAATGCGGGCCAAATCTTATGTCAGCAAATGGCTCTCGAATAAAAGTATTATAATTTAAACACTACTCGCCACATCAATGCCACCTAACCAGATTATGGAAAATGTAGGTAGAAAACAATTGGAATGGGGTTCTGATCACCCAGTATGGTAGGAGAATGGGGGGCGCAAACAGCCAGCCTTCTACTTAATGAGCGACATAAATGCAACACATCACCAAAAACCATAAAACTCAGCAGTTGTGTGTCCTGTTACAACATTAAATTTTACGGAAATTACATGGTTGATATCTGTGTTACATGCAGTGACTTCTCACAACTTCATGCATTATACTAAAATAATCTTTCATTTACAATATGATAAAAGATGAATTGTTAAGTTTTGTATGATTGCATATTGCATCATAAAGCTTTTTTTCCTAATTCCTGAACCCATCAGCGCTTGTTCACTGACGGATAAAACCATACATATACAAGTTTTAGCCATAGTATCTTTAATCTTTATCCATCCCTCAGTCCCCTATCAAGAAGCTTACTGTTGGGCAAATTAAAGGGGGAGTGTGACCCGTTATTCTGATGTTTCGACATGTCCTCACGCCGAAACCCCCTGTTAATGCTCCAGATTCGTTTCGGTGAAAGGATTCACCAAAACATCCGACAATCTCACAGAGAAAGATATCGAATCTATACATTTACTCGACAAAGGGCGAGAAATAGTGTAACTTGATCGTATAGGAATTTTCACTTTCTGTATGCGGCATTCAGGGTGGCATGGACAAAAGTAAAGATGATCCGGCGGGTCATCCCTACAAGGGCTGGCTCAATCGTCTTCAATTAAACCAAAGTGTTTGGCATGTTTTTATGCCTGGCACCGATCAAACGTACTGGCTCCTTACCATTCCTTTGCGCCTTCTATCCCTATGCCTGAGTTGTTACCCTTATTTATTTCAGTTTTTCTGTGCCCTTTGTGGTTCAACTTTTTGCAAATATACGAAAAACTAATTAAGGAGAATGTGCTATGGGTCGAAAAACAGTAACCGTTGACGGCTGCACCGCATGTGCGCACGTGGTGCATGCCGTTAACGAAATCATCACGATTTATCCGATAACCCCTTCATCACCTATTGCAGAAACCTGCGATGCAAAATCTGTCCGGGGTGAAGTAAATATATGGGGGACAGTACCAAAGGTAAGTCAAATGCAGTCGGAGGCAGGCGTTGCAGGAGCGGTTCACGGTTCCCTTACAACCGGTGCTCTTGCCACCACCGTTTCAGCCTCTCAGGGCCTCTTATTAATCATTCCCAATATGTACAAGATCGCCGGTGAACTTACACCTACCGTTTTCCATGTTACTGCCCGTTCACTGGCATGCCAGGCACTATCGATATTCGGTGACCACTCAGATGTCATGGCAGCAAGGGCTACCGGCTTTGCCCTGTTATGTTCCCAGAACGTTCAGGAGGCGATGGATTTCTCCCTCATAGCGCAGGCTGCAACACTTGAATCAAGGGTACCATTCCTGCACTTCTTTGATGGCTTCAGGACATCTCATGAGGTCCGGAAAGTCGAGGAGCTTACTTTTGATGATATGAGGGCCATGATTGACGACGACCTCGTTATAGCTCACCGCAAGAGAGGGCTTACCCCTGATCATCCCAATATACGCGGCACGGCACAGAATCCGGATGTATATTTCCAGGGGAGAGAAACGGTGAATAAATACTATAACGCAACCCCGGGTATCGTACAGAAGGCTATGGATAAATTTGCCAATATTGTTGGCCGACACTATAAACTCTTTGAATACTATGGAGACCCAAATGCGGAACGTATTATCGTGACAATGGGATCATCAGGAGAAACGGTACTAGACACGATTAATGCCCTCAATACAAAGGGGGAAAAACTGGGACTCGTTCAGGTAAGGCTTTTCCGGCCTTTCGATATCGATGCCTTTGTCAGTTGTTTGCCAGGGAGTGTTAAAACGATTGCTGTTCTCGATCGTACAAAGGAACCGGGTACAATTGGTGAACCACTCTACCTTGACGTCAGGACTGCCGTAGGAGAGGTAATGGGAAAAGGAACTGCAAAGTTTACCAATTACCCGACAATTGTTGGGGGCCGTTATGGACTCGGTTCAAAAGATTTTACCCCTGCAATGGTCAAGGCAGTATTTGATAATCTCTCACAGGATAGACCCAAAAATCATTTTACCATAGGTATCAATGACGATGTGACCGGTACCAGCCTGGAGTATGATGAATCCTTTACTGTAGAGGGAAGCGGTGTTTTTCATGCCCTGTTCTATGGATTAGGTTCAGATGGTACGGTAAGCGCTAATAAGAATACCATAAAGATTATAGGAACGGAAACTGATAATTATGCGCAGGGTTACTTCCTTTATGATTCAAAGAAATCCGGGGCCATGACCATATCACATATCCGTTTTGGAAAGGAAGAGGTACGCCGTCCGTATCTTGTACCAAAAGCAAAGTTTATAGCCTGTCATAACACTACCTTTCTGGAAAGAATTGATATGTTATCCAATGCCGAAACAGGTGCGACGTTTCTCCTTACCACTTCGGCAGGTAAAGATAACGTATGGAACACTTTACCCATTGAAGTACAAGAACAGCTTATCTCAAAGAAAATGAAGTTCTATATAATAGATGCCTTTGCGATTGCTGACGAACTTGCGCTTGGAGGAAAAATCAATACGATCATGCAGACCGCTTTCTTTATTATCTCGGGGATTATTCCAAAGGAAGATGCTGTTAGATCTATCAAAGCCGAAATAAGAAAGACCTATATAAGAAAGGGTGAGGAAGTCGTTACATTAAATTACAATGCAGTAGATAAAGCGGTTCAGGGCATTACTGAGGTACCGGTACCCGGCAAGGTTACCAGCAAGGTAAGGATGCGGCCGCCTGTGCCTGAAGATGCACCTGAATTTGTTCAACAGGTAACTGCAAAGATGATTGCCAACAAGGGCGATTACATACCTGTCTCAGCAATGCCCGATGATGGTACCTGGCCAACAGGAACAACACAGTATGAGAAGAGGAATATCGCAACAGAAATACCGATCTGGGAACCTGATATCTGCATACAGTGCGGTCAGTGTTCGTTTGTTTGTCCCCATGCAACGATCAGGATAAAGGCATACGATCCATCGCTCCTGAAGGATGCACCTTCCACCTTTAAATCCATCGATGCTGCAGGCAAAGAACTTAAAGGGATGAAATTTACCGTTCAGGTAGCGCCTGAGGATTGTACCGGCTGCGGTTCGTGCGTATTTACGTGTCCTGCATATAAAAAAGACGCTGAAGGAAAAAAGATTCCGGATTTTAAGGCAATCAACATGAGGCCACAGGAACCGCTTCGGCAGCGGGAGGCAGAAAACTACGAGTTTTTTCTTCGCTTGCCTGAACTCGATTCTTCCCGATACAAGGCCACCACTGTTAAAGGAAGCCAATTTTCACGGCCTCTCTTTGAGTACCACAGTGCATGTGCCGGGTGCGGAGAAACACCGTACATAAAACTGCTTACCCAGTTGCTTGGTGATCGGTTACTCATTGCCAATTCTACCGGTTGTTCCTCCATATATGGCGGGAATTTACCAACAACCCCTTATACAACAAGAGATGATGGCAGGGGACCTGCATGGTCGAACTCGCTGTTTGAAGATAATGCAGAGTTTGGTCTCGGCATGAGACAGACGGTGGATAAATTTAATACCCAGGCACGAGAATTGATCGGCAGGCTTGCAGCAAATCCAGCATATTCAAACGCAAAAGAACTATTTGATTCGATTAAAAATGCTGATCAATCTACCCGGGAAGGCATTGAATCCCAGAGAACCCGCATTGATGAGCTGAAAAAAATATTATCGAGGAATCACACAACTGAAGCAAAACATCTTCTTTCTCTTGCTGATTACCTTGTTAAGAAATCGGTATGGGCAATTGGAGGAGATGGCTGGGCATATGATATCGGTTATGGCGGGCTTGATCATGTCCTGGCTTCAGGTGAAAATATAAAAATTCTGATCCTGGATACCGAGGTTTATTCAAATACCGGCGGTCAGATGTCCAAGGCAACCCCGTTGGCAGCCATGGCCCAGTTTGCAGCAGGGGGAAAGAGGACGCCGAAAAAAAATATTGGTATGATTATGGCTACATATGGAAATATTTATATAGCGCAGGTGGCTTTTGGGGCTAATCAGGCACAGACGGTAAGGGCGTTTGCCGAGGCGGAGGCCTATAACGGTCCAGCGCTCATTATTGCCTATTCGACATGTATAGCACAGGGGATTGAAATGAGCAAAGGCGTTGAAGCGATGAAAAAGGCAGTTGCCTGTGGTCACTGGCCTCTGTACCGTTATAATCCGACACTGGAAAAAGAAGGTAAGAGCCCTTTGGTTATAGACAGCAGTGAGCCAACGATTTCATTTGCAGAATACGCCTACAATGAAAATCGTTATCGGGCGCTGAGGGCAAGCAACCCGGAACTGGCAGCAGTCCTTATGAAGGAGGCTGAGGCCGATGTAAAGAGACGGTGGAAACTCTTAAAGCATATGGCAAAGTGGTCACCGGAAAATGCCTGAAATCACAAAGGAGTCTAATGCCATGAACTTTTCATACCATTCTCACCACATGCTTAGAACCGGTTCATAAATTTTAAAACGTTTCGGTAAGGAAAACTAATCTGACAACAGTGCGTATTCATCAAAACGGTACCATTCGGCATTCTCAAGCCAGTTCTGTGCACGGGAGACAAAAACGAGGATGTTTTCCAATATGAAAAAATGTTTTTTTTCTTCTTCCGCAATTTTTAAGAATATCTCTTTCTGTGAGGGGACTTTTACCTCACTGGCTTTTTCTTCATAAAAATCCCGGCTCCTCTGTTCGATCTCCTGTGCCTTTTTATACAATTCTATATGTGAGGTATTAATACCCGTAATTTCATTATTCTCTCTCATTTTTATGAAAATATTTTTAACTTCTGACAGGATTGCTGTATCGGCCATCTCTGCTTTTTCATTCTTCTTCATCTTCAAAAAGGTATTGTAATGTATCACCTCAGCATCTGCGAGCATGGCAAATATTTTTTTCAGCCCCGGATTAGCTACTTTATCCGCTAATTCCCGGTAATAGAACTCACCGTCTTTTTCCATTTGCATTGCATACTCATAGATATCCATTTCTCACCTCCAGTCTTTTCATCCGAACTATACAAAGATAGAATTATATAGCCTCAATAAACTTGTGATTGAACTGTTCATCATAAAGCCGGCGATAGAGTCCGTATGGCTGCAACAGCAACTCCTGATGGCTACCCATCTCAACAATTTCCCCATTGTCAAAAACAACAATTGTATCTGCCGACTGAATTGTGGAGAGACGATGGGCAATGATGATGGTCGTTCTGCCCTGCATCAATCTTTTCAATGCCTGCTGAATAAGATTCTCAGCCTCGGAATCCAGGGAAGAAGTTGCCTCATCCAAAATCAGAATAGGTGCATTTTTTAGGAATGCCCGTGCCAGTGCAATACGCTGTCTTTGTCCTCCTGAAAGCTTTATACCTCCCTCTCCTATTTCTGTTTGATAACTGTTGGGAAATTTATCAATAAAATCATGGGCATTGGCGGAAACAGCGGCCGCTTCTACTTCATCTTCAGTAGCATCGGGTTTGCCGAATAAAATGTTCTCGTAAATTGTCCCTGAAAATAAGATGGGCTCCTGAGGTACTGTGGCAATCTGTTTTCTTAAGGAATTCAGCTTGAACTCCTGTATATTAGACCCATCAATCGTAATTGTTCCCGCGGTGGCATCGTAGAACCTTGGGATAAGCTTGACAAATGTTGATTTACCTGCACCACTTGGTCCGACCAGCGCCACCGTTGTGTTTGCAAGTATGTGTAAATTGATATCCTTCAAGATAATTTTCGACTGATCATAGCGAAAATGGATATTCATGAATTTAATATCACCTTTGATAGTTCCAAGGTCCTTTGCGTTAGGGTAGTCTACAACCTCTGGTGACGTATTAAATACTTCAAAAATCCTCTCCATCGCAGACTGGGAATTCGCTAAAAGAATATTGAGCTCGGTAAGCCGGTTGAGTGGATTGTAAAACAAACCCAGATAGGCGTAAAATGCAGTCAATTCCCCAACGGTAAGCTGGCCATGAATAACTTGCATAGCCCCGTACCAAACGACGAGAACCGGAGCAATAGAGGTTAGAAATCCTACCACCGATATGGCGATGGCATTCTTTTTTACATTTTCCAATTGATACGATAAGTATTCCCGGTTTTCCTGGAAGAAATGTTTCTCTTCCGTTTTCTCCCGGGTATAAGATTGTATAATAGAAATACCGCCGAGCTTCTCATGGACGTTCCCGGAGATCTCCTCCATCTTTTGCTGGGCGAGCAGGCTTGTTTTTCTGATTTGAGATTTGAAAAATTTGTTTAATGCCACATAAAAAGGAAAAATGGAGAAGGAAACAAGCGCTAATTTCCAGTTCATATGGAAAAGGAGAAAGGCGATAAAAAATAAAGAACTTGCATCCATAATGGTATTGGTGAAGGCCGCCCCAACAAAATTTTGAGCAACTGCGATATCTCCAAGTAACCGTGATGCAACCGACCCCACACGACGCTTCTCATAGAAACTCAACGACATCCTCTGAAGATGAACATACAGCTCATGCCGCAGGTCAAAGATAAGCCTTTGGCCGGCCCGGTCGGCAAAGAAAGACCTCAGGTACGTAACACATGCCCAGAACACATAAAGCGCAATCAGAACCAGCATGGTAGAGTGTAATTTCATTGTATCATATGAAGATGGCGAGAGCAGCTTATCAATCACATCTTTGAATATCCACGGAAAGATTAAAGGAATGTTATACTTCAGCAGCCCGCAAACAGTAGCTGCTGCAATGAACCAGCGATAGGGTTTTACATACGAGATAAATTTTCTCAGAGCAGGGTTTTTAAAAGGGTTTATCATTCATGAAATTCCATGTGTGTTTATGAAATATGCTACAAATATTAGAATAAAGCAAAAATCACGGGATTTTCAACCACTATTTCTAATTTTATTTAACAAAGAAATTAAATCGAATCGATTCTTAATGCTCTGAATTGAATCAGTCCTAACTTCGGGAAACAAATTAATCTCAAGGTTGATCAATCTTGTAGACGGAATCATATGTTTGGAATTGATGACGGCTTTTGACCGGTGCTGGCATAGGCAAACACACCAAAACGTTTCGATTCAATCATGGACTATTGAACCAACCCTTACAATACTCTGAAGAATGTACAAAATTTATGTTCGGGTACTTCCACATGTTCATGCCTTTTTTAGAAACCGCCAGATGGTCGCCATCGAAGTAGACGGCACTTTGCTCAAATCCGGCAAAATTTTCCACAGATTTAAGCGTACGTTGAGAACCAAAAAGATGTAGGATGTTAACATCGCGTAATGATGGAGTATTGATGTGGTTTCTGTGAGATTGAGGTGTATGTCTCTAACTAAATGGATTGGCTGCGGAAGTATGAGGGTAGCAAATTTTTATATTATGTCAACTCTGATATGAAAATTCCCAAAAACCATTAGGATATGGCGGAAAATTTTGCCCGAACTGATTTGCGAAGGTTTCAGGCCAATTTCTGCTACATACCTGTTTTGTAACACATATACCTTATGCCGTGAAATAATTGGTCGGGGCGACTGGATTCGAACCAGCGACCTCGACGTCCCGAACGTCGCGCTCTAGCCAAACTGAGCCACGCCCCGAATTATTTTCACAACGACAGCTTACCACAAAGACACAGAAGAAACAAAGAAATTTGTTACGGAGATGGTAAAAACTACGAGATACAATCTTTGATACGATTATCCTTTCATTGGGCTGTCAGTATTCAGCCGCCAGCTATCAGGAGTTTTAGCTGACAAAACTAACCATTGAGTGCTGATAGCTGTATTTTTATATTCTATTTTATCTCAAGCAGCACCTTTTCTACACCGATATTCCCTTCGCTGTCAAATACGTTAATAACAAGAGTGTAATCATCAGGAGGAAGTGTTTTTGTAGTAATTTGAAAGGATTCTTCCGGACTATCAAAAAGCCCATCTACAGGATAAGCAGAAATCCAGTCCTGTCCATCAATCGTGTATTGTACTCTTATGATGCTGCTGTAATCATCCTTCAGAGTACCAGAAATGGAGTACCTTCCATCTTCTTTCTTTACACTATTCAAGGATTGAATGATCGGTCTCGAATTATCAATCACAATAGGCTGTATCGTATCTTCCTCACTGAAGGCAGTCTCAGGTGGATTATCAGGAATATCGCTTACTACCAATCTAATCTGGTATTTCCCATCGGGTAAACGCAGCGTATCCCATGTATAACTTCCCTTTTTTTGCGTGTTCTTATCAACAACTTTCCATGCCTTTTCGTCTACACCTTTGTAGGAAATCGTTAATTGCAGCGTATCGTTGTTTGGATCTTCCACTTCCCATTGGATATTTTTTTGCGCCATCTGATGGTGAGGCTTCTGGCCCGGGGATGTTTGAGGTCTTGATTCTGTTTTATCTCCGGCCTTTGAATCCTGTGGTTTTTGTGCCTTGGGAGAGGAATCTTTTTCTACTGAAAAACTGACGATCTTCGGTGGCTGGTTTTTTGGAAGATATGATGCCGATACGGTATGTAATATAGGCGTAATATCGGTACGCATTGTTTGCAGCGTAGCCTTATATTGTATAAACCGTGCAGGGGGACTTGTTATTCTTTCTCCAGATAATACGTAAGGATCTGACCATTGGCTCCACGTCGAATCGGCTTTTTCACTATTTCCTGAGCGGGTAGCCAGAATAACCTTCGTGCCTTCTGGCTGTTTGCCAGTCCAGCAAATAACCCCCCAATCTGACAACGCACTTGTATCAAGTACGTGGGAAATAAAGGTACCTTCATTAACAAATGAAGAGAGAATTTTATAGACCTTCCCTGTATTGCCTGTGCCAACATAAAGTTCATCCTTCTTTGTATTTAAACAGCAAAGCACCTGCACTTCTTCCACATCCATCAGGCTGCTTGAAATCTCCTCTTCATACACTTTATACACTCCGGGACTGTTACCCGTTACCACACAAAGATTATTCTGTGTGTCTAAAGATATGCCAAGGATGAACGCTTGACTGGTTTCAAATATTTTCCGTACGAATCCTTCTGGTGTAATTTTATAAACATAATTCGATGCCGTTGGAACCCCTATAGCCCTCGATGGTGTTGCCCCGACATCCCTTGATATGGACCTTTGCCGCTGTGTATACACAGACTGTGTGACGGGCAATTCATCCG
Source organism: Candidatus Jinrextremum sp. (assembly GCA_039794405.1). Lineage (GTDB taxonomy): Bacteria > Planctomycetota > Brocadiia > Brocadiales > Brocadiaceae > JBDIVL01. The sequence goes on along the minus strand of JBDIVL010000003.1, from coordinate 15,054 downwards.
GAATGTTCAAATCCCAGGCGCTTCCTTCTCTAAAGATTGGGGTAACAATTCCTGTTTGCATGGGGATTTGAGGGGGTGAGGTAATGGGCATCTGCATGTCTGCACCAGACGCAGTTCCGGCATAAATATTATTGCAAGGATCTATTGCAAGACAATGAATCTCACCTTCACTTGCATCGTAAAGAACTTGTGCTTGTCCGGCAGGTGAGATCTTATATACCAATCCACCCGGTTCCGTTCCAATATAAATATTATCGTACTGATCGAGTAAAATATCTAAAAAATTTGTCTCTGGAGAATCAAAAAATACGTCAGGAGAGCCGTCTGGTGATATTTTGAATAAGATACCGTTATTCCCCGTTGCAGCAAAAAGATTTGAATTACTATCTACCGCCATATCCCAAATATACGGTACCGGTAAACAACAAAATATCGTTGCTTTCCCTGTATTATCAATCTTGTAAATAGTACCATGTGGTGCAGTTCCTGCATAGAGGTTGCCATGTTTATCTGTAACGAGACTCTGGACGTATAGTTCAGGAGAGCGAAAGAGTTCTACAGCCTCTGAACCGTTTTTTATCAAGTAAACCGTTCCGGGGTCACCTGTGCCAACGAACACCTGGTTTTTGTCGTCTGCTGACATAGACCATACAAAGGCACCTTCAATCCCTGAAATAGCTTCTATTTTCGGAGAGAGCTGTATTTCTCCTGCGCTATTGACAGACACATTTTTTGGTATACCTTTATGAAATTCGTATTCGAGAGATTGCGTCCACACATTGGTTGTCGTACCTTCTGCATATGAAGACAGGAGCATAAGGAAAAACAACGTACATATTTTTAATGAGAAAAAACCTTTCATAATTGTTCCTTAAGTTAGTTCTATTAAATCCCCAGTAGAAACGCAAAATCATTCGACTGAGCTCACGCCGGAGTCTAAGGGGGATTTTTACGATTCACACCCTAAAAACCACTCACATAAGAATGAAAATCCTATGCTACAGCAAATATCCTATTCAACGGATACCGGGATACTTTGATTCCCGCTTAATACATACATTGTTGGAACACGTGATATTACTTCATCGAAAAGCGGACCAACCCCGCTTTGATTGGAAAAACTCATAATGGAATGTACCGACGATGGGAGCGATGGAAACCCTTCACCTTTATAGGTAAGGCCTTTCTTCGGTAATAGAATGCGTACCATAAGGTTATTATTCCGTTCCATATTTTCGATATAGTACAAAAGCTGCTTAAAGTTAGTAGGTAAGTATTTACCGGCAGACCGGCCCATGTTTAAGGCCTGGCCATAAGTAGCATCACAGGCAGTAACATTCAATACAGTTCCTGGCAAAACATCTTCAGGTATTTGCATAGTTACCGTTTGGCAAAAACTTTCTCCGGCAAATGGCTTAAGCCGCACATCTACCCGAAGCATGTCTCCAGGCTTAACCTGTTTTTTATCTACTTTAATAGCCTCAATGTACGCTGTTTGACGGGTGTTCAGTATCTTAATTCTCAAATCAATCCTGTTCACGTTTATCTTTTGAAACTGATTATTCATAATCATAGCAAAAGGCTGGATGATATGATTCAGGGGAAACCATGACTGGTCGAGTTCGTAAAAGACGTTTTCAACGACAACAGGATTTTCATGTCCACAAAGTTCTGCGGAGAGCCTTATCTTTACCGATTTTTCTCCCAGTTTCTTTTCTGTAGATAATACAGCACTCTGGGCTGCCATGAGAACAAGGTTGGGTGTTAAAAGCGCATTATTAGCTACTTCAAAATCGTATCTCTGCTTTTGTGAGCCATCAACTTCAATGCGACAGGGTATCATGCGAGATGATTCTCCGAGGGTGCCGGCAACTCCCGGCCTTCTATCCTGATTTATCCGACCAACTATTTTGTGAGGTGATGCCATTTTTACCGAGTTAGATTGACTCGTGAGAATAGCATAAACATAAGCAGATGCCATAGGGAAATCAGTATTCCCTGTTTGTAAAAACGGATGCCCAAAGGCCAGAACATCATTTCCTTCCGTGTAGGTCACCGTACCAACAACGGCTGCGTTGAAATCTCCCTTAATAAGGACAGCGGCTACTGATGACCCGGCAACAAGATTTTCCGCTACCGGAGCATTTGTGGAGTGAACAAAACTCCCTCCCTGGACAGGGTACATTCCAAAGGCACTAAAGAAACCCCGCATCCCTTGCAAGACCCCGCTATCAATACCAGATATTACTAAGGGGGATAGAATCGGGATGAGTTTTATATCATTTGAGTCCAGTCCCATTCCTTCCTGCTGGATAAAAGAAGTAGCTTGTGAGGCTGTTGTACCGCTGTCATTCGAGGAAGATGGCAGATTCCAGTCCAATGGAATTAAGGACAAGTCGTTTTCCTGCATTGGCATATTGAGCAGCGTACTTTTCATTTCATGAATTGGAGTAACGCCGGCAATAGCATCCTTTGCAAAGGTCCATCCGTAAGCAACCGCACCGATAAGGCGGTTGTCAATATACACCGGGCTACCACTCATGCCGGAAATAATACCAGATTTCTCCAAAGGGCCCCCCGACATCTCGATCAGAATCAAGTGGCTCTTCGCACTCCAGTTTTTCAAGATGCCCAGCACTTTAACATCGAACATCTCGATTCGATCACCGGTGAAGACTGTTTTCCCGTATCCCTTCATTCCCGGTTTAATTTCCTCAATACTCATGATATTCTCTGCAGCAGAAAGGAAACCCCTGCCGGAGAGAATAAAGATTGAGAAAATACTGAAAAGGATAAATACATGCATTATTTGTTGTGTTTTTGATTTCATGCTGAAAACTCTAACAATTTGATAAATTATTGTCAAGGTATAAAAGGTATTGAAATATTTCTCTTTAAAGTTTAAACTATATCATGAATTTATTCCAACCGTACCTATTAATCTGTAACATCTTAGAGCCTATCCGAAAACCCAGTGTATTACTCCTGGCAATGAAGGAACAAGGAATCTTTCCGTACAGAGACACAAAAGATGCTTCGTTCCGTTTTGTTCGGAATATCGTTCTTGTTTTCGAATAGGCTCTAAGTCTAGTCCTTTACAACAAAATGACACTTTTTAAAGGTTTTGACCACACAAATATCGCTTAGAGAAATTTTCTGTTTTCTGGAAAACCACACAACACCAGTAACGTTATGTTTTGAAATTATTGTAGCTTAAAATCTTATCCTCAAGGGTTATCGTATATTACCGTGTCTCCTATAGATGCAGCAATATATCTTGACTCACTTTTCAGCCAATTTTGTTCCACTATATCTTATAGATAATCGTACTTATGGAAACAATAGTACTCAACGTAAGGAAAAGAGAATTTTATTGGAATTACATTGAAGCAGCAGCACAGGCATTGCGGGAAGGAGAATTGGTTGCTTTTCCAACAGAGACGGTGTATGGGCTTGGAGCACACAGAGACAATACAAAAGCTGTTGAACGTATCTATGAGGTAAAGAATCGTCCTGAAGAAAAGAGACTTACCCTGATGATCGCGGATATTGAAGAGGTAAAAAAATATATCGATTCCTTTCCCGAAACGGCAAAAAGACTCATGGATTTTTTCTGGCCAGGGGCATTGGCCATTGTTTTCTCTTTAAAAAATGGTTCAGATATCAGTATACGGCTTCCTGACAATACCATAGCAAGGGATTTGATCCGTACTGCAAAAGTACCTATTGTTACTACAAGTGCAAACATCTCCGGATATCCTCCAGCAACAGACGCCCAGCAAGTATTGATGGATCTTAAAGGGAAGATCCATATGATCCTCGACGGTGGTTCAACTCGATTTCGTTCACCCTCTACCATAGTAAGAGTTAAAGACAGAGACATTGAAATTCTTCGTCGTGGTATTATTACAGAAAATATTATCAGAAGTTGTCTTGAAAATAATCTGATAAAAGTGTAATATTTTATCCTTGATTCATGTGAAATAATACACAGACACACGTCTCTCGTCTTTTAATTCTAAAAAATTTTCAAGAAAAGTGTATATAAACAACAATGAAAATTGCAATAGCATCTGACCACAGGGGATTTGAATTTAAGAAACGCATAATCTCTACATTAACACATCTGGGTCACAAGGTTACAGACTTTGGCACTGCTACTGATAGCGAATCGGTAGATTATCCGGATTACGGCATTAAGGCAGCCCGGGCCGTAGGGGCAGGAGAATGTGATAGGGGAATTTTGATTTGTGGTACTGGAATTGGTATGTCCCTCGTAGCTAATAAAGTAAGGGGCGTTCGCGCAGCAGTATGCCATAATCTTTATACCGTCGAAATGAGCAGAAGACATAATGATTCCAATGTCCTTTGTATTGGCGCTGACGTAGTAAACGAAGACATTTTGGAACAAAAGGTCAAATTATGGCTAGAAACCCCCTTTGAGGGCGGAAGGCACGCCCGGCGTGTAGGTAAAATTACCGATGTTGAGAACGGAGCTGAAACCTAGAGAGAAAAAGCCTCAAACCAATGAAAAGCGGATACACGATGCAGGAGACATGGATATCGTGCATTGAAAACTTGACTCATTGGTAAAAACAAACCGCTTATAAAGTCTTTAATCCAGAACGACTGTCTGCACCTCTTTCGGTATTGAAAGCGTGAATACCTTAGGATCGAGCACCCTATTTACCGTAATGTCCGAGAATGTTATACTAAGGGCCGTATTGTTTCCGGGCCAGCGAACATGAATTCTTTGTGGAATTCTGCATTCCTTGAGAGTTATGTAATCGGTAAATATTGCTTGTAACCGCACAGAACCATCCGGATTAAATAAATCACGTCGAAATACATCTACGTATATCCTATCGATCAACAAGTTCCCTTTTATATCTATGGATTCATTGTTCACCTCCAGCATGTGAATGAGCCAGTAGGCAGGCCAGGTCTCCAGGACAGGTCTTTTCGCTTCTAAAATTTCTTTATAATTGAACAGACTTACCATATCGCCAGGAAAAATATTGATACCGAATACTTCTACTTTGTGGAATGTATTACAATTGCCCATATACACCTTATTTTCTAAAGGAGTATACAACCGGAAATTACTGCCATCAGAAGATAAGTCAAACAGTGTTGTAGCGAACTTAGAACCTATCACTCGTAAACTCTTTGGGCTTTCATAGAGTATTATTCCCGTACAGCGAACCGGACCTTTATCATCCGGTGTTGTAAGGGTCATCTCTATATTTGAGCGAAGGGTAAAAAGGCTTGAATTATTAGAGATTACTTTCTCCAGGATTTCTCCTAAGGTAAGATCTTGTGTTTCTCCCTGTATATTGCTTAAAATAGCCGATGTATCGTCCCAGACCGGTCTTTGTAAGGCTGGGGCCCTATAGGTTGCGCAGCTGGCTACCAGAACCACAGAGAAAAAGAAACTGCAAATGGTATATACTTTCATTTGACGAACCACAAATTAGCGAGGCAAGGCCTCAGACCAATGAAAAACAAGATGAGCGAGACACGCGCAAAAGACACGATATCGTGCATTGAAAACTTGGCTCATTGGTAAAGATAAACCGCAGAGAAAGTATTTAATACGGAATAATACTACATTACGCTTCAGATTCGTTCGGGTTAGGAGTATAACAACCATCCCCCTGTAAATACTTCCGTAGCCGAACCTGTCATGTAAACATTGCCATCTTCTGCCCATTCCAGTTCTAAATCGCCCCCGGGGAGATGCGCAAGAACTTTACGTTCGACCTTTTTATTAAGAACACCTGCAACGCATACAGCCGATGCCCCGGTACCGCAGGCCAGAGTTAATCCTGAACCGCGTTCCCATGTTTTCATAGTAACCTCTTTCGAGTCGTGAACCTGTACAAAATGAACATTTATTCTCTCTGGAAACAGGTGATGACATTCAATCTCTTTACCATGCTTTGATATATCAATCTTATCGAAGTTGTTGACAAAAATGATACAGTGCGGATTTCCCATTGAAACGCACGTAATTCGAAATGACACCCCCTTGTTGACCATCAATACCTCATCAATCACGGGTGTCTCTTTCCCGATCATGGGAATCTCTGATCGCATGAGTCTGGGCTTCCCCATGTTTACCCTTGCACCGGATGCTTTCCCATTTTCGATAAAAAGTTGGATTGTCTTAATGCCTGCAAGGGTTTCTACGGTAAGCGGGTTCTTCTGGACAATATTATGATCATACACATATTTTGCAACGCACCGGATACCATTGCCGCACATTTGAGCCTCGCTGCCATCGGCATTAAAGATACGCATCCTGCAGTCAGCAACTCTCGATGGCAAGATAAGGATAAGGCCATCGGATCCTACACCAAAATGCCTGTCACTGACAACTGGAGCAAGTTTCGCAGGGTCCTTAACCTTTTCTTCAAAACAGTTGATGTAAACATAATCATTACCAATCCCATGCATTTTTGTGAATTTCATGATTGTATTTCCATAATTTTCTCTACTTGTTTATAAGTAATTTTTCTCATTTTACCCATATTTTAAAGGTTTTCAAGGCAATTTGGCTATTTTTATATTTTTATTGACATCTCCCGAATATTTAAATAATATTCTGATTTACCTAACAACCATTTTTATTTATAAAAAAGTGTCTTTATGGAAACGGCAGAACAATTAACCAAAGTACTAAGAAATCACGGTATGAAAATAACCCCGCAGCGGTTAATGATCTTCAAAATCCTGGAAAATAACGAATCTCATCCGTCTGCAGAAGAAATTTATAAAAAAGTGAAAAAGATCTATCCTACGGTATCGTTTACCACAATTTACAAAACCCTGGAAACCTTAAGGGACTTAGGAGAAGTTAAAGAGCTTACCATTGACGAAGACCGCAAGCACTATGACCCCAATACGAAAACCCACCATCATATGATCTGTTCCACCTGCAAAAAAATACTCGATATCTCTGAAGATTTTTCATCACACATTAAATTGCCAGATTCCCTTAAAAATGATTATACAGTCTCCGGATTTCACATATCCTTTTATGGTACTTGTAAAGGGTGCAATTAGGATAATGTTATTGCAATACGACATCAGTACATTTGCTACTGTGGGCGATACAGAGAAGCATAAACCAGGGCCTTAAATAAGGCCGCATGACATGGATGATTTACCATCCGTTCAGGATGCCACTGTACACCCACAAGAAACGGATAATCTCTGCATTCAATAGCTTCAATAATACCATCTTCAGTATGAGCTGTATCCTTTAAGTCCCTACCCAACGTATGAACCGCCTGATGATGGCTACTGTTGGTTTTTATTTCACGAACACCGACGATTTCATAAAGGAATGAATCTTTTTCTATCCTTACAGAATGGGTATATTGGACATCCTGTAATTCTCTATGAACAATAGATGTTTTATACTCAGATGGAATATCCTGAAAGAGAGAACCACCCAAAGAAACATTTACTAACTGGGTGCCATAGCATATAGCCAGAATTGGCTTTTTCATCTGCAGGGCGGTCTGTGTGAGAATACTATCAGAAATATCCTTGTCCGGGTGAACACATACGGTTTCTGCACGCCTTTCCTGTCTATAACGTTGAGGTGGTACATCATTTCCTCCCGTAAGAAGCAAACCGTCTATCTTTTCCAAAAGACATTTTACATCATTCCTGTCCCTTATTATAGGAAGCAATAGGGGAATGCCACCCGCTGCGATAACGGCTTCAGGATAATCTCTATTGACAAAAGAATAGGGAAGCCTACTTCCCTCTTCAAAATCACAATTGATGCCAATAATTGGTTTCACAGGAAAAATACCTCTCTACCTGAGGGTGTAATTGGTAAGCTTGAAAATATTCGTTACGTTTTGTAGTTCCTACCCGGTAGTTTAAGGCTTTACCCTTGATTGTATAACAGGACACATCCTACATACCTTCCGCTCTATTCTCATCAATGAGGAGGATAAAGGGAAGAGAATACAGAGGGAGACACGTGGAGGGTGAGCAACACAAGAAGTTACCGAAGGCCTAATTAAAAGTTTAAGAATTTCAACGTTCTGTTGTAGTTGTAGGGGCAGGTTTGAAACCTGCCCCCTACATGGATAATTTTACAAAATATACCTGCTCAAATCCTCATCCTTTGCTATGGCTTGTAGTTTATCATGAACATATCCCGCATTAATAACAATATCTGTGCCTTTCTTTTCAGGAGAATCGAAAGAAATATCCTCAAGCAGTTTTTCCATAACGGTGTGCAACCTTCGTGCACCGATGTTCTGGGTACGTTTGTTAACCTGTACGGCAATCTCTGCAATAGCTTCAATAGCGTCTTTCTCAAACCGGATTTGAATACCTTCGGTTTCCAGAAGCGCCTTGTATTGTTTTATGAGGGCATTCTTGGGCTCTGTGAGGATACGTAAAAATTCTTCTTTACCGAGATCTTCCAATTCCACGCGTATCGGAAATCGCCCCTGAAGCTCAGGGATGAGATCTGAGGGCTTCGATACATGAAATGCACCGGCGGCAATAAAAAGAATACGGTCTGTTTTCACCATCCCATACCTCGAATTTACTGTGGTGCCATCGACAATCGGTAACAGATCCCTTTGTACCCCTTCACGAGAGACATCAGGACCATGGGTAGACTCCCGGCCTGCAATCTTATCAATTTCATCGATAAAGATAATTCCGAATTGTTCTGTTCTGTTGATTGCTTCCTGCATTACCTTTTCCTTGTCTACAAGCTTCTCAGCCTCTTCCTGGGTTAATATTCTCTGGGCCTCCGGTATTGAAACTTTTCGTACCTGGGCACGGGGTGGCATCATTTTCTCCAGCATATTCTGAAAATCCATGCCTATTTCTTCAATTCCCGCCACAAAACCCTGAAGGACATAAGGTTTTTCACTGATGGTAAGCTCCACCGTGCGATTCGAGAGTTCTCCATCGTGCAATTTTTTGCGGAATTTTTCCCGGGTGCTTAAGCGCTGCTCCTCGGTATCAGTATTGACTGATTCAGTGCTTTTGGGTGTTGGTGGCAATAGTAAATCCAAAAGTCTTTCCTCTGCCATCTTTTTTGCCTTTTCCTGAACACCCTGTATCATCTCAGACTTAACCATATTCACCCCGATCTCTGTAAGGTCGCGTACCATGGACTCGACATCACGGCCATGGTAACCGACTTCAGTATATTTCGATGCTTCTACCTTGAGGAAAGGGGCCTTTACAAGGGCCGCCATGCGCCTTGCAATCTCCGTCTTCCCGACACCGGTGGGCCCGATCATGATAATGTTTTTGGGCAAGACCTCTTCACGCAGTTCATTGGAAAGTTGATGTCTGCGCCATCGGTTCCGGATGGCGATTGCAACAGCACGCTTGGCATTTTTTTGGCCAATAATATATTTATCGAGCTCCTCAACAATCTTGCGGGGTGTTAATTCATTCACTACTTAATCTCCTCCACCTTGATATTCTTATTCGTGTATACACAAATATCTGCTGCGATGTTGAGGGCTTCTTCCACGATCTCCCTCGCACTCAGTTGGGTATGCTTTATTAACGCCCTTGCTGCGGCAATCGCATAAGACCCGCCAGAACCAACACCGATAATACCATCGTCAGGTTCAATTACATCACCACTGCCAGAAATCAAAAAAGAATACTGCTTATCTACCACAACGAGCAAGGACTCCAATCGTCTCAGCACTTTATCTGTTCGCCATTCTTTAGCCAGCTCATGAGCACTTCGCAGGACATTTCCCTGATATTGTTCAAGTTTTGCATCAAATCTTTCCATAAGGGCAAAAGAGTCTGCTGACGAACCGGCAAAGCCGATAATAACCTTATCATGGTAAAGCCTTCGGATTTTTTTCGCTTCCTGTTTTACCACGGTGGCATTCATAGTTACCTGGCCGTCGCCGCCAATGGCAACTTGTTTATCCCTTCTCACTGCAAGAATCGTTGTAGATAAAATGGTAGGCTTCAAAGAGAAATCCATCCTTTGTATAAAACTGCAGAATATTTTCACAGACTAAGGTAGGAAAAGGAGTTAAACCTCATCCTACAAATTTAAAACTAAGAAACAAATATTATCAAGTTATGAAAAAGTTATCAAGGGTTTTCTCTCTTCTTAATTATTTGACAAACAATGAATCGAACGTATAATAGCAAAGTATACGTATAAGAATTTCAAAGTTGCAGAACGAAGCACCGCTTCGTTCAGGGTTGGTTCAATGTCCACGATTGAACCAACCTTGTAGAGCAACCTTTTAGGGTTGCTATCCCATGCATGTATTCAGTTGAAAGGAGGGATATTTTATGGCAAAGAAAACGGCAAAAGATATCATGAATAAAATTGTTACTGCAGCGAAGAAAAAAACAATTGGCAGGGATCTGGCAGTTAAATTATTATCCGGCATGTACAGCGGGCTACCTGTTGTAGACGATGCAGGAAAGGTTGTCGGGGTGGTAAGTGAATTTGATCTTTTAAAAGCCTTAAGGGATGGAAAGACACTGGAACAAGTAACGGCAGAAGGTATTATGTCAAAAAATCCTATATGTGTATCTGAAGATACTCCAATTGAGGAGGTCATAAACCTTATGACAACACATAATATTATTCGGGTCCCTGTAGTAAGGAACGGTAATCTTATAGGAGTAATCTCCCGGTGTGATATTCTCAACAGTATTGTGGAACCTGAGTTTGTAACAGTTTGCGCCGATTAGAATTGTATTTCAATACTTTATACCCGATGTATCTTCACACATGGGTCAATTTTGAGAAGAAATTACCGGAACCACAGATTGCACATATTCCATAGATAAAGTTCTCAAGTTAGGGGATGGGGAGATGAGTGAATGGATGAATGAGTATTTAACCCATCTGCCCATTTACTCATCTACCGAAATCTGTGTAATCCGTGAAATCTGTGGTTTCAAGCTCTTTTATAAGTTTGAGGCTTCGCCTCGCTCGTTATTAATAAATACTAACGCCAAGTTGAAAAAGAAACGAACGTTAACTCCCGGAAAAACATCACCTAGATTCTCTTAAGTTCGCACAAGCTATTCTTCTGAATATTATACCCTATACAATACTTCAACGCCCCTCACAAAATATACTATTCGTTTTACGTATCTCTTTGAAATTCCTCTACGGTTAATTTATGGCTGAACAAACGATAAAATTTAATATCTCCGGCATGCATTGTGTAAATTGTGCCACGACAATTGAACGAAGACTTAAAGATCTGAAAGGCGTTAGATCCGTTCGGGTCAATTTTTCCAATGCAACGGGGATTGTAACCTACGACACCGGTATTACGAACAAAGCCTCCATTTTCAATCGGGTAAAAGATGCTGGATATACAGCAAAGGAACGGTTTCGGTTAGACCAGGCCCAAAAGACATCTATCCAGATGAGCTGGCTCATTTCGAGTATCATTGCCTCCGTTATTATGATGGTATTGATGTATGTACCTCTACCCGCCTCAATACATCCCTATATACCGTACACCTTAATGATTATTGCTACTGCAACGTTAATGGGGCCAGGGATGGATTTCTTTATAAGCGCCTATAAATCCATAAAAAACCTTTCTGCAAACATGGATGTTCTTGTTTCAATAAGCGTTATATCCGCTTATATTTACAGTGTAATAGCATTGTTTGGTGTTTTCGGTATGTCAGGTCATGCATTCTTTGAGACAGCAGTGATGTTGATTGCCTTTATTCGTGCTGGAAAATATTTAGAAGAGCGGGTAAGGGGAAGGGCAGGCCAAACATTGCAAAAACTTGCGAAATTACAGACCGACAAGGCGCGGCTCCTAACACCGGAAGGAAAGGAATCAGAGGTGAGCGCATCCTCCCTTCGTTTAGGAGATACGGTGGTAGTCAGGGCAGGTGAGATCATTCCCGTAGATGGTGAGATCATCGAAGGGATATCATCAGTAGATGAATCCATGGTAACGGGCGAATCAATACCAGTTGTAAAACAAAAAGGTGACATAGTAATTGGAGCTACGGTAAATAAGACCGGCATTCTCATGGTAAAGACTACCCGGGTAGGTGAAGAGACCGTTTTATCGCAAATTATCAATATGGTTGAAGAGGCCCAGATGGATAAAGCTCCTATCCAGCGATTTGCGGATAAGGTATCAAGCATATTTGTCCCATCGGTGGTAAGCTTAGCCCTCTTAACCTTTGCCTGCTGGTATTTTTTCTTTTACACCTTTATCGGAGAGCAGCAATTTGTATGGGCATTAAAGACGGCAATTGCGGTGCTGGTAATAGCATGCCCGTGCTCCCTCGGTCTTGCGACCCCGACGGCTATTATAGTCGGCAGTGGTGTAGGTCTCGATTCTTCTATTCTTATTAAACGTGCCAGCGCCCTTGAAAGGATTGCAGAAACCAATGTAATCGTCCTGGATAAGACAGGGACACTTACTGAGGGGCATTTTGAAGTCACAGACCTTGTTCAGGCAAGGACGGTTCACGAAACAGAACTCATTACCCTTGCAGCGGCCGGATGCGCTCATTCAAATCATCCCCTCGCTCAATCAATTGTGGAAGAGGCAAAAAGGAGGAGACTTGCATGGGATATCGTCCAGAATTTTCACGAAGAAACAGGAAGCGGTATTGCCTGCCATTACAAAGGAAAGGACCTGTTCATTGGAAATAAAGGGCTCATGATATCGCATGGAATTGCCGTGAATGGAGTACAGGACAGGACTGGCGAATTAGAAACTCATGGAAGATCTCTCATATATGTGGCTTATGACGGAGAGCTCAAAGGCGTTTTGGGTCTTAGGGATAAAATAAAACACAATGCGCGGGATGTTGTAACACGGTTAAAACAGATGAATATACGAGCCTTAATGATAACGGGTGATGCCGAACAGGTAGCAAAGTCAGTGGCGTCAGAAGTTGGCATTGAGGAATACCGTGCCAGGGTACTCCCTGCAGAAAAGATGGAGATTATAAAAAACCTTCAAGGAAACGGTATTATCGTTGGAATGGTTGGCGATGGCATTAATGATGCTCCTGCTTTAGCACAGTCGGACGTGGGAATTGCTATCGGTGCAGGAACCGACATCGCAAAAGAAACGGGCGATATTATCTTAATAAGAAACGATATGATGGATGTGGTAAAAGCCATTCAACTGGGGAGAAAAACACTATCGAAAATAAAGCAAAACCTTTTCTGGGCATTTTTTTACAATGTAATTGGAATTCCTATCGCGGCCGGAGTCATGTATCCATTTTTCGGAATAAGCCTGAAGCCAGAATATGCAGGATTGGCCATGGCCTTTTCTTCAGTTTCAGTAGTAATCAACTCCCTATTATTGAAACGTATTTCACTTCTCTGAGCATATTTCAAGCTAAATTGTATGAAAAATATTTGACAATAGTAATAAACACTATTATATTGTCTACTAAATATACAGAACTAATAGAATTGAACGAAAGATTATGGATATATCAAATTTACCATATCTCACAGATAAAGCATTTCATAGGTCACAAATTTTTTTCATATATATCCTACTATATTGGTAGACTATATATACAATGATACCGGGACAAGTTAAATGGAAGATGAATTAACTAGTAAGAAAAAAGACGACCTGCTTATAACGCAAATCCTGAGAGCACTAAAAAGCATACAATACGGTTACGTTCAGATAACGGTTCATGACTCTAAAGTCGTTCAAATCGATAAAACGGAAAAGTTCAGGTTGGATGGACAAAAGTCTTCAAAGCCGAAAGGAGACGATAACGGTTAGAAAATAGTACACCAATCCGACAACGGTAGGTGTGAAATTAAGCTATCAATAACTTGCACAGACTGACCAGTCAACTGGAAGCATAAAAAATTCGAGGTGTAAAAAGATGAGAATTTTTTTCGTTTTTGGTTGGCTGATAATCGGCCTTTTACTTTTAACAACTTCATCCCGTGCAGAAGAAACAGATGTAGATAACTTGCTCGACTTTCTCCAGGAAAAGAACTTGATTACGTCAGAAGAGGCTGCAGGGTTTAGGGCGGATCGGGCAATAAAGGAGGCGGAACTCCCAAAGACACCGAAACTAGAAGTAGGACCCACTGGATTCCGGCTTATTTCTCATGACGACGGTAATAGCTTCGTGAATATTCGTGGTTCTACGCAAACTGACGGTAAATTTTTTATAGACGATAAAGATATGACAGAAGGTAGTAATCTTCCGGACAGGTTCGAACTCAAGCAAGCCCGTATCCGTCTTGAGGGTAGGCTCCTCAGATACTTCGACTTTAAGATTATGCCTGATTTTGGTGGCAGCAGCTTTCGTCTGCAAGATGCCTTTTTTGATACCCACTATTTTCCATTTGCCAGTCTCAATGTCGGAAAGCAAAAGGTGCCTATCAGTCTGGAACGTTTACAGGGCGATAACGATTTCACATTCTTAGAGCGGGCATACCCCACTTACCTGGCAAGCAACCGAGATGTTGGCATTATGCTGCATGGCGAGTTCGCCAGGCCGGGTTATGATACGGAGTACAACGGCCCTCTGGATTTCAAAAATTTTATCAGTTGTCAAATCGGGGTTTTCAATGGAGTCGGTGACAATGGCTTCTCAAACCATACGGATACTGACGACAACAAGGAGTTTATCGGCCGCATCTGGGCACATCCCTTCCAGCACAGCGGCATCACCATACTCGATAAATTGGGTGTTGGCGTGAGCGGCAGTTGGGAACAGCCACATAATGAAAAGCTGAATAATCTGCCCAGCCCGAACGGCCAAAATACGATTGTCGATTATTCGAAACTGGGAGACGGTACGACCTCGCTTACCGCCGATGGCGATCACTACCGGGTTTTCCCGCAAGTCTACTGGTATTACGGGCCTTACGGATTATTGGCCGAATACGCTGTTTCATCTCAAGAATTGTTGGGTACGAATGCCATCGGACAGAGTGACCACCTTCAGCAAGTCAATACCGCCTGGCAGGTACAAGTCTCTTATGTGGTAACCGGCGAAGACAATACCTTCCAGAGTGTAAAACCAGTTCGG
>JBDIVL010000002.1:0-159713 GCA_039794405.1 Candidatus Jinrextremum sp. | reverse complement strand
CCATAACGCAGGCGTTTTCAGACATCACCCTCGGCGTGGCCAGGCAGTCAAAATTAATACTCGATAACCTTGGGATACTCGTTGATTACGATACACATCTGAAACATATGCAGGTCGCACTGGGAAAGACTGAATCTCAGCTAACAGATACGGATAGAAGGCAGGCATTCCTTAACGCCACATTTGAGGCCGGGGATAGAATCATATCAAGGGTAGGGAAATCAACGAATTCTTTGAACGATGAGCTGCAGCGTACAAAGGCAAGAATTGAAGATCTTAAAACAGAGTTGAAAGATGAAGTATTTTTAAAAAATTCTGAGCAATTCATAGATCTTCAAAAAGATGCGGCTTATGTCGTTGAGCATCAACTAACGCCTGCGCTGAAAGCATTGCTTGTAGTATACGGAGAATTGAGCGATGTGGCGAGAACGTTCTGGGAAATGGTCAGTACACCGATTAAGCCGTTTTTTGATGTAGGGAAATCGGCAGGGGAATTACTCGATAATTATATTGAGATAAACCGTCTACAAAGAGAGACACTTGAACTAAATGAGCAGTTAGGGAGTAAAAGGCTGGATGCCCTGGATAATGTGTTTGTCGGCGCTACAGACAAGGGATATCAGGAAATATTAGACGAATATAGAAAATTACAATCAGAGGTAGCAGCACTCCAGAGCAGTATGACCCCGGAAGAGGCCGTAAAATGGCAGGAGGAATATGCAAGCTTAGTAGATAAAACTGCACAAAAAATACTCGACAATCTAGATGCAAACGCTAAGGCCGCACAGCAGTGGGAAGAAGAATACGCCAGTATAGTTGATGAGACTGCACAAAAAATACTCGACAATCTGGATGCAAACGCTAAGGCCGCACAGCAGTGGGAAGAAGAATACGCCAGGATAGTTGATGAGACGGCGCAAAATATACTCGATAATCTCGAAGCCAATGCACGCGCACAGGAAGAGGCTGATGAGCTGACAAGGAGATCCGCGAGGGACATCCTTGAAACTTTCGAAGGTATGTACGAGGCCCTGCGATTCGATTCTGAGCGATACTTTGAATACCGCAAAGGGCTTCTCGAAAAACAGCGCGATGAGGAAATCGCCATCACGGGAGACCTCACACTCGCCTGGGAGGCATACTATGCGAGGTTACAGGAGCTTGAAGAACAAAGAACCCTGCGGTCGAACGACTTTGCCGGTGGGATAAAGGTATATTATAAAGAATTACAACGCGAAGGATTTACATGGGCCAAAGGCGCCAAAGGCATGATGGAGGATTTTCAATCTGGCGGTACGGCCGCATTTGCTACGTTTAGTAAGAGCGTAATGACGGATTTCCGTAATATAGGTTCAAACGCAAAAACCTTTTCTGCAAGCATGGCGGACGCATGGCTAAGCGCAGTCAATCAAATGATCGCGCAGTGGCTTATGTTTAAGGCTATATCCATGATTGGCAGCCTGTTTATGCCTGGATTTACCGGACCAGCGGGAGGCCCCACGGTGGCCAACTCCGGGGCTGGTTATAACCCGCTTGGTGGCCCGGGGAGCTGGACTATGGGAGGGAGTGGTAGTCTTGTTAAAGGTGCGCGCTTTCCTATCGCTAACACCCCGGCGATAACGAGAAGCGAGCCAGTTGTGGTAAACCAGGCAGTCCACTTTAACATATCCGCAGCCGATGCGCAGAGTGTTGAAAAAATGTTAAGAAAACAAAAGGGGACGATCGTGAAGATGGTGAGTGAAAGTGTAAACAATTCAAGGGATTTCGCAAAACATATACGAGGAAGGGGTAGGTAGTTGGCAGATTTCAACCGCATGTTTTTGCCAAGTAAGATATCCGTTCCAGAATTTCCTGCCGGCTTGGATTCGTGGGGACACAGCGGAAAAGGACAGTTCAGGAGCACTATGCAAGTGGGCAGGATTTGGGAAGAGACATATAATCTTATATCCCCCAAGGATCCTCTTGCCCGTGCGTTTTTTGCATATACAAACCAGCTTTGGCGGGAAGGTACGATCTTTGATATTCAACACCTCGATCTCCAGAAACCTGTAAATGATCCCATAACAGGGTCGTTAACGGTGAACGGCGGCAGCCAGACGGGTTCAACGCTCAATGTTACCAGTACCCTGAATAAGAAACTGCTGGCCGGGGATATCATCAAGATCACGGGATTGAATATCGTTTACGATATCATCGAAGACATGGCATCACCGACCGCATCCTCAATCAAGATATCGCCCCCTATCTTTTCTGGGAATAGCCCGTCAAACGGGGTGTCTATTACCTATAGTGGTGTTAAGTTCAGATGTAAGCTTTATGAAAATTTCAGAATGCCGGAAAGGTCAGGGAACGGGCTATATGCAGGACTAGTACTGAAGTTTAGGGAGTGTCCGTAATTAAAATTAAAAGGTAAGCAGTGAGACCATATCTAAAAAACAACTACAATAGCGGCGTCACGCAAATCATTATATACAAAGCCCCTGCCAGCACTAAGATACTCCGCCAGAACGATAAGTTCAGGGTGGGCGAAGGTGCTCAGGAATATACCGTAACAACGGGAGATGTTACAACCGATGGCAACGGTGAAGCCACAATAAATTTCACACCTGGTTTAACAGCTTCGTATAATGCAGACACAGCATTGCAAATCCCCTTTCCCCGCATCATGACTGATGATATGCGGACAAAGGTTGCTTCTGAAACATCAACCTTGATCTATTTTACTAAGTTTGAATTTGACGACATCTACAGGATAGAAAATATAACAAATAACGGCGGCGGGACAATAAAGATTACAAAAACAGCGCATGGGCTTAATACAAACGACGAGGTAACAATCGATCTCCCGAACGAATATGCAGGCGAAGATTATTCAATAACCAAAGTAGATAATGACAATTTTACCGTTGTAAAGGCGTTTAGTGCGAGCGCTCCTACAACAGGAACGTATGATGTGAAAGCGCCTTTATACGTAACGACCGCCCCACACGATATTACGTGGGACAGTCAGACATGGCAAGGTATAGGTGGAATGTTACATTTTACAAGCGTAACTGAATCACGGGATATAAAGTCTAGCGGGGTTGAATTTACGTTCTCGGGTGTTGAACAATCATTTTTAGCTACGTTACTTGGTAAGGCATACGCCGCAAGGTATGTCACACACTGGGGTGGACATGTTAATGGCGATGGGACAATACTGTGTGACAGCGATAAGGATGTGTTTTACCGTGGTAAAATGCTGAGCGATTTTGAAATACGAGAAACAAGAGAGGAGGACGGCAATTCAACGGGTACCGTTGAAATCACCTTTAAGGCGGGAAGCAGGCTTATAATAACTGACAGCGCAACAGGCTTACAGACAAACGTTGATAGCCACCACCAATATGAGCCTGACAGTAAATTATTCGATCAGATACCAAAACTGATAAACAAACCTATCAAATGGGGGAAGCTGCCGAAACCTAAAGGCGGAGGATGTCTTTTTTGGGGAGCAATGGCCGCTTCCGTGTGGTATGGGATATCAAAAGACCACCCTCTCCTGGAGACACTAAGGCAGTTCAGAGATACAAAGATGGAGAAGGGTATTGCTGTAGAATACAAACGAATATCTCCGATAATTCTTACATCAATTGAAAAATATCCTTGTAAAAACAATGTCTACAAATGGATTATTGCCGGGGCAGAAAAGGCAGCCAGTGCAATCAAGGAAGGGAACGACTTAAAAGCGAAATCAATTTATCATGAAATAATGGACAAACTGGAGAAACTTGTTGGATAAGAGAAACGAGCTTGTTAAGTGGGCGGCAACGAAGATCGGAAAGTCTTTTGTGTGGGGCAAGTGTGATTGCACCACGGTGACGCTTGAAGGCGTAAGGCTTTACTATGATATCGATTTTGGGATAGACAGGAAGTGGAAATCCTTCATGGGGGCATTGAAAACTTACAAAAAATACGGAGAGCCCCCAGGCTTACTAAAAGAAAAAGGGTTTGTTGAAATACAAAAAAACTTCGAGCAAACGGGAGATATATTCGTGTGGAAGGGGAAAGGGTATTGGTTGATTGGAATTGTTATAAACAGTTCCGTCTTGGTGGTGGACGAAGGGAAAACAATAAGCATGAGACCTATTTATAATTTCAAAGAAGATTATATGGTTTATGGGATGAGATAATGTCGGCATCAAAACAAGATGATGGTTTTCCTTGCACTAAGTGTGGGGCATGCTGTCGAAGGGCGCACCTCATCAGACCATTCCTCTATACTGACCACAAGAATGGCGGATGTATTATGAACAATAATAATATTTGCAGCATCTATCCGGACAGACCTTTGATTTGCAATATTGACAGGATGAAACAATCGTTGTCTCCTGATACAACCCAAAAAGAGTATTATAAGGAAAATGCTTTGATATGCAATAGCATGATTGAAAAGGATAGGATGGATAAGAAATATCTTATAGATATGAGTCAATTTGAGGGTTAAACTATGCCAGCACCTAAACTAATTCCATTATGGGCAGTCATAGCAATTTCAGCAGGGATGACGGCCGTGTCTGCTGGCTTATCGTACGCCCTTAGACCAAACACAAAGCTCGGCGAAAACAAACCGAACGAGTACATGACGAACATTGTTGACACCGATTCGTTTGTTCCTGTTTTGTACGGTATGGCGGTTGCTCCTATTCTTGTGGTTTTTCTTGATGCGAGTCCGGATGATGTGAACGAGCTTCACTGCGTTGCCGTATTCTCTCATGGGAGAATAGAAGGCATAGAGACTGTATATTTCGATAATATGGAAATCGTTGCGAAGAAAAAAGATGGACAACTAGATGTTCTTGATAAATACGAAAAGAATGTCTGGTTTTATCATAGACCGGGAAAGCCAGGCAATATAGATCTCCCTTACGAAACATGCGTGAAGACATTTGGCAGGTGGACTAGCAAACATACAAGCGGAATGCTTGCTTCCATTTACATGATTGCGAGATACAAACAAGAGCTTTTCTCGTCAATTCCAAATGTATTTGTAAAAGCGAAGGGATTGCGAGTATACGATCCCAGGGATGGCCAAACAAAATGGTCGAATAACCCTGTTTTGTGCATTCTAGAATTCCTTACGAACAAGGTGTACGGGAAAAGGGCAGACATCAATACAGAAATAAATGTAAATAGTTTTATTGCCGAAGCAAATTATTGTGATGAAAAGATAAACTGGAAAGTTTCATCGCCTAAGAGAATCAGATTCAGATTGCTGGAAAAAGACGACAATCCTCTTGAAGCGGGAACGTATTACATTAAATATTCATATTGCTACGGATCGACCATAACGTCCGAAGATCAGGCCTACACGTTTAACGAGTCGATAATATCGACTGCTGCTTCTGTAACCGTTACGTCTTCATATGGAGAAGTACTTGTAGACGGGTTAGGCGTTCCTGCTGAGGATAGTGGGATTACTTTAAAGAGGATATACATGTCGACAAGTGCCGGCGGTACGTATTACCTTATTAAGGAACTCGATCCCGACATTACTACATTCCGTTTTACTACGGGAGAACTAGGGGCTGCTTATAATGGAAATGGTGTCCCGACAGCACCCACAACGGTTCCTACGGTTACCTATACAGATTTTAGTAATTCCGGGCTTCAAAAAAACAGAAAATATAAGTACAAGCAAACATTCGTAAAAAATCCCGGCGTGGGGGAAACAGAAACCGTTCCATCCCCTGCATCACAAGTAGCAAAGACTACTAATAATGCATACGCTGTAAGACTAAAAACACCCGACACGGCCGATGAAGAGGTTACTCATGTGCGGTGGTATAGAACGGAAGGATATACGTCGGGGAATAAAATAAATAGCGACTATAAAAAACTTGCCGATGTGGCCATTGCCACGAAAGATTATCTAGACAAAATAGCAGATGGAAGTTTAGGTGCCACAAACCCTCCATCATCTTCCACATTGTTTTCAAAGGTGAGAAGGTTTAAATGTGATGGTGTCCTTGATACCGGCGCCGATCAGGATGAAAACCTGGAGAAACTCCTCACGTCTTGCAGGGGTCGTTTGTATAACGAGGGAGGTAAGTACAGAATATTCATTCCCAAAATAACCATTCCTGAGTCGTTTGAGCTTAACGAGGACAACATAATCGGTGGCTGGAATTTCCGGATTTTAGGTATGAACGACCGACCTAACGTTGTCAAAGCTTCTTATATTAATCCTGAGGCAGAGTGGAAGAGTGACACGGTTTTGTGGCCTAAAAAAGACGCGGATAATTTCTATTTAAAAGACGATAACGATTTTAAAAAGGTAATGGATATTGATCTTCCATTTACGATCGATAGAAGGATAGCAAAAACTATCTGTCAGGTAATAAGAAAGGAATCAAGAAATAATATTGTTGCAGAATTGACGGCTAAGGAAGAGGCGAGAAAGTTAACTGGTGGTTGTCTTGTGAATGTGACGCACTCTACGCCGGGATGGGATAAAAAGAAATTTTGGGTAGACGGTGTCGGAATATATCCAAACGCCACGGTACGGCTTATCCTCGTTGAGTACAACGAGGATGATTATAACTACGAAACGTTAGAAGACGAGACCTTGCCAGGGGCAGATACTGATCTTGGTGATCCGTTAGACCCACCGGATGAAGTGGCAAATGTTCAATTTTCAGAAGAAAGCTATACAAATAAAGGTGTAAGAAGCTGGAGACTTAAAGTCACGTTTGATACTCCGACTGATACGTTTTGGGATTATTCAGAAGTATATGTTAAGTACGGATCGTCTAATTATGAGCTTTACAAAGCAGTTACGAAAGAATCTGACGGAGTGTTTTACATTCATCCGATTCAGGAGTTTACGAATTATTACATAAAGATTCTTTCTATATCAACGCTTGGCATCTCACAACATATCGATGATGTAACTGAATGGTCACACACAACCGGTAATGTCACAAACCCTCCAGACGTGAGCAATATCGGGGCAACGGTAAGAGGGGACACCGTAACGTTGTCGTGGGCATACCTTACCGATATCACGGATTTTGATTATTTTGAAATCCGTGAAGGTTCTGATTGGGACACCTCTATCCTTATTTCAAAAACAAAATCTACGAGCTTGGTTCTTGTTGGAGTGTCGGGAGGTACTCACACATACAGAATTAAAGCAGTCGACACTGCGGGGAATTATTCTGCTAACGATGCTTACACAAGTCCTGCTGCTTTCGTGGAGACATCCGCATCATGGACAGACAGGATAACCACAGACTTTACCGGTGGCACCCATATAGGCACTGAGGCTGCTACGGTAGGTGGATTGAAAAGTGTACGGCGAAGCAGTATATTACAAATTACAGCTTTGAAACTGACACGACAGGGTGGACTCTTGGCTCAGGATGGGGGCGATCTACTAATCAGGCGAAAGTTGGTACTTATTCGTTAATGCACCCTGCGGGAGCTGCTATTTCAAATACAAACAAAACTGATTCAGAGATAGAAGCGACTACTGGCAGAACATATGTTTTTGCGTCTTGGGTGTGGTGTGATAAACCAAATGCCGCTAGACTAGCAATGAGGATAGACGATAGCGGAGAAGTATATTCTAACTATCACCCCGGCGACTCAACATGGAAACTTTTGTCTGTGGTGCAAACAGTCGCTTCCCCGTATGCTTCTAAATTTGTAGGGTTTAGAAAGTCTGTATCTAGTGCGACTGCCTATTTTGATTATTGTGGATATTCGATGTTGTATGCAGAATATATCAGTTCATCATACGACAGGAGTACAAGCAAAGTACAAAAATGTCTCTTGAAATTTACCTCGTATATCAGCAATCCTAGCAGCTCTATCGTTATTGACGCTGGAATTAGCAATGACGATTCCAGCTACTCATGGAACCCTGGTTTAGAAGTAAGTGAAGTAATTACAACAGGACGATACTCAAAATTTAGAATTAATTTCATCAACGTCCTTCCACATCAATACAACAGGATTATGGAAGATACGGGCGGACTGGTTCATTACCAAGAGGCAATACCATCAGACCCTGTTGATATTCAAGTCCCTATGCTTGGTGCAGAAAAGGTAACGAATGGCTCATTTACGGGCAGTGCTACAGGATGGACGCTGGGCTCTGGTTGGGCTTATGGAACAAATAACGTAACAAAAAATGCCGATGGGGTTGGGACTTTATCCCAGAATGTCAGTGCGGTTGTCGGAGAGATATATGAGGTTGTTTACACCGTATCTGCTTGGACTGCTGGCGATTTTATAGTCAGCCTTGGCGGAAGCTCTGTAGGTCGCGTCCGCAGACAGGCGTCTTTCATGCCTGATGACGTTTCGACAGGATACGGAAATGGTACACATAAAGATGTCATAGTAGCTCAAACAACTGGTGATCTGATATTTCAACCAACGAACAACGCCAGGTTTACGATTGACAACGTATCAGTGAAAAAGGTTGGCACAAAGACTTCGCAAACAACAAAGGTGTGGACGAGTGATTTTGATACGTCAGACGCAAGACTTAATATAATGTCGGAATTAACAGACGATGTTATGTCCCTTGGCGGTGGTAGGATATCATCCAGAAAATCCGTCAACGGATGGACAGGTGATCAAATACTCATAGACACAGAAGGCTACTGTAGCCAAGATGGAACTGCAAACTCAGGGGCAAATGGCAGTATTACACATAAGTACGAGGCAATAAAAGTAGCAGCAAGTGGTTCTGTTACCATGAGGGCTGGCGCATTTGGTGTCAGACTTAAGGCGGTTGGAACACTTACATACAACATGGGAACTATATCCGTAGAAAATGGCTCTTATATAATTACTGGCTCAGGAACCAGTTGGCCGACAGATGGCAGTTGGGACGGCGGCCAGCAAATGATATTTAGGACTGGCGACTCGGTAGGTTATGCAATCTTCCAAGTCAATTCTGCTACAGAGATACAGTTGTATGAGTTTTACAGGGGTGATGATTCATCGGGTGATAACTATGAGATAAGATCGGTTGCGACCTCCCTGACAGAAGGTGTTAATTTGTATTTATATACAGATAACGCTGGAGTACCAGGTTCAGTAATAAGTGATGAAATAACTTTAGTTCCGTTCGGATTGTTAGGAACTTCTTATGTTGAATACATTGGTTTGGTAACCAATACGTTTCAACTTCAAAACGGAACAAATTATTGGATAGTGATTGAGAGATATCTTGACCCTGGTAATGGAGTAGTATGTTATCACGAAATGAAGGCGCAGGGCACGAATGCCCATGCCTACTCTGCCGATGGGTCTAGTTGGACAACCGAAAATAACAAGCAGGGTTGGTACAGATTTTACGCTTATTATGGCTCAAATATAAAATCGGTAAGTCAATATTCAACCGCCATTACCGGGTATGGTTGGGCGCATCCTGGAGGATACTTTTACAGCGAATTATCGGCTGCTTTACAAGGAGAGTCTAGAGGGAAGGACGCTGTTCAAGGTCTTTCTGTGTATGGAATAGGTGTTTACGGAAAAAGTATCTACGGAAAGGCGATTGAGGGGTACACAGAGAAGGGGACAACTGCAAAGTTCAGAAGAAAAATTAATTACTCAGGAGTTTCCACCATAATGCAAATCACCAGGGGAGGTGGTGGTGGGAGTAAAACGGGATACGGTGGGCGAATAAATTTTGAATTGCAAGATGCTGGAGGTACTGATTATACTGCAGCAGGGATAACAGCAATATTCACCAAAACAGGCAGTGGAGTCTCATCTGGACAGTTGGTGTTTGAGTTAATGAAGGACGGTTCAGAAGAGCGTGAAAAGGTGTGGTTTGACGATTTTGCCCACATCTTTGGGGGAAGAAAAATCGCAACTCACAACTCTGTTTCGGTAACAAATGCAAATAAGAATGTATTATCAAAAACAGGAATACATACTAGTGTATCTGTAGGGGACATGGCACTTGTATGTCAAGGGACAAATAGTATAACAACCCCTCCTCCTGTATATAGGGTTGTTGCGGTAGGGACTGATTCGATAACCCTCGATAGGGATTGTAGGACTACGGGAAGCGATGCAACAGATTTTAGTGTTCAGCTTTTCAAAGATGTGATTGCTCTTTGTGCTACTGACAATACGAACGGGAATATGATCACGTGTTTCAGCCACCAAAACAAGCCGCTGCAGCTTGGAGGTAACACCCTTGCATCTACAAGCGGGCTAGGCTTCTCAGGCGAAGACGTAACGCTGGCTGGGGTATTAAATGTGGATGTAAGCGCACAAAGGACGGGGGTAGGAAACACAATTGGTGACGCTACGCTTTCCGTTAAAACATTTGGTCAAAATGCGGTTGTGAATATGTACTGCGTTGGTGCTAGCGTCGACTACGGAGTAATACAAGTATCAAGCTCTGGGGGCTTGACAAATCCGAGCAACAGACACCTCGTGCTTCAGCCTAACGCAGGCGGTGTGGGAATCGCAAAAATTGACCCGAGCACAATAGTTGAAATCAATCTAGGCTCATCACCTAGTGCGGTCAGATTGTCTTACAACGCTGCGAGCGGGACAGCTACTTACTATACGGATTTAAAAACGAATAGTTCGGGTAATTTTTCCATAAAACCCAACGGCGGCAAGGTGGTAATTGGGTTAAACAACCCAGATTTGACGAATAATGGGTTGCATATAAATGGGCAGGTGTTGAGAATAGAAACCTCTAAAACCCCATCTTCTACTTCTGATGCGGGAAGGGCTGGCGAAATCTGCTGGGATTCTCAATACATATATGTATGTATTGCAACGAATTCATGGGCAAAAGTGCCTATATTGACATGGTAAAAATGGAGGCAAAAGAGAAAATAAAAATGGACGAAACACAGATTGATGAAATACGGATTAATGAAAAAACCACAAAACAGTTGATAGATATTAATAACAAAATACAAACACTTAACAGCTATATGGAAATTATAGCCAGTACTCTTATTAATGCAAATAATAAGAGCGGAATTTATTTCTTTTCTCCGGACTTTACAAAATTAATACAGGAAAAAAAGGAAAGCAATTAAAAGCAATATTCATGCCAGTTGTATTTGCTTATATAGAGGTGTCTTTGATCTAGTAAACGGGCATATCAAATAATCAAATCTTGTTTGATACCATCAAATCATAAATTTTTGAGAGTTATCTCGATTCCCAAAAAAGTTATTTTGCGCTGCCACAGTTTGATGCGATACTTGACATTCTTCATACAAAAGCATATTATTGTAATTATGATTTATTACATATTATATAGAGCGGTGTAGTCGTAACTGAACTAAAAGTTGTAAGTTGTAGCATTCAGCTACCAGCAATTTGGCAGAAGCTGCAGGCTAACTGCTGACAGCTGAATGCTCACACAAGAAAGAAGTTTTTACACGGTAATACTATAGAGAATTTAATTAAGAAAGGAATAATAGGGTGTGGGATTATTCTGAAAAAGTTAAAGACCATTTTTTCCACCCACGAAATGTAGGTGAAATTGAAAATCCGGATGCTGTAGGTGAAGTAGGCAGTCTGGCCTGTGGAGATGCGTTAAAATTAATGCTGAAATTGGACGAATCAGAACGCATTGTTGATGTGAAGTTTAAGACATTTGGATGCGGAAGCGCCATCGCCTCCGCAAGTGCATTGACAGAAATGATTAAAGGAAAGATGATCAGTGAAGCGGCTAAGATTACCGATGATGACATTGCCAGGTATTTGGACGGGTTGCCTGAACAAAAGATGCATTGTTCTGTGATGGGACGTGAGGCCCTGGAAGCTGCTGTTGCTAACTATCGGGGGTTAAAGATAGAGAAACCTGTTGAAGAAGGAACTATTGTTTGTAAATGTTTTGGGGTAACAGATAATAAAATCGCACATGAGGTTCGTGAACATAAGTTAACTACGATTGAACAGGTTACCAATTACTGTAAGGCTGGAGGCGGCTGCCGCTCCTGTCATCCCCAAATTCAGGCAATTATAGATGAGGTCTGGCAGAAAGAGAAAGAAAAGGCAATGATAGAAAGGGCTAAGGGGCCTGTTAAAAAACTGACAAATATTCAAAAGATAAAGTCCGTACAAGAAACGATAGAGAGGGTTATTCGGCCTACCCTTCAGGCGGATGGGGGGGATATTGAGCTTATTGATATCGACGGTGATCGGGTTATGGTCTCTTTTCGGGGAAGCTGTGCGGAATGTCCCAGCTCAAAGGTTACTTTGAAATCTACTGTAGAGGCAAAATTAAGGGAACTTGTGACAGATTCACTTATTGTTGAGGAGGTGGCTTCATAATGAGAGTTGTATATGCAGATAATAATGCTACAACAATGGTTGCCCCTGAAGTTGTTGAGGCTATGTCACCGTATTTTATGGAGTACTATGGGAATCCTTCGAGTATGCACAGCTTTGGTGGACAGGTAGCCAAAAAGATTGATACTGCAAGAGTGCAGGTGGCAGATATTCTCGGTGCCGACCCTGCAGAGATTATCTTCACGAGCTGCGGTACGGAAAGCGATAATGCGGCAATTTGGGGAGTACTTCGAGCGAATCCGCATAAAAGGCACATAGTAACATCGAGGGTAGAGCATCCTGCAGTTTATAATTTGTGTAAGTATCTTGCCCAAAATAATTATCATGTAACTGAATTGGGTGTGGACAGCAGCGGAATGATTAGCCTGACTGAATTAGCCGATGCAATAAGGGAAGACACAGCAATTGTATCGATTATGTACGCAAATAACGAAACAGGTGTGATCTTTCCCATTGAAGAAATTGGTAGTATTGTGAAGCAAAAAGGTTCTATCCTTCACACCGACGCCGTGCAGGCTGTGGGTAAGATACCTTTAAATCTTGCAAGAAGCACCATAGATTTATTAACCCTATCCGGGCATAAATTACATGCCCCGAAAGGAATCGGCGCCCTCTTTGTCCGAAAGGGAACTGCGGTTACACCTTTTATCATCGGTGGACATCAGGAAGGGAACCGCCGCGGTGGTACGGAGAATGTTCCTTCGATCGTTGGTCTCGGCAAGGCTTGTGAACTGGCAAAAAAGTATATGGCTGAAGAGCAAACTTACGTGAAACAATTAAGGGACAAGCTTGAGAATGAAATACTGAAAAGGGCACCGGATGCGAGGGTAAATGGCCATAAGGAACACCGCCTTCCAAACACGACCAATTTGAGTTTTGAATTTGTGGAGGGCGAGGCTATATTGTTACTTCTCAATGAGAAGGGAATTTGTGCTTCGTCGGGCTCAGCATGTACCTCTGGTTCTCTTGAACCCTCACACGTATTGAGGGCCATGGGTGTACCCTTTACTGCGGTCCATGGCTCGGTAAGATTGAGTTTGAGCCGGTATAATACGATGGAAGATGTTAACCATATTATAGAACATTTGCCGCCTATTATTAGAAAATTAAGGGAAATTTCCCCTTATGGCAGGGAATCAATCGCAAAAGAACAAACTGCCAGAATATCGGCGGGGGCATAAAAGTTTAGGTGCAATAAAACTAACGAGACAGGGCCTTAAAGAGTGTTTGAAAAGTCAATTTTTATGTATGGAATTTATCCACTTGACGATTCACCCTGCTGGAAATCTATCCGAAAAACCGAAACAGATCATTTCAAGCGATGAGGGATCGAGGCACTCTGGAGGGCTTATTGTTACCCACATTTTTCCCTTTCGCATATCACATGCTCCGTAAGGAGCAAACGATAGTGAGCAGACAATTTAGTGCCTGTGCTCTCACTTTACTCGCTCTACTCGTACCACACTCTGCGTCATATTTACCATAATAATCGGATCTATTTCTCAGATAGTATAGATTGTACAGAAATGGCTGCAATCACGAAAATGCCTTTATCGACCTCTCATATTTCAAATATCTGGGACAAGACGCAGAGCGTTGGAATGAAATAAAAGATGTGGATGAGCACTGCTGGGGGAGGATTTTTCATTCTGCTTCGTCCCGTTTGGAATGATAATCCTGCCTTTTCAGACAGTTTCTAAGCCGAAAGAGTTTGTGGTTTGTAGCTACATCTCACAAATACATAAGCCCGTAGCAGTCAGCTTACCGTTCATGGGGGTGGATGAGCCGATGTGTTGGTTCATAAATGAATATACATCCATTCACCCATCTACCCATTTACTCATCCACCCATTGTTAAGCAATCGGGCAGAAGCTGCAAGCTGACCTCTGATTGCTTATAGAACCATGTTATTTTTCTTTTGCCTTAATGATAACGTAACGGGAAAACTCACCTCGTTTTACCAGTATGAGGGCCCCCTTTTCTTTATCTGCTTCGCTTAATGCCTTTTTGAAATCTGTTACATTGCTAATCTTTTTCCTGTTTACCTCTTTAATAAGGTCGCCCTCTCTTATATCAGACATGGCTGCGGGGCTTCCCGGTTGAACACCAGAAACGATGACACCCGTCTCTTCTTCTATCCCTAAACTTTTGGCAAGTTCCTTTGTAAGGTTCTGCACGGTCATTCCAAATTCTTTTTCAAAGGGTTGTACGTCTGGTCCTAAAGTAAACAATTCCGCTGGTTGTTCACCGATCTTGACCGTTAATTCCTTTTCTTTACCATCCCGTAATACTTTAACCTGTGCTTTTTTACCAGCTTCGGTTTGCGCAACAAGATTACGGAGATGATTAACATCCCTGATTGATTTCCCATCATATTCAATTACAATATCACCACGTTCGAAACCAGCTTCTTTTGCAGGGGAGTTTTCTTGTATCTCACTTACCAGAACACCTTCTGTTACCGTAACATTAAAAGACTTTGCTAAATCGGGAGTAATATCCTGGATAACGACCCCAAGCCAGCCGCGTGTGACCTTGCCTTTCTCTACAAGCTCTTTCATGATGATTTTTACCATATTGATTGGTATGGCAAAACCAATACCCTGATAACCACCGGTCCTTGTAAATATGGCAGTGTTGATACCAATTACTTCGCCGCGGATGTTTACTAAAGGTCCTCCACTATTACCCGGGTTGATAGCAGCATCTGTTTGGATCATATCTTCATATTGTGCGACACCCACATTAGCCCTTCCTGTAGCACTAACAACACCAATCGATACTGTTTGTGTTAGACCAAAGGGATTACCGATGGCAATAGCCCACTGTCCAACCCGAATTGTATCTGAATCACCTAGTTTTGCGATAGGTAAATTATTCCCATCTATTTTTACTATCGCAATATCTGTCTGTGGGTCTGTACCGATGACTTTACCGGTAAACTCCCTTTTATCTCCTAAGGTAATTTTAAGTTCATCAGCATCTTCTACTACATGATTATTTGTTATGATATAACCTTTATCACTGTCTACAATTACCCCTGAACCAAGCCCTTGTATTTGAAATTCCCCTTCAGGGAAACGAGGTTTGAAGAATCTATCAAAAAAGTCATCGCCGAAGAAGTCCCTGAATTGACGGAATGGATCGGATTCTTCATTTTCATCTGACCGTGGTCTTGATGGAGGGTGGAACCGGTCTTGTGGCATCCTTCTTTGTCTTTGCTGGCTGTGTTTAAATGTCTTTACAGAAGTGATGGAGACAACGGCGGGTTTGACTTGGTTCACTACGTTCTCGAATACATGTTCAAAATATTGGGCTGTGGTTAACGCTTCTGATTCAACTTCGTTTGTTTTCTTATCTGCTGCGTAGAGTGTTGTTTTATGGGGCAGATACATGCCAATTCCAATACAAAAACCAAAAACGAAAAGAGGATGAAAGCAAAACCTTTTTAACTTGTGAATCATATAGGCCTCCTTCAAGCAAAGTAAAAGTTTATATCCTTAACATTTAAGATGCATTGTATTTTAGATAGGTTTTTTTGTCAATATAAATCAAATTGACGTAACTCGAAAAACGAAAGGTATTTCTATAATACTTGCATTCTCTCTTAGGCATTGATAAAATACACCGATACGTGAATTTAATAAAAAAACATAGTCTTAATACTGTCGCAGTGGCGTTTTTCTGAATACCTGGCGAGGCAAGGCCTCGGATGATGAAGTTTTTAAATAAAAGTTTGTAAATAATTGTAATTCCGGGTAACAGATTGTTTCTGGTAACATCGATAAATACAAATTTGTTCCAAAGAAATACCCAAAAGAAGGAGACTATTGGCTATATGGAGAAAATTTATAAAATTTGTAGTATTGTGATGGTGATACTTGTAACATCATTTTTCTCTATTCAAGATAGTATGTCATCTGATGCGTATTTCACTCCTGAGGATATCAAAAGGCAAATTTTACATGCGATTGAGAGATCTCAAGAGTCTATCGATATTGCAGTTTTTGAAATCACATCAAACGATATTTTGAATGCACTTGTTAAAGCGCAGGAACGTGGCGTTCACATCAGGATGGTAGTGGATAGAAAACGTACCTTCATGAAGAGTCCCTTGTTAAGGACTGATAAAAGTAAAGAGTTTGTAACGAAGGTGTTGATTCAAAAAGGAATTATGCGTAATAATTTTGCTGTTTTTGATAGCAAATTACTGATGACAGGGTCGTATTATTGGAATGAAAATGTGAACAAGTTCAATCGCTACAATGTTATTTTTACCGATGAGGCGAAGGTATTGGTAAAATATCAGCGTGAATTTGATCGTCTGTTTTATGAAGCTGTAACTCCAGCTAATACAGACAGTAAGGGTTCTGTTCTTTCTGCGCAAAAAGAAACCGAAATGGTTGAAAAAGAGCCACAGGCGGGTGTCTCAGAAAGTACGATTGCTAATGAACGGGTTGTAGTTTCGAAATATGGATTTGCTATAAAAGAGACAGCGGATGGTTATATCGACATGAATTTTGAAGAATTTAATGATATTCTCGGGGTCGCAGGGGACTTACCCGATGAACAAAAGGAAAGTCTATGGAACCGATGTATAGATAAAAGGGTGAAGTGGACTGGAAAAGTGAATTATATTGGATGGAACCTGATGACAGGTTGGATGCTTGGTGTAACTCATGGTGATACCAGTGCCGAAATAAAGTTAAATCCCGCCAATAAGGACCGTTTTTCTCATGTAAAATATGGCGATACGGTAACATATACGGGAAAACTTAAATCACAGGTGACAAGGATATTCCCTTATAAGCTTGAAGATGGAGATGTGATTAAAATTGAAAATAATAATACAGCACCTCTTGAATCGTTGAACTCCAAAGAATTGGCTGTAAATCCTTATATAATGCCCGTTTCTCAGGGACCTAAAAAGGTATTTATTGTGCAGTCTTTCGAAGATATAGATAATGTTTTTGGTAAGGGGAGTAATTTATCAGACATGCAAAAAAATGACGCCTGGATAGAATATAAAGGTAAGTATGTTAGCTGGATAGGACAAATTGCTTATAAAAATGCAAATGTTGCATCTGGCTTACGAATTGGTATCATGCAAAAAGCAAATGAACATATAGATATAGAATTAAGGGTTGGTTTATCAAAAAAGAATAAAGTATTGAAATTTCAGGAAGGTGAAACGGTGTCTTATACAGGAAGGTTGATGTCCAGGTGTGGAGACAATTCTCCTTATATCTTGGAAGATGGCGATATTACGACACTGAAATAAACTATATTACAAATCTCCATTTTGCACTCTGCATTTTTCACTTCCGACCCGTTCGGGTTTCTAACCACAATTCTGCTTAAGGTGAAAGGAGGGGCAGCCATGATAAAAAGGGCAATTATTCTTCACGGTATAATTTGTGTAACGATCATTTGGTTGCAAGGAGTATTGTTTGCATTTGAAGGCTATGAGGATGCCCTTAATAGAGGAAACAATTTCATTCGCAAGCAAATGTATGAGGAAGCGCTCAATGCTTATGAAAGTGCTATCCGGTTAAAACCTGATGCCTTTGAAGCCTGGTATAACAAAGGTGTTGTACTTGATTACTTCAATAGATATACCGATGCTGTTGAATCATTTGAGAAGGCAATTCAGCTTAAGCCGGATTATTATGAGGCCTGGTATATGAAAGGAAGGACCTTAGACCATGCTGGTAAATATGATGAGGCCATCAGGTCTTTTGATAACGCCTTGGAGATAAAACCCGATTACATTATGGCGTTGTATAATAAGGGAAATGTACTGGATCATATTGGAAAAACAGAGACGGCTGTTGAAACCTACGACCGTATTATAGAGATGAAGCCTGATGCATATGAGGCATGGAATAATAAAGGTTTGGCCCTTGCGAAGATTCCTGAAATGCGGGCTGAAGCATTGCTGGCATACGATAAGGCAATTGCAATGAATCCGAAATATTACGAGGCCTGGATTAATAAAGGCAATTGTTTTGTCCGGCTACGTAAGTACAAAGAGGCTGTTGATGCCTATGATAAGGCAATTGAAATAAAACCCGGAGAGCATGCTGCGTGGGCTGACAAGGGGTTTACTCTTGCGGATCTTGGTAAGCATGAAGAGGCCGTTTATGCCTTTAACAAGGCTATTGATTTAAAACCTAATTCTTATGCCGCCTGGAATGGGAAAGGGCTTGCACTGGATGCCCTTGGCCGGTACGGGGAAGCTCTCGCTGTATATGAAAAGGCCATAGAAATTCAGCCAAACTCATATGGTGCTTGGGCGAATAAGGGGTTGGCTTTATCTCGCCTTGGAAAACATACAGAGGCTGTTTTGGCATATGAGAAGGCTTTGCAGATGCAGCCAGATTCTTATGAGACTATGACCAATAAGGGAGGAGAGCTCTTTTGGCTGGGAAGATATGAAGACGCTATAAATACTTTTGATAGCGCTATAAAGTTAAAACCAGATTATCCACAAGTATGGAATAATAAAGGATGGGCCCTTTTGCGGATGGGAAGATATCTGGAAGCCATAAAGTCTTTCGATACGGTGGTGAAGATAATTACCGATGAAGAGGCCGCAAGTATACCACGGTTGGCAAAAATCAAATATGAAGCTCTCAGTAATAAAGGTCTTGCTCTCGTACAACTCAAGGATTACGGAGAGGCTGTCAAGGTATTTGATAAGGCAATAAATATAAAACCGGACATCTTTAGTTTATGGATAAACAGAGGTCTCTCTCTTGTACAATTAAAGGAATATCAGGAAGCATTGAATGCCTTTGACAAGGCAACGACATTGAACGGTGACGTATATGAGGCATGGAATTACAAGGGTTATGTGTTTGAGGAAATGGGAAAGCAGCAAGAGGCGCTCAATGCTTATAATATGGCTATTCAGATTAAACCGGATTTTGTGGCTGCATTGAATAATAAAGGACTTTTGTTAGATGTTATGGGAAAGCATAAAGAGGCAATAGAGACCTACGATATGGCCTTAAAGGTAAAACCAGACTTTGACGCGGCATGGTTTAATAAAGCATGTGCACAAGCCTTGCTTTCAAGCAGAGAAGAAGCCGTACATTCGCTGATGAGGGCAATAGAAATAAACCCGGGATATAAAAATTTGGCTAAGAATAATCCGGATCTCTCAAAGTTAAAGGGAAATGTTGATTTTGAGAAGATTGTAAGCGAGTAGAAATGTAATTTCCCCATCCCCGGGACGGCGTAGTCGCAACCAAACGGAAAAGTTGTAAATGTAGAATCAGTGTTCAGCATATCACCGACGTGAGGGTGGTATTGCAATATGCTCCTATATAGCCGGTTTGAAATTCCTATACGTATACGTAAATTTATACTGGTACTTTCTGAAAAGTTAACTTTAAAATTTTTTTCGTATGAGGAGTGATTTTTACTTTGTTATCAATGCATATTCCAATAACCCAAATGGGCCGATTGTTCATTACAACAATCGGCGTAGAATCGCGTTCTTTTAAAGGAACTTTTTTATCAATAAAGAGATCTTTTAGCTTTTTGTGTCCCTGAATACCTAACGGTGAAATTGTATCGCCGTTTTTGCGCGACCTTATAGCAACAGGCATCGTAATACTTTCTAAATCAAAAATCTCTTCATCTTTTGTCTTCGTTTTTCTGTATAGCTCTAATGGTATTTCTTGAACATCTAAGATTTCAGATACCAGGCGCCCTAAAGGATTAACAGGTGTTATTCCAGGTATTTGTATAATAACTTCGGACGGTAATGGCATGCATATTTTATGGAGAGGTTCTTTTCTAAGATGGAGGATTCCATGTTCGTGCCATAAATGAAACTTTCCTGGTAATTGGAGATGTTTCCCTTTTCCTGTCCTGCTTATTTCTTCAATAATCGTTGTATAGTGATGAAATGTAATTTCTTTCAGCGGGACTTGCATTATATGTAATATTTCCTGGAGTATCCGGTATTGTAGTATCTTCGGTTGCTGTATTAAAAATCGGGTATTGATGCTGTATGAATTTCCGTTACTCTCTACCGTAGATTCCTTTAATATCTTTTTTGCTTCTAAGGATACATATTCATTATTGATGGTAAGAATTTGGCATAGTTGCATAAGAGCGCTTTTGATATTTGGATTATATTGGTTTTCTAGCAATGGAATTAACTCAAGTCGTATCTTATTTCGAAGATATATTGGCTCATAATTCGATATATCTGTCCTGTAATTTAGGTTTTCTCTCTCAAGATATTCGATAATTTCCTTTTTTGGGGTAAAAAGGAGCGGGCGAACAAGTTGTATTGAGGAATCTTTTTTTAATGGGCGTTTTATCGGTATTCCTCCAAGTCCCAGTATTCCCGTTCCCCGAATGATTCGATGGAGTATGGTTTCTCCGTTGTCATCTGCAGTATGTCCGACTGCCACAAGAGAGGCGTTGTGCTCTTGTGCTGATTCCATAAAGAATTTATATCTTTCTCTCCGGCCAATTTCTTCAATCGAGCCTTTTGTTTGACCTGCAGCCTTTTGAATATCCAAGGTTTTTAGGATAAAAGGGAGTGAGAAATTTTTTGATAAATTCCTGACAAATTGTGCATCTTCTTCTGAAGACCTACCGCGAAGTCGATGGTTAAGATGGGCGATAAATAAACGTAAACGAAGACCTTTCTTCAAATTAATGGAATGAAGGATTTTTAAGAGGGCAACAGAATCTGGTCCTCCGGATACTCCGATGATAATAGAGTCTTCAGGTTTGATGAGATTATACTCGTTTATAATCTTAAAGACCTTGAAGGATAATTTGTTTAACCGCATAATGAGAACTATATCTGTTTCATTTATGCAAGTCAAGTTTTAGAAATAGGTTGACTTTAACTTTTGGGTTCGTAAAATATTTCCTATTGTAATGTGCCAAAAATTTTTATCATCTACTTTATCTCCGTACATAAATCAAAACTTCTCAAAGAGTGAATGCACCCGAATGAGAGCAGCAGGGAT
The DNA here is from genome assembly GCA_039794405.1 of Candidatus Jinrextremum sp. Classification (GTDB taxonomy): domain Bacteria; phylum Planctomycetota; class Brocadiia; order Brocadiales; family Brocadiaceae; genus JBDIVL01. Next base: position 138,380 of record JBDIVL010000002.1, on the reverse strand, counting down.
ATTTTCCTTCGGCTTTGGTTATCTGCCCGGTTTAAGGCCGTTTCTTTTGATCTGTGTTTTTCAAAGTATACTTTTCATTACACATGCAGTATGCCATAGTGAAGTGAAGAGAAATAAAGAGATATTACCTATAAGTGTGGCCGGGATCGATCTGAAAGTAGAGTTAGCAATTACTCCTGAAGAGCATGTTTTAGGTCTCATGTATCGTGATAAGTTGGAAGATAATGAAGGGATGTTGTTTGTCTTTCCTAAAGAGGAAATTCTCTCTTTTTGGATGAAAAATACCAGTATACCACTTTCGATTGCTTTTATTAAGGCTAATGGTAGAATTGTGCAAATAGAATCTATGGATCCCTATAGCTTGGATACTCATGTCTCAAAAGAAAAAGTTAAATATGCTTTAGAAGTGAAAGAAGGATGGTTTCGGATGCATAACGTAAAAGAAGGTGATATCGTAAGAATGCGTTAGCTGTGGATGGGAAAAGTAAAAATTGAAAATAAATTTTCTGACATATACTGAATAAAGAGGTATATTCCATGAATACAAAGTACTTACGGAACTTGTCCATAGTTAATCTGTTTTTGCTCTGCATCGCTTCCTATGGTTTGCTGGGGTGTGGAAAGGAACAGCCACAGATGGAAAAATCCATAACATTCAATAAAAAAGGGCATAAAGAGATTGGGTTATCCCTTTATGAGAAAGGAGAAAATAGAGAAGCCATAGCAGTATTTAAAAAAGCTATAGCAGATAATACCGCAGATGCTGTGGTGTACTATACATTGGCATCTGCTTACTATGACGAAGACATGGTAGGTGAGGCGATACAGGCGTATAAGAATGCTATTGAAAGGGAACCTCATTATAGGGAAGCTCATATTGACCTTGGACTCCTTTATATAGACGAAGGTGCGTGTGAGGAAGGGATTGGAGAATTAAAAAAGGTACTGGAGCTGAACCCTAATGATGAAGAGGTTTATTATTGTCTCGGTGATGCATATTATGAATGCAACAGGGCAGAAGACGCTGTAAAAATATGGGAGACGCTTTTGAAGGGTAACCCTACAGATAGTATTCTTCATTATAATCTTGGTGTCGCTTATAAAAATATGGGAAAGCTGAATCAAGCAAAATCAGAGTTAGAAAAAGCAGTTGCAATTGATCCAAAAGACGATGATGCAAAAGAACTATTAAAGCAACTGACTGTGAAAAAGGGCCGTAAGACTACTGGTAGTATAAAAAACAAGTAAGAATCGTAAGGGATAAAAATCCCTGTTTTTTTTAAATTTGGATAATATAAAATGGTTATGACACGGTTGACTAGCATCATTCATTTGAAAGACGGTTCTGAAATGGTTCTCGTGCCGGAGGGTAATTTTATTATGGGTGAGGACCGGAAGGTTGTATATGTTGACGCTTTTTATATTGATAAATTTCCCATAACAAATGCTCAATATAAAAAGTTTGTTGATGAAGTTGGGGCGAAAGAGCCTCTTTTTTGGAATAACGAACGATTTAATAAGCCCTTGCAGCCAGTAGTAGGTGTTAGCTGGAATGATGCTGTTGCTTATGCTAAATGGGTTGGTAAAAGACTTCCCAGGGAAGTTGAATGGGAAAAGGCCGCACGCGGAGTTGATGGGAGGGAGTATCCCTGGGGAAATATACAACCGGATTGCACAAGAGCTGTTTATAATTTAGATCCAAACACGGGCGCACCCTTGCCGGTAGGTGACCGAAAGGAAGGGGCAAGTCCTTTCCATTGTTTTGATATGGCCGGGAATGTTTGGGAGTGGTGTGAGGACTGGTATGAGGAAGGCAAGTTCCGTGTTGTCAGGGGAGGATCATGGGTAAACCACCATTATATTTTGAGAAGCGCTTATAGGAGCTGCAGTTATCCTGAGGGCAGAGATAATAATGTAGGTTTTCGCTGTGTGAAAGATGTTATCTCTTCTTGATGCCGAGTGCATTCAGTGAAAGCCGAATATCATATTTCCCATCGAATTTGAATTCTTCCTCAAAGACCTTCTTGAAACTATAAATATTTTTAAAATCATCTCTCGTATCGGTTTCGGTCTTTCCCATAAGGCCACTTTCTACCAGGTTGAAAACGATATTTCCAAAATCTTCGTCATGTTCTATACCCCACTGTTCAAATACCGTCAGTGCCATAAAACCAAATTGATTTAATGCATACTTCCTGATACCTTCCATAAGCTGTTTTCCCGTTACATGGCGATCTAGGTCGGTTGTTTTGTATTGATTTTTCCCTAGCATATTTATGGTATAATCAAGTGCCTCAAATACAAATTGATAAGCTTGTTGTGAATAACGAGAATCTTTTTTCATAATTTCTTTTATTTTATTCCAGGTCTTTATCATAATCTTTGCTCCGAGTATTGATAATAGTCTAGCGAGGCAAGGCCTCAGACCGATAAAAGAGTTTGTAACTACGGTTTCACAAATACATAGGATCGTGAGCTGTCAGCTTACCATTTATGGGTGGATGAGTTGATGTGTTGGTGAATAATTGGATACACACCCATTTACTCATTGTTAGCAATTGGGTAGTTGCTGACTACTGGTAACTGATTGCTTATACAACCCCGGTACTTTTTAAAATTTGACCCATTGTAAAGATAAACTGCTGATAAAGTTTTTAAACAACCTTAAGTATTGGAGAATCAATTCTTGGAAATAAGGGTGCTCCCTTTCGAACTAAGGTATTCTCCTTAAACTCTTGTTGGAACTCTAAACAAAAGGAATGATTATTCTCTAAAATTCCGAGCTGTTTTTGGATTTCAGCGGCAGTTTTTGGCATAAATGGATAAATAAATACAGAAATATCTTTTATAGCTTTAGCTAGTGAGCCAATAACTGATGCAAGTTGTTGTCTTGTAGTACTTGTTTTTGCTAACAACCATGGCTTCCTGTCTTCTATAAATTTATTGGCAAGGCCTATAAATTCCCAAATACTCTCAAGTGCTCTGCTAAATTGGAGTTCGTCCATCTCGTGATCTATTTTATTATAGGTATCTTGTGATGCTTGTCTTAGTTCATCATGTGTGTTGTCTACTTTAGGAATAATTCCTTGAAAATATTTTTCAATCATCGTTAGTGTGCGTTGTAACAAGTTACCGAGATCATTGCCGAGATCGGAGTTTATTCTGTGGATAAGGGCATTGTAAGAAAAATTTCCATCTAAACCAAAAGGTACCTCTCTTAAGAGAAAATATCGGTAGGCATCTGTACCATAAGATTCAATAATATTCGAAGGATTTATTGCATTCCCTAAGGATTTTGATATCTTTTTACCTTCAATTGTCCACCAACCATGCGCAAAAACTGTATATGGCAGATTTATTTTCAAAGACATAAGGATGGCGGGCCAGATAACACCGTGAAACCACAGGATTTCTTTTCCGATAATATGTACATTTGCCGGCCAGTATTTTTGGAATTTTTGAATATCATCATTATAACCTAATGCAGTAATATAATTTAAGAGTGCGTCAATCCAGACGTAAATAGTATGATTTGGATCCATAGGGACTTGAATACCCCATTCTACAGCCGAACGACTTATACTGATGTCCTCTACTTCAGATGTAATTCTGGAGAGCAACTCATTTCTTCTTGATTCAGGCTTTATGAAATGAGGATGTTTATCGTAATACTCTAGAATGTCTTTCTTGTATTTTGATAATCTGAAAAAATAGTTCTTTTCCTTTACCCTTTCAACAGCCCTTTTACAGTCTGGACATTTATTTTCTTCAAGTTGTGATTCAATCCAAAAGCTTTCGCAAGGAATACAATACCAGCCTTCATATTCTCCTAGGTAAATATCTCCATTTTCAAAGATTTGTTGAAAAATTCTTTCAACACGATGGCAATGGCGCTCATCAGTGGTCCGTATGAAATCATCGTTGGAAATATTGAGGTCATTCCATAATGTTTTGAATTTATCAACTACTGTATCGGCAAATTCTCTTGGGGTTTTATTGCATGCTTGTGCTGCTTTTTGTATTTTTTGCCCATGTTCATCCGTTCCTGTCAGAAAAAAAACATCAAAATTTCTCGTTCTTTTATACCTGGCTAACACATCAGCAGCAATGGTTGTATAAGAATGCCCGATATGTGGTACATCATTAACATAATAGATAGGTGTTGTAAGATAAAAAGTGCGTTTACTCAAGGGTGCATTCCTTTTCACATGTTTGGTTACACGCCGTTTCTTTTTCTTTCAAAGGCTCACTGACTTTATCGATAATATCCTGGACCTGTATGTTTATTTTACTCCCGTTATCTAACTCGATGGTGACCTGCTGTCCCAATACATCATAACTCATGATTTCTCCAATACCTCTTGTTGTTCGAACAACAGAACCCTTTTTAGGCAGGTTATGTTTTAAATCTTCATAAACCTTGTCCTCGTAACGGAGACAACACATAAGGCGACCACATCTTCCTGATATTTTGGAAGGGTCCAGGGTTGCCTTTTGATTCTTTGCCATTTTCATGGTAACCGGTTCAAGGTTTTTGAGAAAGGATCTACAGCATAGTTCCCGCCCGCAATGCTCGTAATCAGCCAGAAGTCTGGCTTCATCTCGAACACCTATCTGTTTCATTTCTATTCGTGCCTGGTACTCTTTTGCCAGGTCTTTTACCAGTTCTCTGAAATCAACTCGTCCATTTGATAAGAAATAAAAAATAATCTTTTTGGTACCAAATAGATGTTCAACACTGGCCAATTTCATAATAAGCTTGTGTTCTTTTATTTTTCTTTGGCAATATTTGAATTCGGTAGGGATGATTTCGTCGTTTATCTTTCTTTGCTTTTCCTTGTCATCGGAGGTGGCTTTACGCAAGACTTCCCCCAGGTTTTCGATGGGGGTATCATCTGGTATTTCTTTGACCTTTGCGATGACTTCGCCAAACTCTATGCCGCGGTTCGTGCGAATGATAACTTGATCACTTTTTTTGAGTGAATTAAATGAGGCAAAAAAATCAGATGTATTTTTTAAGACGCCATATCGAATAGTTAAAATGTGTCGCATGAAGGTAAATTTAAAAAGAGGAATACTTCTGTTTTTGCAAAGCAAAATATGATTAAATGATAGCAATTCTGTTATATCTTGTCAAGCTTTCAAGCTCGTACGATTATAATTATGTATAGTAATTCCAATGGATTACAGTTGCATTATCGGCTTAGAATATGATATCATCCTCTTCGAAAAAGCTAAAAAGTAATCTTTAGGAAGGCTAGTTAATGGCTTGTTTTTGTGAGAAAAGGATTTGCTTCTGTGTGTCATTATTACACATGTGACTGTGTTAACTTTGTTTAATTTAAACGTATAAGAATTTCAAATCGGCCATGTAGGGATGTATTACAATGCGCCTCTACTTCGGTGAAAAATAAAAGGAGAGACGAACTGCCGGGCCGTCTCTACAAGGGTTGGTTCAACCGTCTTCGATTGAACCGAAATGTTTAGCATGTTTCCTCTGCCTAGCCCCAATCAAAAACGTACAGACCGATGCAAAACATATGGTTTATCTGCAAGATCGAACCAACCATGAGTCCGTTGGGTTTTACCTTTTAAAACTCAACCTAATTAACCTAATGACGCGGAGGTTTTTGAGTGAAGTTAAAGATTGTTTTATTTATATGCCTTATGGTATTTTCTCTTAAAGAGAGCTTACACGCTTCAGATAATTATAAAATGGTGCATGGTAATGTAGTAATCATCTGTATAGATTCTTTATGTTCAGACCATTTAAGTTGTTATGGATATGAAAGGGACACATCCCCATATATAGACAGAATAGCAAGGAGTGGAATTTTGTTTAAGAATGCTATTTCCCAAGCGCCCTGGACAAAGCCATCCGTAGCTTCCCTCTTTACGTCTATGTATATGTCCGTTCATGATGTGTGGTACAGTTATAAAGACACCGAAGATTACACAATAAGCTGCAGATTAAGCGGCGATATTGTGACACTTGCAGAAATATTGAAAATCCACGGATACGAAACGGCAGCTTTTGGGCAAAAGTTGCATATTCAGAAAGAGTTCGGGTTTAAACAGGGATTTAATTTGTTGAATATGAGATTGGGTAAATCTGCCAATATTACAAAAAACGCAATTTCCTGGCTTCGTGCTAAGCAGCCAAATAAGTTTTTTATGTATATCCACTACGATGATGCCCATTTCCCTTATACCCCGGCAGATAATTTTAAGATGTACGATGTTTATAAAAGTAATGTAAATGTGACGGGTGAAAATTGTAAGCCTATTCGTAGAGGGGAGATAAAATTAACGGAAGAAGATGTCAATCACGTTGTTGCATTATATGATGGTGAAATAAAAAGTACGGACAAGAAGATCGAGGTGCTTTTGAATCAACTTGACCAAATGGGATATGGTAATAATACCCTGGTTATTATCCTTGCAGACCATGGGGATGAGTTTATGGAACATGGGGGTGTTGGTCATGGTCATACACTTTATGATGAGTTGATTCGTGTTCCATTGATTATGAAAGGTCCCACTATTCCAAAAAATATCCAGTCAGACGGGTTAGTGCAGAGCATAGATATTGCGCCTACTATTTTCGATATATTAGATTTACAGCCTGATAAAGAAATGGAAGGGAAAAGCCTCATCCCACTCATTTTTAAGACAAGAGAAGTTAACGACTATGCCTATAGTGAGCGTAAAGGTTACGACAATGAGGATTTTTTTCGTGCTATAAGAACAAAAAAATGGAAATTAATAAGAAATTTTAATAAAAAACAAAATGTTCTTTTTGATCTGGAGAAGGACCCCGGTGAGTTTGTAGATGTTAAAGATCAATATCCGAAAATAGCGGCAGAACTAGAATCACAATTATTTGAATGGTTAAAAAAAGTAGAGAAAAAGGTAGAGAAGCTTCAGTTTAAAGGAACCGTTAAGATTGATGAATCAACAAAGGAAAGACTAAAATCCTTAGGATATGCAAATTGAGATCTATGGGAACAACAGAATAGATGACTGTTATAAAGGGTTAGCCTGAATAATTTCTTTTTAAGTTGTCAGTATTCAGCTTTCAGAAGTTCTCGCTGAAGCTGATAACTTTCATTTTTTGAATTGCTTTTCTTTTATTACGAGGTTAATAATGAAGAAATTTTTAATCGGATTGTCTGTATTACTATTTCCCATCACATTTGAAAACTCGATGCATGCACAAGATTTGTCTGATAAGCTCAACATGCTGGAAATTGTTATTTCAAACCTTGTGACAAGAGTAGAAGCCTTAGAAAAACGTATAAGTACATTAGAGAAAAACATCTCTTCTGGTACCTTGAAGGCGCCAAAAAGAGGAATTCCTGGCGATGAGACTCCGAAACCTTCTCAACCTTCTTTGAAGGATGGGTTTGAGGATATTGGAGACGGATTTTCCGTAAGAAATGTGCGCTTTAATCCATTTGGTACTAACATGCTTTTTACAGGAGAAATGGCTAATAGGTCAGAAAAGAATTATCGGTTTGCAAAGTTTAAACTAGAGATTTATGATGATCATGATTTGCTGGTTAAGAAAGAAGAATTTACGATACCTGATATCCCGAAAGATAGCATAAAACCCTTTGAGGCCATGCTTGTAGGGGTAGAAGCAGGTCTCATTCACCGGTATAAGATAAGTATGGTTAAATAAGAACCACTGAAATTTATGATGTATTAAGATTACAGTGAATAGCGATCCGCGCTGAAGGGTAATATTGAGGAAATTCCGGAAGGTGTGCCTTCTTTTTGGCAGAAAATAAAAAGGCATGCTTAGTAGATAAGCATGCCTTTTTTGTGTTAACCTTAATGAATTCAAGAAAGCTTACTCCGATGTTTCTTCGTGTTGATGGTCCTTAGGCACTTCTTTTTCACAATCAAAGCAGAAGTAAGTCTTTCCACATTCGTGTCCTTCTCCAACCTCTGCTTTGCATGTAAGGCAAAAATGCGTTAGACCGCAAACATGCTCGTCACCAACTTCTCGCTCACAATCATAACAAAAGTAGGTAACATCGCAAATATGACCGGGTCCAACTTCTTCTTCGCAATTCTGGCAGAATACGGTTACGTTACAGATGTGACCATCCCCAACTTCTTTCTTACAATCATGGCAAAAGAACGTCAAGTCACAAACATGACCAGGGCCTACCTCTTCCATACATTGTTGACAGTAGGTCGTAAGACCGCAAATGTGTCCTTCCCCCGTCTGTTTGTTACAAGTTGCGCATTTGATTAGTTGCTCGTCCATAGATCCCATTTCTTCTTCCTCTTCAGGCTGTGCAACCGATTCCTCTAGTTTTTCCTTATCTGCCGGGGCGACAGCTTCAGGTGCGGGTTCAGCAGGAGCTATGGCTTCAGGTGCAGCAGCTTCAGGAGCAGGTTCTGCGGGAGCCTCCTCTTCTTCAGGTATAACAGCTTCAGGTGCAGCGACTTCAGGCGCAGGTTCGACGGGTGCTACAGCTTCGGGTGCAGCAGCTTCAGGAGCGGGTTCTGCGGGAGCCTCCTCTTCTTCAGGTATAACAGCTTCAGGTGCAATGACTTCAGGCGCAGGTTCGACAGGTGCTACAGCTTCGGGTGCAGCAGCTTCAGGAGCAGGTTCTGCGGGAGCCTCCTCTTCTTCAGGTATAACAGCTTCAGGTGCAATGACTTCAGGCGCAGGTTCGACAGGTGCTACAGCTTCGGGTGTAGTAGCTTCAAGAGCAGGTTCTGCAGGTGTCACCTCCCTTTCCACCTTTACCTCTTGCTCTCTTGTCTCTTTTACTTGTGTCTGTGTTGAAACACAAGAGCTTAAAAAAATTGTGAGACTTAACAATCCTACACCTAAAAAACCTTTTCCCATAATTTTTCTCCTTGTCTATAAAAATTACAGTTAATCCTTCTAATTCTTTATTCCATTGTTAACCATTAATTCTAGCTCTTCCGGTATTTCCCGTTTTTCTATGTCTATTCCCGCGGCAGAAAAGAACTTTTTTCGTACTGCGTCAAAGGTGATTTTTGATAATGATTTTTTATCATTTACGTCTCCGAAAATGCCCAGATCAATACTCCCTGCTGCCATGGTTGCATGGCCGCCGGCATTCATAAATCCGAATGCTTTTTGCAATAAAAATGCAAGGTTGATTCTTGAGTCCATGCTTCGGGCTGATAACTGGACTTTATCCTTGTCGATACCAAAGACAAGTACGGTAGAGATTCCCTCCATCTGTAACATTAATTCGGCTGCCTGTGGTAACGCATCCCGATCGGTAATAAATTCTACGAATGATATGAGATACGACCCCCTTACCTCCCGGTTGCGTATGGCTTTTCCAATAACATCAAGGGTCTCTGCACTCATAGGAGGATTTTCTATCTGGTTTAATAACCCTATATCTACGAGCGGTGAGAGGTAGGCTGCTGCGTCAAGGTCTTCCGTAGTTGTATTTCTGGTAAATCCGCTTGTGTCTACCCTGATTCCATAGCGAAGTGCTGTAGCAAGTGGTGGATCAGGTACAATATCTAAATGTCTTAGGTATCTTGTCATGATAGTAGAGGTGGCACCAATTTTCGGCAATACTTCAATAAATTCTCCTTTTACAAGGTTGAAATCAGTCTGATGATGATCAATAATAATGTTAGGAATTACCTGTGCAGGCAATATGTTGTTTTTTGAAGGGACGGAAGCCTCTATAAGTGCTATCTTATCAACCGTATTGATAATTTCCGATGACTCGTCTGTAGTTTTTAATCCGATGAAATTTGTCTCTAATAAATTAACCAGCGTTTTGTTTTGCTGATGTCCGATATTTCCACCATAATAAATCTTTGATTTGACGTCGAACTTTTCAGCGATACGCTTTAATGCAAGTCCGGAAGCAATGGCATCAGGGTCGGGGTTATCTTGTAAAAAGATGGCTAGTCCTTTTTCGGCTGCTGCTTTGATAATGTTGGCTAAATAAAAAACAGATCGTTTTAATTTTGCTGTTTCTAATTCGCTTAAAATGGTGTTCGTTATAATTCTAACTGTTTGAACAACACGGTTAGCACCATTTTCTAACAATTCTGACGCTTCCTTCTCATTACTTGCACTTGACAATATAAATTTATCAGGAAACAATCTTTTTATGGATTTTACTGAAGTTACATTATCGGTGAAATTTCTATGGAGAAGGACGAATGCTATAGGATCTTTCACTGATAATGTACTGAAGTCTAATGTATTAACATCAGCTATAACGGTTTCAATATTGAGTTCTTTTAGTTCAGCCAAAGCCTTTTCTTCATCACTAATTACCAGTATTTCTTCTCCAGATTTGCTTAAGCTTCGTGCCAAGGTACTTCCGAACTCATCACAACCTAAGATTATGTACATCCTCACATCCTTATTAGATAAACCTTATTTTTAAAAATTAAAGGCAGTCTATTATACGATTGCATCTTTTTGAAGTCAATATGAAAAAAGAATGTGTTTTAATTTTAACCTCATGTAGATATAGGATTTATATACGAGATTATACATAAAAGTAATGTTCACGATAATTATTCATGAATTTTATCTTGAAATTAAGTGAAAGCTTCCTGTAACATCATTCCAAGTGTTTTATCTGTAAACGGTATTCTTAAGATAAAAGATAAGTAGTAATAGAAAGCGGATACATATGCAAATGCACGAAGTCATCAAGCACGTTGGAATTTCAGAACACATGTGGCAGGAATCTATTGAAAAACATGATATTATCCGGGAGGAGTTTGATGATATTTGCTTTTATAGAGTAACAAAAAGGGTCGGTCCTTTATCAAAGGGGTCAGTAGTTACCCCTGAGGGTATTCTTTATGACTTTCCTCGTATTGCCCGTATATTGCATTTAGAAAATGGCATTCGTAATACATATACCAAACCATTTTATATTGAAGAGAAGGTTGATGGTTATAATGTCAGAATTGCACGCATTCATGGACGTGTATTAGCCTTTTCACGCAGTGCCTACGTTTGCCCATTTTCGACAGATAGAATTGCGGATTTTCTCGATGTAAAAAAAATATTTGATAAAAATCCAAATTTGGTCATCTGCGGGGAATTTGCCGGTCCTGATAATCCTTATAATGGAGAACATCCGCCTTATGTAAAAGAGGATATCAGATTTTTTGCATTTGATTTAATGGTAATGAATAGACCTCATAATATTCCTATTGAAGAACGGTATAACCTTTTTGATATTTATCACATGCCAACGGTAAGGAGATTTGGGAAGTTTTTACCCTCAGATATTTTACCTTTAAAAGGAGTTATCAGACAATTAGATGAAGAAGGATGTGAGGGGATGCTTATGAAACCGACCAATCCAGATGAGAAAATCTTAAAGTATGTAACATTGGGCTCCTGTTTGCGTGATATCCGTGTTACTGCCCCCCTCATGGCAGAGATGATATCAGAATTTTTTACCCATCGTGTTATTCGTGCAGCTATGTTCGCTCATGAGCATGCTCATTCAGTAAAGCCGGAAGTGTTTACCCAGTTGGGTGAGGCTTTATTGAAGCCCGTGTATGGAAGTGTTGCTAAGGCGGCGCGGGGAGAAATTATCGATGAGCAGTTTCTCCTCCGATTTCGAGAAGAGAAAAGTGTTCAGCAGATGATTGATCATTTCCATAAATGTAAGGTAAAATTCGATATAATATCGAAAAAGAGAGAAGGTGAATATTGGCACGTCAGGTTCTCAAAAAAAAGTTATGCTTCATACGAAATCCTTCAGGGACATCTCAATGGTTTAGCTCATGTAGATTAGGTGCTTTGAATTTTATCCTTTCTATATATATACGGGTTCGTTTAGGGATAGGAGATTTCTAGCTTTTCTTCTTAATCTTTTATTTCTTCCAGAAGTTTATCCAGGATACTTCGTAACATGCGGGGATCGATGTATCTGATACCAAGCTTATCGGCCCATTTAACAATACCCATATCGGCTGTCATTACAATGCCATCCATTTCCTTAGCGAGAAGGATCAAATCAACATCTTCTTTGCTATCAATAATACCCTCACGAAGTGCGGCACGATATTTTTTTCTCAAGTTAGTAATGGCTTCCGGTTCTGTTTCCGGCGATGTTCCTCTTACCGCCTCTTCTGCTACCCGCAGACCCTTATCAATTCTGAGCCGTACGTCTTCAATGAGCTCGTACAGCAAAAAAGCTGGTACGGATAGCTCGTATCGCTTTGGTGGTTTTTGGAATATGCGAATTTGTAAGTCGGAAGGAATATCCTTTACATCGATAAAATTGAATAATTCCTGATAGATTGTGGGAGGCATACAAAAGGTTGGTCCATCCAATTTGCTGATAATTTCTAGAAATGTGCATAATGCTTCTGTCGGGCTCGCACCAAATGATTGGTAGACGTCTGGGTTGGTAAAAATGCTCGTATCAATAATAATTTTTTCATGTTTAATATCTTTTTCCATACCATATTTCTCTATTGGATTTTGTTTTTTCCGGCGTGTCCGGATTAGATTATTCTTGTGCCGGGTGGTATGAAGTTCTCTCTTTTTCTGTAAGCTGAAACACCAACCGAAAGAGTTGTTCTTCTGCCCGGCTCATTTCTTTATCCCGCCTCTTCATTACAATCTTTGCTACGTTTAAAGCCTTATTCAAGGTATAGGTGTTCATACCATTATCTGAATACCAGGTAAAAGATGGAAGATACTTTGGAGGATAAGCAGTGGTGATAATGTTACAAGCGAAACCAAATATACTACCTGTCATGATTACTGTATTAATGGCCGTTTTTGTATGATCTCCCATTGCCATACCAAGGAACATATGATTTGTGTTTAGGATATTTCCCTCAAATGCAACTCTTACATTTCCATACGTATTGAGTAAGTTGCTGTTTACTGTGTTTGCCCCGATATTGGCCCATGAGCCGATGTAAGAATCACCAAGGAATCCATCATGTTGTTTGTTGCTGTAGCTGTGAAAAATTGTGTTTGAGATCTCTCCTCCCACCTTGCATACCTCTCCAATATTTGTACCACTACGCAACCTTGAATTGGGTTGGACTACAGCACAGTTGCCGATACAGGCAGGGCCTTCAATGGTAGTGTTCGGTGCTAGAGTGACATGATTACCTATATAAATCGGCCCATTTTCAGCATCAAGTACGCAGCATGGTTTAATCAGACTATCTTTACCGATAAATATTTGATCTTTATTTATGAGGTGCACACCATCATATAATTTTCCAGAAACGGATCCTTCTTTGATAAACTGCGTAAAGTCCTTTTCTATTTTGGATCTATTGTATTTAATGATATCCCAAAAATAATGGATGACAGGTACTTGTACCTCAGCTACAGGAACAGTACTTTTTAATAATTCAATCGACTCTTTCGCTAAAAATGTTTCAAAAGATACCCTTTTAATATTTTCTCCCTTGAGTCTGGCATAAACAAGGGTGTTATCCTGAATTCCTATTTCTTCCTTGCCTTCTATAGGAATAACGACAGGAGAGATTATCCGGCCGTTTAAAAAGAGATACGTGTCGTTTGTTGTTGGAAGATTATTAATACGGTAAGGATAACTTTCCCGTAGTGCATCAGCTAAATAATCCCTACAAAAGAGGGTGATTGCTGTATTGGGATAATGCCTTATTATCCTCTCCAGAGGAGTAAATAATCCACATCGGAGTTCGAAGGTAGCTTTAGCATAGGTAAGCGGGATTAATTGTGAATTTTGGCTATCTTCGAATATGCAGATATGTTGCATGGTAAAATATTCTCCATGGTATGGAAACGTATCATGTGCCAAATGTCTTTAGCATACTTCGACTTGTGATCTTTGTCAAGTGTGCGTCTGCAGACTTAGTATTTTTCCTTTAAATGGTAAATTTATTGTACGGAAATTCTCATTTTATTTAAGTAAGTTTGCTGATATTTGTCGTAAGTTGTATAGCTGTAGCATGATATACTGTTCTATCTCCTTCTTGTTCTTAAACTCTGTTTCTTGATCAGTTCGTTATACCAAACAGAGTTTGAGAACAAGAAGGTTGGGTGGTTTGCGGAAGAGCTAAAGCTGTGTTCCCCTCTCTTATGCTTTTATCCACATCTTTAGCCCGTAAGGGCTATACGGGTAATAGGCAGGCAATTCATTGCCTGTTTTCTAAGAAAAACGATGAAGAAAGTTCCGTGGGGACGACTGATCGGCGTATTAGCAACGGTATTCTTTCTGAAAAAGAGGATAGACAAGTATATAAAAGACGTATTTACCAGGATAACCTTCTCTTTTCTATCGTTCCTACTGGACTTTCTCTCATTACTTATGGAACAGGTGATGAAATGCCTGCCTGTTATCGTGTGTCTCCTATGGGGACACAAAGATGTGGGTAAGGATAAGTTCTTATGAGAGGGGAATACGTTTCCAAAGGCATGAATAGTATGCAAGCGGGAATGCTTATCATGTCTACCAGATAAATTTCCACGTTGTAGGTAGTCGTCCCGGGTTGACAAATAATAAAAATGTGTTATAGAACCAATAACTTCACAGAATATTGAAGAGTGTATTTCCGATTCTGTACCATTGGTGAATCAGTAAGGTTAGTCCTCTGTACCTTTATCTTTGCGCTAAATGAACAATGCGTAACGAATTAGTGAATAGTCCGCCAAGGCCGATATGTTCAAAGCTGAAAAATTTTTTTATGTCCTTGACAGAAAATGATTCTCGTAATAGAATCTAAAAAATTTCAGAAGAATAAAAATTTTTACCGCCATTTCTTATGAGTAGACCACAGTTTCCCATATTTTCAATCCCTTTGAGACGGCTGGAAGGATTCTTGACCGATAAAATATGCTTTAGAGATGCAAAGGCAAGAACGTCTCGTCCGGGTTTAGTGCTTCAGAATGACGGTGATGAGCGTCGGTTATCTGTATGGGACAAATTTTTGATTAAGCACGAATATAGAGTCTCTAAGCAAAACGGTGAGCGCTTCGTTGATGTAACCAATGATAATAATGTTATCCACAGAAAGGGAAATATCGTTCCCGGTGCAATGACCGTCTCCAAGATCATCCTTCCGCTAGAGGTTCTCGTCTCAGAATTGGAAATATCCTCCGTGAATATAAAATTCACTGGTTCTGCTTATTATGGTGAGAGAACATGCAATCTCTTTTTATGGCAATTCGTAAGCGGAGACTATATTCAAATAGAAGTAAAAACTTATCAACAAGATAACGCAATTGCTACTACCATCATATTGGGAAGATTGAGAAAAGCCAATAAGCAGGTTAAAGAAGTTGATGAGTCTATGGTAAATAAAGAGTGTTTTGAACGTGTCCAGGCATATTTTGATAGCTTGGGTATTCAAAGTGATTTTTATGTGCAGAAAGAGGGGTACAAGGATTACACGTATCCTCTCGCATACATTGCCTCATTGCCTTCAGGAGAAATTGTAAACCAATTATCGGGGCAGGGCGGTATGATCAATATATTGAGAATGGATTTTGGCAGTTATGAAAGAATTCCTATTACCGGTGATAAGGGCCCTGAAGTGAAACTTGCAAGGGCAAAAAAGCGAAGCACCTTTAATAAGGTCATGACAGAAATTGCAGAAGGACTTGTTACGTATTATCGTGGCCTTGCGATTGTGAACCCCATCGCTAAATTCCATACTTCTTCTGAACCTGTTATGGATGCCGTTAATAAGCTGATCAATACCAATCCACCAGAACAAGAGTTTATAGCGCCTACCTAATCAGAAAATACGTTCCGGCCTGATGGGTTTGATTCCATATTTGTGAGGTTTATATTTTCATTGCAATTGAACGTCGAAAGATATTCATTCCTAATGTATTTATATCCTTTTTCAACACCTGAGGGGGTGTTTTGCGTCTGAGCGATCTCTGGAGAAAGGGGAGTCTTCAGGATTACATCAAACTGCACTCATCTCATGTATCCTCGCTTCCGCAGATAAAGTCGTGGCAGACCAGGGGGTGAGTGTTCAAACTGGTAAAGGACGACATTCTTGGCTACTATGCACAGGACATCTGCATCTCCTTCAAAGCCATGCAAGGTCTCTGTAGGAAGTCCTACTGCTTACAGGTGAATTTATCTCCATAACCCCCTCGTACCGGCAAACCATAATGCCCTGTTTTTCACGGATAAATTCTTAGTTAATATAACTGTATATCTACCAATACACACCGTTTCAATATAAACGAATTATATTATTGCAAAATACCCAGCCAATCCCTCAGCAAGAACTGAATCCGGCCGATAAGGAGTGACAGCCTGCCCATTACGGTATACCCGAAGGATGCCCCAAAGGAAATCATGAGAAACCATATGCCGATCTTTGATATCTTTCCAATTGTTCCGGTATGTTCAACAGAAAAGATAAAGTAAATGAGAACAGAGGTAACCCCCAATAAGATCAGGAGTGTGTTAATGCTGGAAAGTATAGTTTCTCCACCGGAAAAGACCGGATGCAGAGAGGGCTTTATTTGTTCTAAAATGAATGCTGAAATAACCCTGGGGATGCTGACTCCTGCCCCAAGGCCTACCACAAATGCAAATGTCCATCGGCTTAGCCAGGACAGTTTTGCCGAAAACCGCAGGAGCATAAAAATACCTAACAGGGAAGGGATGATTAATGCATACTGAGGAGCCTTTGCTGCGGCTCTTGAAAAGATCGGTACAATAAGCGGGTCGTAGAGGTCAGGCTTTAAGAAATTGAACCAGGTGATAATAATGGTATAGCCCAGGGATACTCCAACATAAAGATTTTCTGCAATTTTAAAGGCGGGATTGTCTTTATAAAGGAAGCTGTAAATGGCAAGGGTAAGTCCCGCACCCAGAATAATTCCAAAACCGTTGGAAGAAAACGGTAATTTTCCTGATGCCATCAAAAAGATATTGATGCAGACGAACAACCCAATAGAGCCGGCCAGAATGAAAAAATCGGTATCCTTACGCATGTCCTATCCTTTTCGATGCAAAGTAAACTCCATTGCCAAATATGACAAAGAGAATAATAATTACGTGTACTACGCTTTGGGGACGCATCCCACTCACGGCATTTGCCTTTTTTTTGACTAATGCCTCATACTCTGCAGCTCCCTTAAGTCCGCCAAGTAAACCGTTAAGTTGTTTTGACTGAAGGAAAGGGTACATATCGGGACCCATTACTGCCGTACACCCTGCCCCAAGTGCAAATTTATATTTTTCTTTTCCGTATACGATCCACATTTCTATTGTTGTTCCTGCTGCCAGATCAAACAGGAAGTCAATATTCCTGAGCGAATCAACTCCCTGTAAGGCAGGTAACGTTGCCGTATCATGTCCGTAAAAATCTTTTGGAAAGGCGGAATAAAGATTTTCTCCCATGTTAATAATGAGTGAAGCAGACCCGGGCTTATAGCCTAAGAAGGTATAATCTTCGCCGTATTTTTTTTGATATTGGTCGGCTACCGTGGTCATTGCCTGTTCCGCCAGACCAGGAGCACCCGGATAGTGCGTCATGCCAATTACCTTTAAATCCCTGCTAAAGCAATGGTGGAGGAAGGCGATTGCCATAGGTTGTAATTCTTCCTTTGATGAGGGGTCGTAATCAAAGGAAATCATAATATGGGAGCCTTTAGGTAAAGATTCAACTTTTTTATAAACTCCCTCAACCGGTTCTGAAGCAGGTATTGGCAACTCAAATTGGAGGATAAGGGAAACAATAACTGCCACGGTGATAATTGCGAAGATAATGCGGCGGTCTATCCGTAAAAATCTTTCCATCACTCACCTCCGCCCAGATAAGACCGTTCGATACCCAAAATAATTTTTAGAGATGTTGCTATTGCCCCCAGACTAACCCCCAAAAGGATACCCCGTTTGGCTGCAAGATTCGGGACTGCCATAATCCAATCAGCAATCGCGGGGATATATTGTGAAATATAGTTTCCAATAGGGACCCTTCCTAGCATGACAATAACAGCCGCAACCAGTAATACCGTCGATTCTCTCGTACGTGCACGAAAGGTCCGGTAAGCCGCGGAAGCAATAAAGAAGGCCAGGATAGAAAATATTGTAGCCCCGGCAGGTACCTGTATGTAGTAATAAAACCAATCAAACATGGTACCGTCTTGCTTGTCATTCCAGAAAAATTTCCCTCCGTTTATCAGGCCAAAAATCAATGTAATGATTGCCCCGAAGTAAACAAAAACGCTATATCCCCATCCTTCTACTTTTCTTTTAATCCTTGTCCAGTGGAGATGGAATAGGCTGTATGCCCCAATAAATACGGCAAAACCCGCTATAATCCTGTCCCATCTGGTTACTACCTCCAGTAAATCCTGTGACAGTTTATGTGGGACATAGTATTGCATGGCCATGAGTACGCCCATAACGAATGCAATAATGAGTGGAACGGTGCGTTTAAGAAAATTCATAGAGATTCTCGTTTAAATAAAATTTTTCCCTTCTTAAAAGCAGTATTTACTAAAGGAATGGTATTTTTCTTTACTTCTTCTTCGGTATAGACAAATAAATCTACGCCTAAACCGATATCTTCAAAAAATTTTTTAAAATATACGGCTCGATCAAGAAATTTTTGTTGAGATTCACTTACTATAATAAGAATGTCTACATCACTTGAGGGAATACCACGATCTTCTGCAATAGAGCCAAAGAGTATTACTTGTTTTACTACTCGTTGATTATGAACTAAATTATTTACAGCTTTAATGATATTCGATTGTAACAGTTTTTTATTTAGCCAAAATACCTTGACAGAATTGTATGATTTTTTCTGAATTACTGACGGCACTTTGTGCATCCTCCATAGATATATAATCAGAAGGTGTACCGGAAACCCAACCGTTTGGATACCTTGCCGGAATATAGAATTTATCCAGGTATTTAGCAGCATCAACGAATTCCAAAGGGACATCTAACTTTTCACGAAGACCTTTCAGTAAATCATTGACTGAGTGTCCCCATGCTTCTCCCCCGATCTTCTGATACACTGCTTTAGCTGCTTTTTCTGCCCCTTGTTGGGCAATAAAACAGGCCCATTCAAAGAACCCGCTTTTCATTTGGGTTTTGGCACTTTCTAAATCCCTCTGGGCTTGTTTCATCCAATCATGACTTCTTTCGGGCATTCCGCACACCTTTTTCAAAAGACATCAAAGATATGTGTAATATATTCAAATCCAAAACTGGCCAATAAAGTTCCCAGTAGTAATACAATAATAAGGAGTCCTTTCCCTACATCCTGAGCCCTCAGTGTACCCATAAGCATGGGTTCCCTTGATAGGTACGCGCTGGCCGCATAGAGTTCCTCACCAATCAGGGTATAATCACAGGTGGTAATAAAAAAAGGTAATTGGGTATAGGCATCGGTGCCAGCGATTTGGATTGCTCCTGTGGATGCACCGGTTTCAGCTAAAATCAATGCTTCAGCATAAAAATATCCAACAAAAAAATTGGCAGCAGGCTTTTCCCGGGTCATGATGCCACTGACGGCTGCTACGTACGGAAATTGTTCTGATGCCACTAAAAATACATTATCTGGATTATAAGCGTCCGGGCGTCCTGCTTCTAAATAGGACTCCTTTACTACTTCTTGGCTTACAGACATGACGATAGGATCATTATTGACGACTTTTAAATTGGCATCGTAGTCTGCTATCTTTCGTGCAATCCTGCCGAGAATATTGGTTGCTGCAATGGTCGAAATGCTCCCCATGCCGGTTAGTCCATGAACAAAAAGCACTGGTTTCCCCATTTCTGTAGCACGGCCCAGCGCATCATCTACTGCATCGAGTCCGCCTATTTTTCTTAAAAACATATTAGGATTTCTTCGTGCATGTATAATAAAATAGAAAATGATGCCTGAGAGCATAACCATAATTACGAAATTGTTGATCTTTTTTGCGTGTATCCAGTTACCATAAGCAGATGCTGAGGCTATTGTATCCAGGGTCATTTCATTATTCCCAGCAACCATTGCCAATTTAAAGTGGTAGATTTGTTTCTTGTCAATCTTTTCTCCATTGAAAATCTTCCTTGGATTGATTTGGATGTAGTGATATTTACCGTTTTCGTTTTTATAACCGTAGATTTCAGGAACACTTGTTCGGTAGCTGGTGTTTGACTTTATACGGACAGCCTCCTTCTCAAAGGTGCCATTTTTATCTTTATCAATATAAATCACATAGAAGACATCTGATGCATCGCTGGGAGATGCCGACCAGGTCAATGACACTGTTTCTCCGGCGTCATTAGGAGTATCAAATGCCCTGAATTCCGTAGGAGGGATAAGAAACGTGGGTAATTGGGCAAAAAGTATCGTGGTAGTGAAAAACGATATAAAAAAGATAGCGGTGGAAAAAAGTAATTTTTTCAATACAGTCATTTTTGTTGCATAACTAAGAATTTCTAAATTTATCATATCTCAGTAACAGTCTGAACTACGACAATCTTTGCAATTATAAATTATTACGACTAAATTACAACAGGAAAGTAATAGGAGTAAAACATTCATTTTTCAATTCATAATGATGGATCACTACCACCAGGGTAGGGTGGACATTGCCCACTAAAAAATAATTAACGCAGCCGAGTAAACGATATTTGGGGGTCGTCCAAAAAGTTATTTACAATGCCATATTTGTAGGGGCGTATTGTAATACGTCCCTACATGTTATATGAAAAAAATCGATTTTGTACCTTTTGAACAACCCTCTGCCCTGGTTCATGGAAAACGCCCCGGCTCCAGTCAACCAGCGTAATAGAGTGTAGGGCGGCGTAGCCTCAATCAAACGAGAAAAGTATACAGGCATGTCAAATGTCAAAATCCAAAGTTCAAAATCTGAAAATGAGGTTGGGTGATTTGGATTTGGAGCCTTCCGTGTCTCTTTATCGAAAATATTAAAAAAACGATGCTGGAAAAGAAGTTTTACGGGGGTAATACGATAACCTACGGGGCTGCAGTTTTTATTTTTCAATCATTTCGATATTTCCCCGGGGAACAATAACTGTAGAGCCATCGGGAAATTCGACTTCGAGGATGCGCACTACGGCCTCAGTTTCAATTTTTTGAGGAGAGAAGGGAAGTGCCTTAATCTTGCCGATCTTTCCAAAGTAGGGTACACGGATAATCCTTATAAGGTCTCCAACCTCCATGCCTCTGTCGATTGGCTTATCCATTCCTTCCTTTATTGCACTGTCTGCGGTGCCATATGGTATAATAATTTCGGGTCTTACCACACCTGCCCGAATCTGTGTGGCGCCATTAATAGAAGTTTTAGCGCCTGAACGTGATCTCAGGAGATCGAAGGTCCTCTGTGCCATCTGTATCTGGCCAAAACCTTCGGTGATAATGAGCGTAATACCGATATTTTCTGAACCTGTAATGGCTACCCCCAGGTCAAACCCAAGAAGTTTTTTAAGATCTTTATCATCAAGCCCGCCAACTATGATCCCCTTAACACCAATCTTTTTTGCCTTGTCAATAACGTCGTGCTGAATGAAAGAACCACCAATGATGATCTTATCTTTGTGTATGGGCTGGATATGTTCCGACGTAATTACATCTCCGGGCTTATTTACTGCGATAGCAAGCTCACCCACCGTTTCACCACCTACACCAAAGATTCCTTGAATGTAAGTGGCTACGGTTTCTACAACCACACCTTCTTTTTCTATGACTTCCGTAACAGTGCTGTCGATATAAGCGAATACCCGAATAGGTCTGGGAGGTTCACGGAAGAGGATTTGTCCTGTCACTGTAGATATAGTCTCAATAGTACCTGTGATGGGTGAAAGTAAGACGGACTTTAGTGCTTTAATCCACGGTTTGGTTTCCGCGATGACCTCGCTTTTTTGGACAGGGTCTCCTTCTTTTTTCAGCATATATTGTTTGAGGTCCTTGGGTTGGATACCCAGGCGATTAACGGCATTTACGGCATGTACTTTACCGGGAAGGTAGGTCGTGGCCACTACATCTTCAGCCTTTAAGATATCACCCTTTTTTACAACAACCTCGCCTAACAATGGCAGGATGCGCTGGCTGGTAGCCTTTGTCTTTTCTGATACTCGTAAACCCGGTGTATAAGCGTGAGTCATAGTTTAATTAAATACCTTATATGCGATTTATCTTTACAAATGAGTCAAGTTTTAGAAGTGATCAGTATTGTATAAAATAAGCAATTAGCTATCTGCGTTCAGCTTCTGCCCTATTGCTGACTGCTGACAGCTTATGACCTCTTTCATTGGTTTGAGGCTTCGCCTTTCTAGCTGTTTAATCTGTTTAAACTGCTTAAACCGTTTTATGTCGGATAAGCATTGATTACTTTCGTCCATCGCTGGAGTTGTTCCATTCTGGATGCCTTATCCTTTGCTAATATGATGGGTCTTCCCCGTATATCAATAACGATACCTACAACTCCCCCGAAAAGTTTTTTGATAACGGGCTTGCCTTTTCCCTCACCAATATCAAAATTTTTTGCCGGTAGAATTTCGATTTCCGCTGTTTGATCAATATCCAGCGGGTAAACACGCAGTTCACCGAAGGTAAGGGATTCCTCTATCTTTCTGCCGTCGGGCATTGTTATTTTATATGAGATACATTTCTCCTGAGGTTTTCCTATAGCACCTTTAACGAGAGAGATACATGTTCCCAGGTAGATCAAGCAGTCCTTCTCAAAAACTTCCGTTGCAGCCTGTTCATTTATCGTTGAGAGGACACCTAAATGCGGCATCATGAAAATACTATCAACTGCAATCCTCGTTATCCCTTCGGGCTGGAAGGCATCAATCATCATAAGCATTGCCTGTGATCTGCGCGGTGCATGGGATAGCACCCCCCCGCTGCCTACCAGGAGATCGAGTTTCAACATGTTTACGAGCGTCTCACCGGAAACTTCTTGTTTAAATGCCTCCGAAATATCACGTTCCTTCTGTACCCCTTTAAGCCCTACTGCCAGGGATTTATGCTGCTCAAAGGACACTCGGAGTGCCTCACGTGATATGGCCTGTTCTATCTTTAATTCTTCTAATGTCTGAGGTATTGTTGTGGGACGAATCATCTTGTTCTTAATCCTATTCCGAAGATCAGATTCATTTATATCAAATGGCACCCACCTCAAAATATTCTCAAGGCCAGCTTCAGCCAACACATTAGAGATGCTATAACTCATGCCAAGGTTAGCACTAACCGTACGATTAAAAACTTCACCATATACAGAAAAGACGTCTGTTGTAGCGCCGCCAATATCTACACCTACTACATTAATATTATTCTTTCTTGCAATGGTCTGCATAATGAGGCCAACCGCACCAGGCGTTGGCATAATTGGCGCCCCTGTCCATGACATAAGTTTTTTATAACCAGGCGCCTGGGCCATGACATGTTCAAGAAAGAGTTTTTGAATTTCCTGTCGTGCTGGAAAGAGATTTTCCCGTTCAAGCGTTGGCCGGATATTTTCTGTAATATGAAGAGAGGTTTTTTCTCCTAAAATTTCCCTGATCTTTTCCCGTACGTCTTTATTCCCTGCATAGATAACGGGAAGCTGAAAGGTCATACCGAGACGGGGCTTAGGGTTAGCGGCAGAGATGTACTCGGCAAGTTCAACTACATGGGTGACGGTACCCCCATCTGTACCGCCGGAAAGGAGGATCATATCAGGCCTTAAATGCCGGATAAGGTCAATCTTCTCGTGCGGGAGGCGCTGGTCATTTGATGCAATGACGTCCATAACGATTGCACCCGCTCCTAATGCGGCACGCTGGGCACTTTCGGCGGTCATACTCTTTACGGCACCTGCTACCATCATCTGCAGTCCACCACCAGCGCTGCTTGTGGAGACGTAGATATCTACCCCAACGTTTCCTTGTGCTGGTGTGATAATTTTTTCTCCGTCCAGTATCTTTCGGCCTGAGAGTTCTTCTACTTCAGCAAACGCATTTAAGACGCCACGGGTAACATCCTCAAAGGGAGCTTCAACCGTAGTCGGTGACTCTCCACGATAAGTCTGTCTGTATACACCATCCTTTTTCTCAATAAGAATTGCCTTGGTAGTAGTACTGCCACAATCTGTAGCAATGATGACGTTCAAATTATTGCCTCTTTTCTAATTCCTCAATAACTTTCTTAATGCCTTCTCTCTTTTCAAGGATACCCTGAAGGAGATCGTAGTCTGCAGGTGTAAAGAGAAAGGTTAAGAATGGTCTAAAAAATACCATCAGTTGGCTACCAATATAGTTTAATGGTTGCGCAGACTCGAGGAATAATGTTGCTGGAGTAGTAAGTTTTCTTTTCTGAATTATAGTAATTAGCCTCGAAATAAGGGCTAATTCCTTTTCATTTAATGTGCTATTTTCATCCGATGTGCTTACACGAAAAGCGTGTCTGAATTCTCTCCGGATTGACTGCCTGTCTAATCCTGGAAAATATGACACTATTTTTGATACAAAGTTTTGTAAAGGCATATTGTCCAGAATGTTATCAAAGTTCTAGTACTTTTGTCAAAATGAAAATAATTTCTCTGATAATGCCATGGCGCGGTGTAGTCTCAACAAAATCCTTGATATGGATTAGTGGAGTGGTGGGATAATGGTGTATTGTTAATTCGGTGTTAGAGAGATGAAGACCGAAAGGTTTAAAGAAAAACAATCAACCGTGAACCAGACAACCTGATTAGTTTATGATAGATTTACAGATAGCAAGAAAAACTTGCAGAAAAAAGAAGTTTTTACGGAGTAGTACTCTCGTGTTTTTCCTTGTAATTATACATCTGTCTCCCTATAATTATTTAATAAAGTTTTTTTGAATTTGTTGGATTTGTTAGGTTCGTTGAGTTAATTCAAGAAACCCAATGGACTCAATAAACTGGGTGTGGGTGTGTTTCGCTTCGCCCATCCTGTTCGGATAATTCAGAATTTTGTATTTACGGTGATTGAGAGAGGAGAAATTATTCATGCCATATCGGGCATGGTTTCAATGTATCGCGGGTTGCGATGAAAAATATGAGCTAAACGAGATCGTCTATCGGTGTAAAAGGTGTGGGGATCTCCTTGAGGTACGGCATGATTTGGATAAACTTCGGAGGCGTTCTTCAGAATCCTGGAAGAAGCTGTTTGATGAGCGTTATAGGCGTACCACATGGCCTTACGGAAGCTCTGTCTGGGGCAAGAAGGAACTTGTTTGTCCGAATATCGACAATGAGAACGTGGTTTCTCTCTATGAGGGTGGCAGTAATCTCTTTTGGGCTGAGCGGCTGGGGAAGGAAGTTGGTCTTAAAGATTTATGGATTAAACAGTGTGGAAATGCCCATACAGGTTCTTTTAAAGATCTGGGAATGACTGTTCTGGTTTCCATGGTTAAGCAGATGATTGCCGAAGGGAAGAATATTCCGGCTGTTGCTTGCGCTTCTACTGGAGATACTTCTGCTGCATTAGCTTCCTACTGTGCCGCAGCGGGTATTCTTGCTATTGTGTTTTTACCGAAGAATAAGGTATCTCATGCACAACTTATCCAGCCTATAGCAAATGGAGCTCTTACCTTATCATTGGATACAGATTTTGATGGGTGTATGAAACTGGTAAAAGAGATATGTACGAAAAATAATATTTATCTGGCCAATTCTATGAACTCCCTCCGTATTGAAGGTCAAAAAACAGTCAGTATTGAAATAGTCCAGCAGTTTGACTGGGAAGTGCCTGATATTATCATTGTTCCTGGAGGAAATTTAGGTAATACCGCTGCATTAGGCAAGGGCTTTCTTATGATGAAGGAATTAGGTATGGTTAATAAACAGCCTAGGATTGTGTGTGCTCAAGCAGCTAAAGCCAATCCTCTTTATCTCAGTTATTTAAATGGCTTTAAAGAGTTTAAACCTATCAAGGCTCAAAAGACCCTCGCCAATGCTATTCAGATAGGTGATCCGGTTAGTTACAAAAAGGCAATTGCCACTCTGAGAACCTTCAACGGCATTGTAGAACAGGCAACGGAGGATGAATTAGCAAACGCTTCCGCACAAGCGGATAAGACAGGGTTATTTTGCTGTCCGCATACAGGGGTAGCTTTGGCTGTTTTAATAAAATTGTTAAAGAAAAAAGAGATCACGCCCGACGAGAAGGTCGTTGTTATTTCTACTGCGCATGGTTTGAAGTTCCCCGAATTTAAAATAAATTATCACGAGAATAAACTGGAAGAAGTAATTCCGCACTTTGCTAACCTTCCTGTAGAAGTTCCACCTCAATACGATGCGATAATGACAGCTATTGATAAGAAGTTCGAGCACGCATCCTTATAAATCTTTTATAACTGCTCGGGTTAAGGTTCAGAGTTAGAGAGATGAAGATTGAAAAATATGGAGAAAGGAAAACAACCTACCGTGAAATTTGAACCGTGAACCTGACAATCGGGTAGTTACAATCTTTTATAATTCCACAAAAGATTGAATTTTTTATCCTTCCATAATGGTATAGATTAAATTCCTTGACAAAAAATAAGCCGTACTTATAATAACCTTGAAAGTACAAAAACATGTAAAGTACTGAGTTTTATACTACAGATTTCTCCTTCCAAATCCACCATTCATGAAATATCATGGTACAAAAGTCTTGTATGTACTATTGATAAGGTGTAAGAATTTGGCTGCTGCGGGATAGATATCGGGAAATCGTAGTAGCTGATCTATTGTGAATAAAATAATAGGCTAAGTGCTTGTATTTGGAGAGGTTAGATATGAATTATTTTAAAACAGCTATATTGTTAATCGTCTTAACCTTATTATTTATCTGGGTAGGCAGTATGGTTGGTGGAAGGCAGGGGGCTGTTTTTGCTTTTATTATGGCTATGGGCATGAATTTCTTCAGCTATTGGTTCAGCGATAAAATTGTATTAAAAATGTACGGGGCGAGAGAGGTATCCAGGAAAGATGCACCGGCCCTTTATGGAATTGTTGAAGAACTTGCGAGCCGTGCTGGACTTCCCATGCCTAAGGTATATATCATGTCAACCAGTGCTATGAATGCATTCGCAACAGGGAGAAATCCGAGCCATGCCGCTGTGGCTGTTACGGAGGGAATGCTTTCTTCTTTAGCGCGTGAAGAGTTGAGGGGTGTTTTAGGCCATGAGCTAAGCCATATTTGGAATCGGGATATCCTCATATCTACAGTCGTTGCCACGATTGCGGGTGCTATCATGCTGCTCGCCAATATGGCCCGATGGGGAGCCCTCTTTGGTGGTTTCGGTGGGAGGGATGAAGAGGATAATAGAGGCGGGGGGATCGCGGTTTTGTTCTTGGCTATTTTGGCTCCTATCGCTGCCCTTTTGATTCAAATGGCCATTTCCCGTTCACGTGAATATGCTGCGGATAAGGGTGGTGCACAAATAACCGGAAATCCGTTAGGACTTGCCGATGCACTTGAGAAATTACAACGCGCAGCAGTGACGAGACCAATGGATGCAAACACAAATACGGCACATCTGTTTATCGTGAATCCATTAAGCGGTAGAGCTTTTGCTACGCTCTTTAGTACTCATCCACCAATAGAAGAAAGAGTTAGGAGACTTAGGGCTATGGTTGTTTGATTGAAAAGTGTTAAAGATATAAAATAGTAAGAGTTTTTCGTGGCAGTTCTTCTGTGCCATGAAGATCAAAAGACGCAGATCTTTCGGAGGCTAGTTTGAAATTCTATAGAAATACTTTGTTGTGTCTTCCGTACCATGATATCACGAACTACTACACCGAACGGGTCTGTGTTTTTATAAAATAAAAATTTATTTGGAGGGAGATAGATGGTGCACTATACTTGCGATATGTGCGGAAAACCATTGCTGGTAGAGGAAGACATCCGATATGTTGTTAAGATTGAGATCTATACTGCATGTGATGCTATGGACATGGATGAAGATGTTGATGAAGAGATGATAGAGGATGAAGATGAAGGGGATGATATGGCAGATGCTGGAGAAATGTCAGAAAATGGAGAATACAAAGCCTTTCGTTTTGATCTGTGTACGAAGTGTCATAAAAAATACTTACAAGATCCCCTGTTTTTAAAATCGTGGCATCGAACACGATTTTCAGAAAATTAAAATTATTTTTTACCTTTTTAAATGACAATTATTTACAGTTGCTTGTGTTTTTGATAAAAAACGGGCAGACTGCTATGATAAAAACAATCTATGGGAATGACAATAACAGAGAAGATTATTGCCGCGCATTCTGGTTTTAAGGAAGTACATCCTGGACAATTTGTTTACGCAAATGTTGATATCTGTTTAGGCAACGATATTACTGCTCCTATCGCTATTGAAGAATTTGAAAAGATAGGAGCGAAAAAAGTATTTGATCCGGAAAAAATTGTTTTGGTCCCTGATCACTTTACTCCCAATAAAGACATCAAATCGGCCCAACAATCAAAATCCCTCCGTGAATTTGCAGAAAAGTATCGCCTGAAGCATTATTTTGAGATTGGCCGGATGGGGATTGAACATGCCCTCCTTCCGGAAAAGGGCATTGTTGCGCCCGGTGATCTTGTAATTGGTGCTGATTCTCATACCTGCACCTATGGTGCGCTTGGAGCGTTTTCTACAGGTATTGGAAGTACTGATCTTGCTGCATGTTTTGCTACGGGAAAAGTATGGCTCAAGGTTCCTGAATCAATAAAATTTGTTTACCACGGCAAGGTAAAAAATTGGACGTCTGGAAAAGATTTGATTCTCTATACGATCGGGAAAATCGGTGTAGACGGCGCCCTTTACAAGGCAATGGAATTTACCGGTAGTGCAATTACTCATATATCCATGGATGACCGCTTTACCATATGTAATATGGCTATTGAGGCCGGTGCCAAGAGTGGCATTATTTGCCCCGATGAAAAAACAGAAGAGTATATAAAGGGCAGGGTCGGTAAAAAGTATGTAATGTATCAAAGTGATTCCCATGGTAATTACGCAAAAACCTATGAATTTAATGCTGAAGAAATTTCACCTCAAATAGCCCTTCCCAATTTACCAGAAAATACAAAAGCAGTAGAGGATGTTGCAGGAATTAAGATTGATCAGATTATTATTGGTTCTTGTACGAATGGAAGGATTTCAGATCTTCGGGTTGCAGCTCAAATCCTCAAAGGGAGAAAAGTACATCCCTCTATCCGGGTTATTATTATACCGGCAACACAAGAAATTTATAAGCAGGCACTCAGAGAGGGTTTGATTGAAATATTTATTGATGCTGAAGCAGTAGTTTCCACTCCCACATGTGGTCCTTGTTTGGGAGGACATATGGGGATTTTGGCAGAAGGAGAACGAGCGTTGTCAACTACGAATCGTAATTTTGTTGGTCGTATGGGGCATCCAAAGAGTGAGATATATCTTTGTAGCCCCGCCGTTGCAGCCGCGTCTGCTATTACTGGAGAGATTACCCCACCTGGTGAAGTGGTGAAAAACTAGCAGATATTCAAAAAATAGAGACGCAATATTTTGCTTCTGTACCCAAGGCAGGTTCAGTCGTCTTCGATTGAACCGAAATATTTGGTATGTTTCCTATGTCTGGCATCGACCAAAAAATACAGGTCCATGCTTAAACATATGGTTCAATTTCAAGATTGAACCAACCATGAGTCGTTGGTTTTTTTCTTTTAAAGTCCAATCTGATGTAACGTTTAGAAATTTCAGTATTCTTTTGTAGGGGGTGAACCTTATGTTTGGTCTTCCCCTGCACGATTCAAAACGTTTCTGTTTGTTTCCCGTTTGGGCGAACACAAGGTTCGCTCCTACAAGGTGGTATAAAAATTCGCCGAAGGCCTCATTTAAGAACTAAAGGGCCAGGAAAAATAGTTAACATTTCTTTATCTGACAGATGGTAAAAATTATGAATACAACGATGCCCCAGAAAAAGTATGTAGGACTAGATATTGGTTCAGTGAGTGTAAAAGCGGTATTAATTAATGATCGTAAGGAAATTTTAGAAGATCATTATGTTCGTTCACATGGTCAACCCGTGGAAACATTCCTCCTCGTTTTAAGAGATATATTTAACCGGACTCACATTGACGACATTGACGGTATGGCTATTACGGGGACCGGGGGGAAGTTTGTATCTGAGTTGATGAATATCGCCTTTGTTAACGAAGTCGTTGCCCATAGCAAGGCTACTACAACCTTACATCCAGAAGTACGTACCATTATTGAAATAGGCGGTGAAGACTCGAAGCTCATGCTTATTGAGCATGACGAGTCTACCGGGCAGATGAAGGTTTCCGATTTTTCAATGAACACGTTATGTGCCGCAGGCACCGGTTCGTTTTTAGATCAGCAGGCTACCCGGCTTGGCATTGCGATAGAAAAGGAGTTTGGAGATCTGGCATTAAAATCCAAGAACCCACCGAGAATTGCAGGTCGCTGTAGTGTGTTTGCTAAGACCGATATGATTCATCTGCAACAAGAGGGTACCCCCGTACATGATATCGTAGCCGGTCTTTGTTACGCTATGGCGAGGAATTTTAAGAGTAATATCGGGAAAGGGAAAGAGTTTTTTAAACCTATTGTCTTCCAGGGTGGTGTGGCAGCAAATGCCGGTATGGTTAAGGCATTTGAAGATATCTTGGAATTGAAACCTTCCGAGCTGGTTATTCCAAAATATTTTAAGGTAATGGGAGCTATTGGTGCGGCATTTACTATCCTTGATAAGGGTATCCACTCGCCCTTTCTGGGATTGAAGGAAATAGAAGAATACTTAAGAGACCGGGGCGCAAAATCATCCAGCCTTGAGCCACTTCGAGGGGATAATTATAAAATCACAGACGGAATCCATTCTCTTACCGGTGATGAAAAGGTCGAGGTCTACGTCGGCGTTGATGTGGGCTCAATCAGTACTAATATCGTTGTTATTGACAAGCATAAAACCGTCCTGGCCAGGCGGTACCTAATGACGGCGGGAAGACCGCTTGAGGCAGTAAAGCAAGGTCTCTATGAAGTCGGTTTGGAAGTGGGAGACAAGGTGGTTGTTTGTGGCGCCGGAACTACCGGTTCCGGACGTTATTTAACAGGAGACTTTATTGGCGCCGATATTGCAAAGAACGAAATTACTGCTCACGCCACCGCTGCTGCAAATGTAGACAAAAATGTAGATACTATTTTTGAAATTGGTGGACAGGACTCAAAATTTATACGGCTGGAAAACGGAGCTATCGTTGACTTCGCCATGAACAAGGTTTGTGCGGCAGGGACTGGCTCATTTTTAGAGGAACAGGCTGAAAAATTGAGCGTGAGCATCAAGGGCGAATTCAGTAAACGGGCACTTTCTTCGTGCTGCCCTTCTCATCTCGGTGAGCGGTGCACCGTTTTTATGGAATCGGATCTTAACCATCACCAGCAGCGCGGAACATCCAAGGATGATTTATTGGCTGGTCTCAGTTATTCTGTAGTATTGAACTTTATCAATAGGGTGGTTGAAGACAGAAAAATTGGAAATACGATTTTTTTCCAGGGAGGAGTCGCTGCTAATCGTGGTGTAAAGGCGGCATTCGAGAAGGTGACCGGTAAAACAGTTATTGTACCTCCCCATCATGATATTATGGGTGCTATTGGTTCTGCCATTATCGCTATGGAGGAAAGGACCTGGGAAAAATCAAAATTTAAAGGATTCGACCTCCGGCATAAAAAATATGAACTGTCTTCCTTTGTTTGCAAGGATTGCTCGAATATTTGTGAGATCAGAAAGGTCAGTATTGAAGGAGAGAATCCCCTTCATTATGGAAGCCGCTGCGGCAAGTTTGATGATGAGAGATCCCTGAAAAAAGGAAAACATTTACCAAGGCTCTTTCGCGAAAGAAAAGAAGCGCTCTTTCATACCTATAAGAAAAACAAACCCGATAAGCCCATTGGAAAAAAGATCGGTATACCACAGGTTTCTACGTTTCATGATTTTTACCCGATGTGGAAGGCATTCTTTATCGAATTGGGATTTGATATTGTGACTTCCAGTGATACGAATAAAGATATTGTTTACAACGGAGTAGAAGTAATTACCGCAGAAACGTGCTTTCCCATTAAAGTGGCTCACGGGCATGTTATTGATCTTTTAGACAGGGATATTGATTATTTGTTCCTGCCAAGCGTTATTAATTTAACTCATGCAAGCCCAAGGCTTACACACTCATATGCATGTCCTTACGTGCAGTGTATCCCGTATCTTGTCCGTGCAGCAATTCATTTTGAAGAAAAGAAATTTAAAGTCTTATCTCCGGTGATCCATTTTGAATATGGAGAAGATTATTTCGTTAAGACCCTTCGTAAAATTGCAAAAGATATCGGATGTACGGGAGATGTCGTTAATACTGCCATCAGATCAGCACGTGAGGCATTAGAAACCTTCCAGAGAACGTTAGAGGTACGGGGAGGCGAGATTCTTGAGAAATTAGGTGAAAATGAGAAGGCATTTGTATTCATCAGTCGGTCTTACAACGGATGTGATACGGGTATGAACCTTGGACTCCCGGAAAAATTACGCGATTTAGGGATATTAACCATTCCTCTGGATTTTTTGAAACTGGATATTGAAGAGATAGCCAGGGACTATCCGAATATGTATTGGAAGACCGGGCAAAGATTTATAGCGGCGGCAAGGTTGATTGCCAGGGATAAGAGGCTCTATCCTTTGTATATCACGAATTTTGGCTGCGGTCCTGATTCATTTATAACGAAGTTTTTTGCCAAAGAACTGGCAGGAAAACCATGTTTAACCATAGAGATCGACGAGCACAGCTCTGACGTAGGAGCAATAACGCGATGTGAGGCGTTTATTGATAGTCTTAAAAATGTTAAGTCATCACAGGAAAGTAAAAAATTACGGGAAGATGCTCCTATACGAACTTTGGTGGGAGAGAGAAAAAGGCGTACCATTTACATTCCCTATATGTGTGATCATGGGAGAATGATTGCAGCATCTATGAAAGCGAACGGTGTACTGGCAGAGGCCTTGCCTATGGCAAATAAACAGAGTATCGATATTGGAAGAAAATTTACTTCGGGAAAGGAATGTTATCCCGCAATCCTTACAACAGGAGATATTGTAAAAAAGGCCCTGAGTCCAGATTTTGATCCTGAATCTAGTGCCTTCTTTATGGCGACCGCTTCCGGCCCTTGCCGGTTTGGCCAATACAATAAATTCCATCGTATGGTATTAGACGAACTTGGGTTTACTCATGTGCCGCTGTATACTATGGATCAGGGCGAGAATTACGGTGAAGACACTAAAAGTTTAGGTACTCATTTCCGGAAGTTAGCCTGGAACGGCATTATGTATATTGACCTCTTGCAAAAAATGCAAAGGGAAACGAGGCCATATGAGCTGCAAAAAGGTGAGACGGATGCCATTTATGAGAATTATGTGAAAAAGGCAGAGGAGGGACTGGAAAAACATCAGAACCTGATTCGGTTCGCTGAGGAAGCAAGAGATGCCTTTGCAAGGATAAAAATAGACCGGAGTAAGCCGAGGCCATTGATCGGTATCATTGGAGAAACTTACGTCCGCTGCAATGAGTTTGCAAATAACTTCCTTGTAAGAAATATTGAGCGGCTTGGCGGGGAGGTGTTTATCCCTCCTTTCGCTGAATGGATTAACTATATCGCACACTGCCGTAGAGAATCATGTATGTTTGAAAAGGACTATAAAGGCTTTTTGGGTGAATTTATCTCTGATATTGTCCAGAGGTACGATGCCTATAAGCTTACAAGGGTATTTAAAGGAAGGGTCAGGCATTTTTTAAAAGATGCGTCTATTAAAGATCTTATTAAAAAGGGGAAACCATATATTGATGACTCCTACAAAGGTGATCCCGTATTGAGTATGGGAAAAGCGATCGAATATGTTGAGGAAGGTTTTGATGGAATTATCAATGTAACACCATTTCATTGTATGCCCGGGACTGTTGTAAACGGTGTGCTTGAAAAGTTTCAAAGACAGCACGGCGGCATGCCATGTCTAAAATTATCTTTTGACGGACAGGAACAAACGAATGAGGAAACAAGGCTGGAGGCATTTATGCATCAGGCATACCAGAGGATGGAAGGTAGATTAGATACTCAGAAACATAACGTGTCGAGTCATAGACAAAAAGATGCAGAAAGTAATAGGCAACTGGCTGCGGGCAGAAGATGACAGGTGAAGTGCATTATGATATTACTCCTGAGTCAAGTTTTAAAAGTAACCAGGACTGGATAATCAATCAGATGTCAGCTCATGATCTTGTAGTATATGTGAAACTATAGTTATCGATTTTTTTATCGGTTTGAGGCTTTACCTTGTTGGGAGGTTATCATGAAGGGTAAATGTTGGAAATTTGGAGATAATATTAATACTGACGAGATTATTCCGGCACGGTATCTTAATACTACCAATACAAAAGAATTAGCATCACACTGTATGGAAGACGTTGATCCAAACTTTGTTAAAAAGATTAGTGTGGGTGACATTATCGTGGCAGGAGAGAATTTTGGCTGCGGCTCCTCCCGCGAACATGCGCCAATTTCTATCAAGGCTACAGGTATTTCTTGCGTTATTGCAAAGTCCTTTGCCCGCATTTTTTTTAGGAATGCCATAAATATCGGCCTGCCTATTTTTGAATGTTCTGAAGCGGCAGAGCAAATCCGGGAAGGCGATGAAATAGAAATTGACCTTGATGATGCCGAAATTATAAATCATACCTCAAAAAAACAATTCAGGTTTGAGCCATTTCCCCTTGAAATGCAGGAGATTATTCGATCCGGCGGATTAATGAATTTTGTAAAAAAGAAGATGGTTAAATCCGGGACTCATGCATAGTAGTCACCTTTGACTTTATCTTTGCACATGGCCTGATTTTAGAAGAAATACCCGGAACCACAGATAAAAATCTCGAATTAGTGATAGCGGATAAGTAGGTGGGTAAATGACTGAATGTGTGGATAGTAGAGACGCCCCCCGCCGGGGACTTCTGTACTGGTACATTATCTAGGTAATGTTTGATAATCATGCTGGTTCAATCATTTCCGGAGCAATCTCTTGAATACTTCAAAAAGATTGCTTCGGATAAAACTTCGCATGATAGATACTCTATAATTTATTATGAACTACCTTGATGATGCACTAGATGAGAAATCTCATATGCCCATTCACCCGTTTATTCATTTTATCAGAATCTGTGCAATCCGTGATATCTGTGGTTTTCAATCTCTTTTATCGATCTGATGCTTTGCCACGCTAGCTTTTCAATTCATAATTCAGACATCGAATCCCTTGCTCGCATATAGAGAAACTGCTGCGCATATCCAGCATACTTGCCAAAGTATTTTGAGCCAAATGTTTCTAATTGAAGATTCGACACATCTTCATTTCTAAAATAAAGTTTTTTAAGGATTTTTTTCATCCAGGTATCGATGGGGAATGCTTCAGTAAAACCAAGGGAAAACAAAAGGATGCAATCGGCAATCTTATCTCCAACCCCGGGGATAAGTTTTAATGCCTTTTTTGCTTCCAGGTAAGGGAGTTTTTTTAACGATGCTAAAAAGGTTTCATCAACAAGGTTATTGGCGGTTTTGATATATTTTGCCCGAAACCCCGTCTTTGCCATGAGAATCTTCTCGTAGTTATTTAAATCGCCAGGATTTGGAAATGAGTACTGCTCAAATCCATACAATTCAATCTTTTTCCCAAAGAATTGTGCCAAAGTCTCAAGGTTTAATTTTATTTTAGGAATATTTGCTGCTGAAGAGCACAAAAAAGATATCAGGCACTCCCACGGGTCTTGTCGCACAATCCGCAATCCATAATATTTCTTTATAGCTGCATTCATATATGAATCCCTGTTTATTTGTTTGATAATAGGAGAATATGGCTCGTCGAGGGCAAAATACCTTACGAAAGACTCCTTATCAATGCCGTGAAACTCCAATCGATGGTTAGATTGCCGAACCCTGAAGATGCGATTCCTTATGGTAATATAATACCAGTCTTCTACCCTGGAAACCCGAAATAGCTGTCCACAATGGAGCGTATAGTCGAGATGAAAATCTTTTACAGAGATTTTTGGCAAGATTGTATCCTTTTCTTAAAAACTATCATAATAGTTCACCGCAGAAGATAGCTGGCAGCCTGTACTATACTTACTTGCCTACTTCCTCATTCCCTGCGATATCAGAATTGTCTATGATGAATAGAACCATTACAAACTATTATCGTAAGTATCAGGTACTTATAGTATTCAATGAATGGGACCGAACATGGTAAGTTTGCCATTTCGAAGAAGCAAAGCGAATGAGAAATCTTTGCTTTGACACAGGGGAGAGATGGCTCAATAGTTGAATGGCTACATGGCTGTTAACCATCCAACCACACATAACCATGTAACCATTCACTGTCTCCCCATGTTGGTTCAATCGTCCACGATTGAACTAAAACGTTTGGATATGTTACTGGTACCTGGTGCCAATCCAAAACCTGTATAACACTCAAAATATGTGGTAGAGACGCAAAATCTTGAGTCTCTACAAAATTAAATCGGCCCGAAGTCAATCAACATGCCGAAACGTATGGTTCAATCTGCAAGATTGAACCAACCGGAAAAATAACGGCAAATCCTAAAGAGATGACACCTCTCCGCAGGTTCCCCATGCTACCCCCCTTCTGGATTGGGAAATAAAGAATACGCTGACACTATAATCACTACTTTGGGACTAGGAAAACTAAAAAGAGATAGATATCTTGTAACGTTAAAACGAAACGCTGCTCTAATGGTCTTAGAAACGCTGTATTTTCCGCGAAAATCTGCTACGCTATGTGACATTTCTTTTGAGATAACTATAGTTTACTGCAGTAGGCAGTAAGTAGCCTGACTACTTACCTGCTCCTCCATGTAATGACCAGACTGTTACAAACTATTATGGTAATTCTAAATGTTTTAACCTTTTCTATCAAGCCAATATGTCTTGCATCTACAAATAACCATTTCCAGGGCTGGTTCAATCGTTCTTACTTTTTATTAAGTCTGAAGCCTTGCCTCACTAATATTTCTATAACAGCATTATTGATAACGATGATTGTGTAACATCTTATTTTAAAGTCACATACATGACGTACTATTTGTGTTGTTTGTTTTAAAAACTTCTAAAATTCTAAGTATATGTTAACTATTTGAGTGTAAATAAAATAAAAATCAAATAGATGTAGGACGCATGGTTTTCTGGTAGATATAAGTGTTGTGTTTATAATTAGTTGTGATAATTGTGATAATATATCGTGACTTTTTTGTGGAAAATATTTAAGAAATTATCTAGATTTCCGAATATGGAAATAGAAATATTTCTTATAGATATCATACAGTAAAGTATATTCTCAGATTTTATGGCAGAGGTGAATAAGGAGAAAATGGGCGTTTCTGTGGATAACAAAGGATCAGATACATTCAATTCAGAAGTTGGCGGTAAAGATTGTAAACCTCCAGTTTTATCGGATGAGATAAAGAGGAAGCTTGAGTGGTTTGATTATTACGAAAAGAATGGGAAAAATGCAAGACTTACCTGTCGTCATTTTGGTATATCGCCGGATACCTTTTACCGATGGAAAAAGCGCTATGATCCAAATAACTTATCCTCACTTGAGGACAATAAAAAAAACCGCAAGCCAAAAAAATTGAGGGAACCAACCACACCACAATGGGTGGTGGACAGGATAAAGGAATTAAAAGAAGTACATCCTTTCTGGACAAGAAAGCAGATTTCAATTCAGATTAAGAACGAAGGGATGTCTATTTCTCTTGCAACGGTAGGGCGGGTAGTGAAAAGATTGAAGAAATCTGGCCTTTTGCAGGAATCTCTTATTGATGGAAGAAGAAAAAGGACTATTTTTTATAGCAACCAGATACCTACCGGTTATCAGGAATATTTATCCCTTCTCCAACTATGGAAAAGACCTCCATGATGCTTACCATACTTAGCAGAATCCAGATGACAGGCGTATGCATTCTGTGTTTTGTCATTTGTATTCTGTTTTTCATTGTAGAGCGGTTTTATTTTTGAAAACCTTTTCAAGTTCCTGTTGGGGATAATTATGCAAAAGACTGCAGAATTAAAAGAGGCAGTATCGGAGTTGAGTAGAAGTACGGAAGAATTGCTAATGGTTTCTGATACCTACAGAAAATTATAGGCATTTTGTGATAGTTCACCGCATTTTTGACGTTATGCTATGATGAAAAAGGGAGAAAGAAATGAAATTAACCGTTGGGAAGAAAATCGGTAGCAGCTTTGTAATATTGATTCTTATATCTGCCGTTTCCGGTGGGTTAATCCTGTATTGGTTAACGGGAATGACGGAAGTCAGCCAAAAAGTACTAAACATTCGAACGCCGTCTGCGATAAGGGCTGAACAGCTTTTAAGGCATTATGGTTTGGCTGTTGGGGGGATAAGGGGTTTTCTTGCATCGGGTGAGGAGAAATATGTGCAAGATTTTGAAAAGGCAAGGTCTGAAATGCAGGAAAGTTATAAAAAGCTTGATGATGTATCAAAGTACTGGACCATACAAGAAAATAAGGATTTATTGAAGGAGATCGGGAATTGCCTGGAAAAATTTTACGTGTCTGCTGACCGGGTTATCGAAAAGAGACGTAGTCCGGAAAATGATGTAACCGCTCACTATTTTTATACTAATATGGCTCCCCTCTTTCAATCCATCAATGAGAAGATCGATAAGGTGATGGAGGAACTAAGCAAGAGTTCTGCCACCAATGCTATACGGGATGCGATTTATGCATCAGCTCAGTACCGTGCGGGTTCTGCACGGTCTGGTATGGCTATTCGGGGTTTTATGGAAAGTGCAGATGAAAAATATATCAAGGACTATGAGTCTGCCCGTGCAATGCGTACCGGCGGGATAACACGTTTGCAAGTATTATCCAAAGATTTACCGATAGGTATTCAAAAGATGGTAACAAATATTGTGAAAGATGAAGAGGCTTTCAATACCCACCCGGGGAAGATTTTTGCGATCAGGCGAGGAAACGAGTATCGGCTGGACTTGAAACACCTCAGGGAAGAACTCGCCCCGCTTGTGGCAATGGTTCAAAAAGACATAGACCAAATAGGGAGTAATGTAGCTAAACTCCTGGAAGATGATTCACAAACGGCACTAGAATTACAAAAATTGATGTGGTTCGTCGCTGTCCTGACCATTGGGATTGGTATAGCAGCAGGTGTGTTTCTTGCTATATTTAATATCAAACTGGCTACAAGGATTACCACGCTCTTTAGAAGTCTCCTTAGTGACCTTACCGGT
This sequence comes from Candidatus Jinrextremum sp., assembly GCA_039794405.1. Classification (GTDB taxonomy): domain Bacteria; phylum Planctomycetota; class Brocadiia; order Brocadiales; family Brocadiaceae; genus JBDIVL01. The sequence goes on along the minus strand of JBDIVL010000002.1, from coordinate 99,075 downwards.
GGTGCTTCTCAGGTGTCGTCTGCATCCGAGCAAATATCTGACTCAAGCCAGAGCCTTTCCGAAGGGGCTTCCGAGCAGGCAGCGTCAGTTGAAGAAACCTCATCAACCATGGAAGAGATTGCTTCCATGACGAGGCAAAATGCTGATAATGCAGCAGAGGCAGCCAAGTTAGCAAAGGCATGCAATGCTACGGTCGAACGTAATAATGCTACTGTTCATGAAATGGATGGTGCAATGAAGAATATTTCTGAAAGCAGCGGCAAGATAGCGGATATTATTAAAATTATCGAAGGCATCGCCTTCCAGACAAACCTCCTGGCATTGAACGCAGCGGTAGAGGCTGCGCGTGCAGGAGAACATGGACGTGGTTTTGCCGTTGTGGCGGAAGAGGTTCGGAATCTTGCACAGAGAAGCTCTACAGCGGCAAAGGATATTACGGCCTTAATTACAGATAGTGTAAAAAAGGCAGATATCGGGACAACGCTGGTAAAAAATACTAAAGAGACGTTTTCTGAAATAGTTGTTCAGGTAAAAAAAGTTACTGATCTGGTAAATGAGATTGCTACTGCCTCAGAAGAGCAGACCAACGGAATAGAACAGATCAGCAAGGCTATTCAGCAAATGGATCAGGTCATACAGCAGAACGCAGCAAACGCCGAGGAAACGGCTGCCGCGAGTGAGGAGTTATCTTCCCAGGCTCAAGGACTCAATGCCCTTGTCGATAAAATAGCAGGAGAAGTTAATATGGAGAGTAATGAAGATACTCCAGGGGCGGAGCCATTTGTAGAAAAAGAGGTTACTGCTCCTTTTAGAAGGAAATTATCTGCCCATAAGAAATCACCCGGTATAGGAGGAAAGTCTTATGGTAGAGGTTTGAATAAATTCTTGCAAAATACGGAAGAAGGTATAGGAAGCGACGGTGGTGGAAAGGAGTTTGTTGTTACAGCCAATAATCCAAATCGTGTAATTTCTTTGGCAGGTGATGATTTTAAAGACTTTTAACGCTCGATATATGAAGTATCTGGTGGAAAACCTCTCTATTACCCTTTCCCTGCGAAGGATGGGGAAGAGAGGGTAGAACTTGATTGTATAGGAATTTCCATTTTTCGTATGCGGCTTTCAGGGTGGCACAGACAAACTTTGTTTATCTGTGCCCTCAGGGTTGGTTCAATCGTTCACGATTGAACCGAAACGCTTGGTACATTTTCCTAAGAGAATGTCTGAAAAGTCTCCAGAGTGCTCCATGAGGAGCACAATTATGAATAGAAACAATATCTCGTACATAATTTTAGCTCCCGAGGAGCGATATATTTCCCCTTGCTCCAAACTTTTCAGACGGTCTCTAAGCCTGGCACCAATCAAAAACTTATACATTAATTCTAAACATGTGGTTCAATCTACAAATGCAGTAGTCATAGTACTTTATTCCCCCTGAATCTCCTCCCGAGACGGAATAGAGGGGTGTTTCTAAGGCTGTTATATTTGATAAGGTACATAATTGGTGAGTAGTATGTAGTGGAAGAAAAATATCTCCTGTTAACTATTCGCTATCGGCTGTTTATGGCTCTAAGATTGAATCAACCTCCATGAGGGAGGGTTATAATTTGGTCTGTTAGTGAAGGCAACCCGCAAAGAGTGCTATAAAATAAATGAAAAAGAATATTGCACAGAAAGTTTCCACAAAAGGCATGACACTGAGGTATATATTGGCCTTAGGACTCGTGGCATGCCTGAGTATTGCAGCCTGCCTGATGTTGTGCAGGGTTATAACACTCCAGGGAAGCAGTGCAGCCGTTATAAACATGAGCGGTAAACTGCGCATGCTGTCGCAGCAGGCAGCGGTATATTCACACCTTTTTAGGGATAGTACCGAAAACAGTGAACGTAAAAAATATCAGTTTGTGTTATTCCATATAGCCGATTGCTTGGAAGGCTATCTGGATGGTCTGATACAGGGCAATCCGAAAATGAATCTGCCAGGCAGCCCTTCGCCTGCAGTACAAGCGATTTATTTTAGTCCGCCGATATTTCTGGATAGACAGATACGTGACTTTGTTTCCGAGATAAGGGTAATTGCACGTACTCAGGATATCGATTCAGGTAATGCCCATTTTCAATATATTCTTGGTGAATCTACATCGAGGCTTATTGAATCTCTAGATGTCCTGGTAAAACAATACCAAAAAGAAAGTGAAGTAAATAGTGTCCGGTTGCGGAATATGGAAATGGGGGTCTTAAGTTTTACCCTATTTGTGCTGTTTATGGAGGCCTTTTTTATTTTTAGACCAATGATTGTAAGGGTTAGACAGGATACGATGAGACTCATGAACAGTGAGATGCGTATCAGTTCAGTTGTTGAACATGCGATGGACGGGATTATTACCCTCGACAGGTATGGAAATATTGAGTCGTTTAACCCTGCGGCGGAAAAGATGTTTGGGTATGCCTGTGCAGAAGTAATGGGCAAGAACGTCAGGATGCTGATGCCGGAGCTTTATTATAACCATTTACATGAATACCTCTGCACGGGCAGAGAAGTAATTTTAGACTTCAGGATATATGAGACAAGTGGGTGGCGCAAAGGCGATATTGCTTTTCCAATGGATATATCATTGAGTAAGTTGTGTTTCGACAGCCAACAACGGTTTGTGATGATTTTGCGTGACATAACTGAACAAAAACAAGCTGTTAATGCACTCCAGAAACAGCACCGTTTTATCTCTGCAGTTCTTGATACCGTTGGTGCGCTGGTAGTGGTTCTTGATACCGCAGGGAAAATCATCTACTTTAATAATACCTGTGAGTATGTAACCGGTTATTCATTTGATGAAGTAAGAGGAAGGTGTTTCTGGGAATTGTTCCTTGTGCCGGAAGAGATGGATAAGGTTAAGGTTGTTTTTGAAAAACTCAAAGGGAAGGAATTCCCGGGTGTGAATATAAACTACTGGGTAACAAAAAATGGCGATCGCAGACTTGTGGAATGGTCAAATACTACTCTCCTCAATAATGATTCAATTGAGTATATTGTCGGTACGGGTATTGATATTACCGAGCGCAGAAAGGCAGAGGAAAAACTTCGTAAGCTATCTCATGCGGTAGAGCAGAGTCCCAGCTCAATTATCATAACCGATACCAAGGGGGATATTGAATATGTGAACGCTAAATTTACCCGGTTAACAGGATATACCCTGGAAGATGTTCTCGGGAAAAATCCCCGGCTTCTCAAATCGGGAGATACGCTACCGGAAGAGTATAATCATTTGTGGGAAATGATTACCTCCGGCAAGGAATGGCGGGGGGAATTTCACAATAAAAAAAAGGACGGGGAATCGTATTGGGAGCATGCATGTATCTCGGCAATCAAAAATACCGAGGGAGTAATTACCCATTTCATTGGAATTAAAGAAGATATCACGGAACGGAAACGGTTTGAATCACGACTGGAATTTCTGGCCTGCCATGATCCTCTTACGAATCTTTTTAACCGGAGGCGTTTTCAGGAAGAATTGGATGAATGGCTTGCATATGCAGAACGGTACAATACCTGCGGGGCGTTGTTGTTTTTGGATATAGATAATTTTAAGTATGTTAATGATATGCTGGGTCACAGTGAAGGCGATAGGCTGCTTATAGCTCTTACAGACCTGATGCAGAAGCGGCTTCGGGAGACCGATATTTTAGCCCGCATAGGTGGCGATGAGTTTGCCCTCCTCCTGCCGAATATTACCCTGGATGATGCCCGCTCTGTTGCAGAACAGATGAGGAAATCCGTGCAACACAGTATTGTGGCGCTTAATAGTCAATTTGCGGGTATTACGGTCAGTATTGGTATAGCATTATTTCCTGAACACGGGAATACAACGAAAACACTTCTTACCAGTGCAGACCTTGCCATGTATCATGCAAAGGAAAACGGAAGAAATCAGAGTTGCGTTTACACGCCTGACCAGAAGACAAAGATCGAATTGCGGTTGAGCTGGGAAGAGCGAATCCGTGATGCCCTCCGACAAAACCGGTTCACATTGTATTTACAACCTATCCTTGACCTGAAGAAGAATTCCATTTCCGGATATGAAGCATTGCTGCGGATGATAGATAATGAAGGTGAGTTGATTCTGCCGAGTAATTTTCTTGATATTGCAGAGCAATTTGGACTTATTCGGGATATTGACCGTTGGGTGATTTGCCGGGCCATTCAGATTATTGCTGAAAAGAAATTTGCAAATAACAACTGGAACCTTGAAGTCAATCTCTCCGGGATGGTATTCAATGACACAGAAATGCTATCGTTAACCAAACAGGAATTAAACAAGTATGCTGTTGATCCCCGGATACTGGTTTTTGAGATAACCGAGACGGTAATCATACCGAACATGGTTAAAGCACAACATTATCTTGCTACCCTGAAAACCCTTGGCTGCCGCTTTGCCCTTGATGATTTTGGCAGTGGTTTCTCATCATTTTACCACCTGAAGCACCTGCCTGTCGATTACATCAAGATAGATGGTAGTTTTATTCGCAATCTTCCGAACAATCGGGTAGACCGGCATATGGTTAAGGCAATCGTAGAGGTGGCGCGTGGATTGGGGAAAGAGACAGTTGCTGAGTTTGTAAGCGATGAAGAAACGGTGCAAATACTGAAGGATTATGGTGTTGATTACGCTCAGGGGTACTATATTGGCATGCCTGGTGAAATGCCAGTAACCTCAGTAATAAATTAGGCCTTAGGCGACTTTTCTCCTCTGTAGGGGTGAGCCTTGTGTTTTCCCAAACAGGAAACAAACAGAAACGTTTTGAATCGTGCAGGGCAAGACCGAACACATGTAGGGACAGGTTTAAAACCTGTCCCTACAACAAACATTGAATTCCTATGGGAGTTTTCGTTTTTTGTGTGCGGCTTTCAGGGTGGTGCGTACAAACTTTGTTTGCCCGTATCCTGAGGGTTGGTTCAATCGTTCACGATTGAACCGAAACGTTTGGTACATTTTCCTAAACCTGGCCTAATAAAAAGCCGTATATCAATCCCAACGTATGTTCAATCTACAAGATTGAACCAATCACGGCTCAGAATGACTGGAGTGAAGGGCATGAAATGACATTTTCTGCAAGTTTTCGTTCAGACATCGGCTAGTTGCTATCCACTATTTACGAACTACATCTACCATCGCCGCTCTTCCAGCCTCTTTTGTAACTCTTCTCATTGTCGTTTCTGAGTTCCGTTGGCTTTTTCAAATTCCCCTTTAATCTGTCTTTGCTCAGTAACATCCTGATTTATCCCATGCATCTGGACCGCCCTTCCTGTATCATCAAAAACAACCTCGGCTTCTGTGTGAATAATACGAATGGTGCCGTTTGGTAAAACGATGCGATAGTCAATATTATAAGGCTTTCTCTCAAATAATGCTTCGTAAATGGATCGTTTCACAAATGTCCTGTCGTCTGGATAAACCCTCATGAGGAAATTCTCATAGGTTATATTCCCCTTTTTTGGGATTAAACCAAAGATACGGTATGTTTCCTCAGACCAATAACCCTCATTTTTTATTATATCCCACTCCCAATTTCCCAGGCGGGCAATCCGCTGTGTATTTTTTAGCCTGGCTTCACATTTCCGTAAAGCCTCTTCCATCAGATCGTATTTAGTGATACCCTTTTCCAGGAGCATATTAGTTTTCAAAAGTTCAGTAGTTCGCTCTTCTACGCGCGCCTCAAGCCTGTCGTATGCCTTTCGTAATTCTTCTTCCATTCGCTTCCGTTGTATGATTAGTCCTAATTGAGAGGTAATCGATAAAATAGATTTAACAATTCGTTCGTCCTCTTCGCCCGATTTAAACATAAAGAAGTTAATTACTGCGATTACCTCTCTCCTAGAAATAACCGGGATCGCTAACCCCGCTTTGAGACCGGCCTCTATAGCAATCTTTGCTCGAGGGAAATTTGTATCGGTTGTGATATCCTTTATCCACTCAGGCCGTTTTGATGCCCATGCCCGACCGGGGAGCCCGACTCCAGGTAGGAAGGTAAACTCCCCGCTGAGGATTTGAAATTTTTCCAGACTATTGACAGGACGATGCCATTCTGTACAGCGCTTAAGCGATTTGCCATCTGAGTCAGGAACCCATGCCTCTCCATATACCCATCCGGTGGCCTTACACACTTTATAGAGGATAACGCTTAGTGCAGAATAAAAATCCCCGGATTCACCAATTGTCTTCATGATATTTTGCAGGAATCGGTTCTCATCCTGTGCCTGCTTTTGTTCTGTAATATCGATAAAGGTAATGATTACCCCATCAATAACCTTCTTTTCTGCAAGGTACGGTATAATTCGCATCAAATACCACGTATTTTCTTTGGTTTTTAGTTCTTTCGTTTTCGGGATAGAAGTTTTTAACACACCCTTTATGTCAGGTATTAAATTTTTGTGATTAAATCTTATGGATATATGGTCAATGGACCGATTGACATCTGTTTCTATAAGATTCATTATCCTGGTTATTGTTGGGGTATAGCGTTTTATTAACAGATTTTTATCTAAAAAAATAAATCCGATTTCTGTTGTACTGAGCATGTTATTGATATCGTTATTGGCTTTTGATAATTCTTCTATCTTATGCTGCAGTTCTGAATTCACCGTAATTATTTCTTCATTTATTGATTGTAATTCTTCTTTCGATGTCTCCAGCTCTTCTCTCGTACTCTGGAGTTCTTCGTTCATTGTTTCTACCATTTCATGTGCGACCCTGTATTTATCGATATAGATTTCCAGTTCCCCTATGGTATCTTGAAGGGATTGTTTTGCAGAACTTAGCTCATGTTCAAGTTTTCGTATATGTTGATTTTCCGGTATCGCCTGTTGATGCCTCTTTAGATTGTCGGCCAGATAGGTATGAGGTGTAACATCATCAAAGAGTACCAGGATTAATCCTTCAAATGCTTTTGGCTCCAAAAGGGGAATAACTTCTACGTTCACAATTCGTACATTGCCATGATCTTTTATCTGGATACCTTCTTGGGTAACGTTTTTTTTTGTTTTTATTGCTTTATGAATTGCGGTTATGAGTTCAACATGTAAATCTTTCCGTATCATTTTCGTAATATTTAAGCTTGGTTCTCCGACTGGTGGCTCCAGATAGGTATTTGTTTTTCCTTGAAAATAAATGATATTGTATTTCTCATTGATGACTACACAAGGAGGGGTGTAATTCTCAAGGAGTATTTTTTTTATCATATCGCTGATACTAATTCCATGCATATCCTTTGGTTCGTCATTCTTTTGTATTTCCAAACTAAAGGGTGTTAATGGATTGGCAGTAAAGTTTTTTGCAGGAGTGGATGCGGAGCTATTCTGTCGAAAAATATTGCACTTCATATCAATCATGGAGAAAAGATTGGTAAATTCACCGATATTTTCTGAAATTCCGAGAATAAGAAACCCGTTTGGATTTAATATGTAATGGAAGAGAGGCAGTATCTTCTTCTGCAATATAGGGTCCAGATAAATGAACAAGTTTCTGCAGCTGACTATATCTAATCGGGAAAAGGGAGGGTCTTTGATAAGATTGTGATTTGCAAAGATTACCATCTCCCGGAAATGTTTTTTTAGAATATATACGTGATCCCTTTTATCGAAGAAGTATTTTAGCCGTTTCTCTGATACGTCTGTGGCAATACTTTCAGGGTAAGTGGCTGCACGGGCAAAATTAAGGGCGTCATTATCTATATCGGTAGCAAAGATTTGTATCTTAAAATGCTTCCGTATCATATTCATATATTCTACAAGAATCATGACATAAGAATAGGCTTCTTCTCCGGTAGAACATCCAATAACCCAAATCCTTACCGGTGATTCTGCTGGTTTCTTTTCAAGCAGGCATGGTATTGCCTTTTTTGCAATAGTATCATAGACGTTTCCATCTCTAAAAAATTTCGTAACCCCAATGAGTAATTCTTTGAAGAGGGTTTGTACTTCATTCGGGTGTTGCTGAAGATAGAAAAGGTAATTTGCTAATCTTTTAAATTGATTGATTGCCATCCGTTTTTCAATCCTACGGCAAATGGTAGCATGTTTGTAATGGGCAAAGCTGTGTCCCGTCTCAGATTGGAGGATTGAAAATATTTTTTGTAAATAGGATGAGTTTTTGGGTACAAGATGACTATCTGTTTTCTCTATGTCTCTCATGCAGGCATATTTCACATACCTGACAAGTTCATAAGGCATCTTTTCAACAGGCAAGATATAATCTACATAACCTGAGGTGACGGCGCTTGCGGGCATATCATTAAATTGAGCAGACCCCTTATCCTGAACGATTGTTAAACCTCCTGCATCTTTGATTGCCTTCAAACCGAGGGTGCCATCGGTTCCTGATCCTGAAAGAACAATACCAATAGCCTTGTCTGCCTGATCTTTCGCCAATGATTTGAGAAAAAAATCAATCGGGTGTTTCGTTTCCAATAATTCTCCAGGCTTTGCAAAGCGAAGCGTTGTATGGGATATAACAATATCTTTATCCGGTGGCTTGATAAATATGCAGTTTGGTTCTACCCTCATTCCATCTTCTATTTGAAAGACTTGCATTTTTGTGTATTGTTTTAAGATTTCTGCCAGCATACTCTTATAGTCAGGACTCATATGCTGGATGATGACAAAGGCCATACTGTTATCCGGTGAGATATGGGGAAAAAACTGTTTAAATGCCTCCAGTCCACCAGCGGAAGCCCCTATGCCTACAACAAAAAAGATACCTTCTTTTCGGAGATTGAAAGATGTTTGGTCTGATGGTATACAGGGATGAGATTTATCAATGCCCCGATCACCTTCTTTCTGGTCTGCCACTACGCTGTTTAAATCTGTTGCAGGAGTTTTTTTCTCCTGAGACATGAGATATTTCCTTCGTTGTGAAGAAACAGTAGTTAGTGAATAGTATACTTAACGTGCTCGTAACATGTGATTTATTTAAAAACATGAACCCCGAATGGATAAAATGATTGTAGAAGAAAAAAACCTGCAAAACACGCTCAATCCCAAAGGAATAACATAATGTGACCTCCACTCGGGTCATTTCATGGGAAAACAATCATATCACCCCCCTGGGAGTTTATTGCAGGTTTTTATACATTCGTCTATAACCATTTCGTTCCTTCAGGATTCATTACTTCTTCGTGGAAGGTCGTTTGAATATCACAATTTATGAACCTTCTCAGTATGGTTAGTGTATCGTTGTTGGTTACTATCTCTTATTCACTATTCATCATCTACTACCAAAGTTGGTTTAATATTGTAGATTGAACCAATCCTGAGCTATCAGCAATCGGGCAGGGGGGCTTGTAGGCTGACCGATGGCATCTGATTGCTTATACAATGCTGATTACTTTAAACTTGACTCATGAGTAAAGATAAACCGTTTATGAAACTTTTCATGGTTTATCGGTGTTTATCCGTGTCAATCTGTAGTTCATGTAACGTTGTTTTTCCGCAGCACATCCTCTATCCGTTTGAGTTCAGTGATGTCTATGGAAATGTTGCAAACTGAATAAACGATACCTGTGGCATTATGCAGAGGAAATCTTATAGAAATATAGGTATGTATTCCATCGTCCCGGGGAATAACTTCTTCTGTTTTCAGGGGAATCCCGGATTTTATTACCTTGCGATCATTTATCCGAAAGATATCGGCGATCTCTTCCGGAAAGATATCACAATCGATTTTGCCGATAACCTGTCCTTCTGTTACGTAGAAAGCCTTTTTGAATTGTTGATTTATCAACATGAAACGACCTTCAGTATCTTTCAGGTATATAATTGCCGGAGAGTTATCGATAATTGTTTGCAGGAGTGTTTTACTTTCTTCCAGTTCTTTCCTTGCCTGCTTAAGCTCTGTAATGTCTTCTTTGATTGCAAGAAAATGGATAATAATCCCTTCGGGGTTTTTAATGGGTGAAATGGATGCGTGTTCCCAATAAAACTCACCATTTTTTTTCTTATTGTAAAATTCTCCCTGCCATTCTTTTCCGGAGGTAATTGTCCTCCATAAGGAGGCATATTCTTCTGGCGGTGTTTTTCCCGATTTGAGAAACCGGGGATTTTTCCCGAGAACTTCTTCGGGCAGATATCCTGTTAACCGGGTAAATTTAGGATTCACATATTCTATGTCTCCCTGTGTATTGGTTATAATGATTGTGCTTGGACTTTGCTCAACTGCTTGTGATAATTTGCGTAATTCTCCTTCCGTTTTCATGAGTTCAGTGACATCCTGTACCATGGAAATAATACCTGTGACGGTGCCATCCGCCTCTTTGAGTGGTGTATTGAGCCAGTCGCAGATAATTGTACGGTTATCTTTTGTTATATTTTCATGTACACTATGAACGGTATCGTCACCCTCAAGGAGGCGTCGTATAATGAAAGCCGTATGTTGTCTCATATGTTTTGGTACAATAAACTCGTAAGGATGCTTTCCTGCCGCCTCCTTAGCGGTAAAACCAAAAATCTTTTCGGCTGCAGGATTCCATAGTTCCGTGCGGAGTTCTGCATCCCATACGATACAGCCAATGGGCATTTTACTGATCTGAAGCCTGAGACGTTCCTCGCTTTTCCGGAGGGCATCTTCCGCTAATTTACGTTCCGTGATCTCTTCCCTTAACAGGGCATTTGTCTTTAAAAGTTCACTCGTACGTTCATGGATACGCCTTTCTAATTCAAGATAAGATGTTTGCAACATTTCCTCTGCTTGTTTTTTCTGAATGACCAGGCCTAACTGGGAGGCAACTGCTGAGACCAGCCTGATCAAACGTTTATCTTCCTTCCGTGCCTCGAACATGTAAAAAACGATGACGGCGATAACCTTTTTTCTTGCAAGGATAGGTATTGCCAGTCCTGCTTTCAGACCAAGTTTCTTTGCAAGTTCTTTACGGAGAAAGTTTGTATCTACGCTCACATCCGGCATCCACTCCGGCTGTTGACTGGCCCAGGCACATCCAGGGAGACCTGTACCTTTTGAAAATGTAAATCCTTTACTTGCGGTAACAAATTCCTCTAAGCCGCCAACGCTGCTGTAATATGTCTCGCTTTGTTCCAGATAGGTATTATCCGGATTGGGAATCCATGCCTCTCCAACAGTCCAGCTTGTTACTTCGCATACCTTGCGCAGAACGATGTACATTGCAGTACGGAGGTCTTTGGTCTCGCTGATTGCAAGTGTTATTGACTGTAAAAGTAGAACCTCTTCCTGTGCCTGTTTTTGTTCGGTAATGTCTATTACGGCAATTACTACACCGTCAACGATATTATTCTCAGTCCGATACGGTAGAATCCTTATCAAATACCATGTATGTTCTCCGGTCTTTACCTCTTTTTCAAACGGAGATAACGTTTTTAATACTTCTTTTATCTGTTCAGTGAGATTTTCGTGTATGGTATGGGTAGAGATATGATGAATGGGACGTCCAATGTCTGTTTCAACAAGGTTAATGAGTTTCGTTACTGCAGGAGTGTAACGGCATATGCGTAATTTCTTATCAAGAAAAATTGTACCGATTTCAGAACTGCGCAGCATATTATTTATATCATTGTTAGCCCGTGATAATTCTTTTATCTTGCTCTGAAGTTCTGAGTTTGTGGTAATCAGTTCTTCATTCATTGTCTGCAGTTCTTCGTTTGCACTTCTCAGTTCTTCGTTTATCGTTTGCAGCATTTCATTTGCGGTTTTCAGTTTTTCTCTGGAAACTTCCAATTCCCCGCTGATTTCCCAAAAAGACTTCTTGGTTGAATCCAGTTCTCGTTCTAGTTCCAGGATACGCTTGTCTATTTTGGTTTCCTGTCCGTGTCCAACGAGAGGTTCGGAGGTTGTAACATCTTCGAATATTATCAATATTAATCTCTGAGGTAATTTTTGTTCTACAAGGGGTTTAATGGCTATATTGATAATCCTTGTATTACCATGGTCTTTTATTTGTATTCCTTTATGGGTAATGGCTGATTTTTGTTTTATTGCTTTGTGAATGGCTATTCTTAGTTCGGGCCGCAGATCTTCCTTTGCCATTTTTAAAATATTTAAGTTAGCTTCTCCAACCGGAGGCTCAAGGTACTTGTTCGTCTGACCTTGAAAATAGACAATAGAAAAATTCTCATCGATGACTACACAGGATGGAGTATAGCTCTCAAGGAGGATTTCTTTTGTTATCTCACCAATGCTAAACTCTTTAGAATCTTTGAATTGTTCGGTTTTTTGCAACTCTGATGTGTTATTTGTTATTAACTTCGTGGGAAAATCCTTCATTGTACCGGGGGGGTATCCTCTGCGTTGAAAGATTTTGTGGTCTTCATCGATAATTGAGAAGAGTTGGGTAAATTCTCCAATGGTTTCAGAAGTTCCAAGAATGAGAAATCCACCTTGATTTAATGTGTAATGGAAGAGTGGCAGTAATCTTTTCTGTAATATGGGGTCTAAATAAATGAGTAAATTTCTGCAGCTAACTAAGTCTAACCGGGAAAAGGGAGGATCTTTGATAAGATTGTGATTTGCAAAGATTATCATTTCCCGGAATTGCTTTTTAAAGACATAGGTATGATCTTTTTTATCAAAAAAATATTTCAACCGTTCTTCTGATATATCATGTGTGAGATTCTCCGGGTAAACCCCGGAACGGGCAAAATTGAGAACATCGTCGTTAATATCGGTGGCAAATATTTGGATTTTGAAATCTTTTCCTGTGGTATTTATATATTCAATCAGGAGTATGGCTAAAGAATATGCCTCTTCACCGGTGGAACAGCCGGGGATCCAAATACGTACAGGAAATTCGGAAGACTTGTTTTCAAAAAGCTGTGGGATTACCCTCTTTTGTATAGCCTCGTAGACTTCCGGATCTCTGAAGAACCTTGTGACCCCGATAACGAGTTTTTTGAAAAGTGCTTCTACTTCTGTCGGCTGCTGGTTAAGATATGAAACGTAGTCCTCTAATTTTTCGATATGATTAATCGCCATCCGCTTTCTGATCATGCGGTTAACGGTACCCTGCTTGTAATGGGTAAAGTTATGTCCCGTATAGTGCTGAATCAGCTTGAATATTTTTTCCAGATGAGGCGAATCTTCCGGTAAATTGGAGTCTTCCCGGGTATAATTGTGGGCAGAATACTGCTCCACATATTTTACGAGTTCGGCAGGCATCTTATTTACCGGTAAAATAAAATCTGCACAACCGGCAGTTATTGCGTTTGCCGGCATACCGCTGAATTTTGCAGTATTCTCATCCTGGACCATCGTCATTCCGCCCGAACCTTTAATTGCTTTTAAGCCGAGGGTACCATCAGTTCCTGTTCCGGAGAGGATAATGCCGATAGCCATGTTGGTTTGGTCTTCTGCCAGAGACCAGAAAAAGGAATCTATGGTATGCCTGCATTGTTTAGCAGGGTTCAAAAGGTGAAGAACCCTGTTTGCTATTTTCATATCCTTATCTGGCGGCTTGATATACACACAGTCTGGCCTTATTTGCATCTTATCTTCAGCTTGAAAGACCCCCATGCTGGTGTATTTTTTCAGAATTTCAACGGTAAAACTTTTGTAGTCGGGGTGCATGTGCTGGATAAGGATAAAGGCCATTCCGCTTTTTGGCGGCATATGGAGAAAGAACTCTTCAAATGCCTCCAATCCTCCGGCGGAGGCACCAATACCAACGATGAAAAAATTATTTTCTTCTTTATGGGTTGTGGTAACTTTATCTGGGTGTGTATGAGGGACGGATTTCTTTAATTTCTTTTTTTGATCCATCTTTCCGCTATAAGGATCTACTGCGGGTTTTCTTTTAGGCATAAAATATTTTTTGTAAGCTGATAGCTATTAGCTTACGGCCATCGGCTAATAGCAATTGAAATCTCACAATTTTCATTTTTCCAGATTGGATGCGATACAAATACGCCACGCTAGGATTTCTGCCATAAAAGTATACCTTATTATATAATAATTTATCATGCAATACAAAAGTAAAAGAATTATTGATATTTGCCATGCCCTATGGTAAATTTATTGCCTTAAGATGCTATAATGGCCCAACACAGGATACAGAGAATAGGTTCTATAGGAAACTGGGGTTAGAGATTGGGAGATGGAAATCTAACTTCCGATGTTTTCCATTTTCTGTAATGGTTCGGGCTATTACCAGCTTCTCTAGCCTATAAAAATTCAGGAAGGAGATGTATCATGAATTTGTCTGAAGCCTTAGATATGGTGGCGAAGGATGAGCGGGAGTTACAAGAAAAATATTTGAGACTGGCAGATCAGGAAACCGACCCTTTTGTGAAGGCGTTCTTTCAGAGGATTGTTAAAGATGCCGCAAAACATGAAAAGAAAGTACACAAGAAATACTCAAAACTTTTGGCTACATTAAGCAAAAAGACTTATTAGTACCTTTCGTCTTACTTTTTACATATTTTATGATGTTTCGGTGGGTCTTCGGGGTTGGTTCAATAGTCCACGATTGAACCAGACGTTTTACAAGTTTCTTATATCTGGCATCAGTTAAAAACGTACAGGCCAATGCTAAATATATGGTTCAGTCTGCAAGATTGAACTAACCGTGGAGCCTTGTGCGGTAGATCCGTTTGTACGGGTTCTGAAGGAGGAAAGGTAAAAGCCTTCCCTGTCCCTTGTCACTGAAAATTTGCCGGAGGCCTCATAAAAAGCAAAAACCCCAATATTTAAAAATATTGGGGTTTTCGTGTCGCAATTATAATGTATCTTTAAGTGACAACTCTATATTATTTATATATATCAGCCAAAAAGGAACAATTATGCTACAATATAGATATGAGAAATAGTATAAGAGTGTTCTTTCTGTAAAATTTATAATTTGACGACTTTTGCAGCCTTATAGCCTTTCTGGTCTTTTATAACCTCGAACTCGACCTTATCTCCTTCTGCAAGGGTTCTAAACCCATTACTCTGGATTGCGGTTTGATGTACAAAGACATCGTCCCCATTTTCCTGAGAGATAAAACCAAATCCTTTTTTATCGTTAAACCACTTTACCGTACCTTTTGCCATATAAATCACCTCCTTTGTAGGAAAAATTAATAAATTGAAAAATAAAAAAGCTACGAGATTTTAACCCCGTAGCTTTTTTTTACTTTTTCGTAGACGCATGTGACTTTACCATAAACATTAATATGTACTGTGATAAACCAAATGCTATCAAACAATATTTATGAAAGCAAGAAAAAATATTAAATTATCATGAAATTGAAGAGTAAAATTTAGTTGAATTCTTGATGTATGTTTGTTAAACTTCAACCTTTAACTATCAAAAACAATGGTTTTGGTAATACATATATTTCGAAGGTAGTGGAGGTTAACAGAAATGGTTACAGCTGTTGCTGATATAGAACTTGATATGTTGCTAGATACAGAAATACTATCGAGAGAAACTGTTACACATATTAGAGAACAGGTATATAGATCGAAAGAAAATAGAGAAAAGCTGGATAAAAAGATCGAGGTAATAAAGCAGGATATAAAGAAAGAACATGATGGTGCCAGGGTTAAGGATTTGGTACTCTTGTTGGGTATATGTGAATGGATTGTTGGAAGGGTGAAGGAATCATCTGAGACCTTAAAAGAGGTAAAATCAAGGAAAATAGGTGCTTATTACCTGGGGAAGTCTTATCAGGAGTTGGGTGATTATCAGCAAGCCTTGGAGTGTTTTGAGCGTGCGAAAAAGGCTGATGTTGAAGAATTTGATATTCAGATGGACATTGCCGAGACAAAAAGGATGGCAGGCAACCCTGAAGTAGCGTTAGAAGTTGTCGAAAGGTTTTCACAATCGCATACGAATAGTGCTGAATTGTATTATCAATGGGGGCATTGTCTGGATGATTTAGGGGAATATCAGGAGGCGTTTAACAAATACGAGCAGGCTCTGGTACTTGACCCGAATCATGCGAAGGCGCTCTTCCGTATGGCGTTTAACTATGATATAGATGGGGAAGACGAGATGGCCATTGAGTATTACGAGCGGTGTACAAAACTAAACCCTACATATAAAAATGCGTTTATTAATTTAGGGGTATTGTATGAAGACAGGGGTGAATACGAAGATGCCATGTATTGTTTTGAAGCGGTTTTAGATGCTGAACCGACGAATAGCAGGGCATCTTTGTTCCTAAAAGATACGAAATCTTCACTCTCGATGTATTACGATGAGGAGATTTCAAAAAAGCAAGGGAAAGAAAGCGAAGTGTTAAATATTCCTATTTCAGATTTTGAGCTTTCTGTGAGAAGTAAAAATTGTTTAGAAAAGATGAATATCCGCACCTTGAAAGATCTTACCCGGATTACAGAAGCCGATTTACTCTCTTTTAAGAACTTTGGAGAAACTTCACTCAATGAGATTAAATCTATTTTGTCCCAAAAGGGATTACGTTTGGGCCAGGCGTTGGAGAGCGATAGTGAGGCCGAGTTTATCAACAAAGAAAAAAGGATGGATACTGCTGAATCTATTTCAGATCTAGGATTTTCCACTCGCTGTAGAAATGCTCTTAAGAAGATCGGTATAGAGACGGTTACGGATCTTGTAGAAAAAACTGAAGAGGGGTTGGAGCGGGAAGGTATCAAAAAAAATTACCTAGATGAAATAAGGGAAAACTTATCAAGATATGGTCTGAGTTTGAAGATAAATGATAGTCTTGAAGCAAATTTGGAGAATGACGCTACGGAATAGCAGCTTAAACGAAATTTCGGATGATATAATTAACGATACATTGGGGACATTGTATACATGTTAGATTACATCCGAGGACTGGTGGTAAGCAAATCTCCCACTCGATTAATTTTGGAAGTATCAGGCATCGGTTATCTCTTATACATTCCGCTATCTACATTCGAGAAAATTCCCAACCATGGAGAAGTAACAATTCTTACCCAATTGTTTGTAAGAGAAGATCAGATAAAGGTATTTGGGTTTGCTACAAGGGAAGAAAGAGATTTATTTCAATTATTGCTGTCTGTGAACGGTATAGGACCGAACATGGCGATCTCGATACTTTCTGGCAGTACAGTAGATGACGTTAAACATGCAGTAGTTGATGGAGATGCGAAGGCACTGGAAAGAATTAAGGGAGTCGGAAAGAAGACGGCTGAGCGAATTATCCTGGAACTCAAGGAAACTATTAAAGAAATTGTAACATGCATGCCGGTTGGCTTAGATCTACAACAGAAAGCGCTTGTATCTGATGCGGTTATGGCTTTAGTCTCTCTGGGTTACGGACGCTCTGTAGCTGAAAAAGCTGTGGGTGAAGCGGCAAAAAGAATGCAGACGATTGATAATATTGAGGTACTCGTAAGGGAAGCGTTGAAATATAAAGTTTGATTGCAATTTGCATTTTTCACTTCCGACATGGTCGGGTTAGGATTTGAGTATGTTGAAAGAAGATATTTTATCTTCTACCTCAATAATCGAAGATAAAAGCTTAGACTATACGCTGAGACCAAAACGATTCCATGATTTTATCGGGCAAAATCGTATAAAGGAAAACCTCCTTATTTATATTGAAGCTGCGAAGAAGAGGGGGGAACCACTCGATCATATCTTGTTTTCCGGCCCCCCCGGCCTGGGAAAAACAACATTATCGCAGATTATTGCTAACGAAGTTAATACAACCATCAAAACTACCTCAGGACCTATTTTAGACAAACCGGTAGATCTTGCTGGTATCCTGACCAACCTGCAACATGGGGATATCCTTTTTATTGATGAAATTCATCGGCTGAATACAACAATCGAGGAGTATTTGTATTCGGCAATGGAAGATTTTTCTATAGATATTATCATTGATCAAGGACCGAAAGCCAGATCGGTTAAGATCAAATTACCAAAATTTACGCTTGTTGGATCAACTACCCGTGAAGGTCTGCTTACCGCTCCTCTTCGTTCACGCTTCGGTGTGCTGGAGAAGCTGGAGTTCTATCCCTGGACCGACCTTTATAAAATCGTATGCAATTCTGCCCGGATACTTTCTGTTCAAATTGATGAAAAAGGGGCTGAAATTATTGCAAAAAGATCTCGTGGTACACCGAGGATAGCTAATAGATTTTTAAGGCGTATTCGCGATGTTGCTCAGGTACGTGGGAATGACGTTATTAACGAAGAAGTAGCTAAGATAGGCTTGGATATGCTTGGTGTTGATGAGAATGGGTTGGGAGATATGGACCGAAAGATTTTAGAAACGGTTATCCGGTATAGTGGAGGCCCTATCGGCTTGAAGACCATTGCGGTTTCGGTGGGCGAAGAAGAAGATACTATCGAGGAGGTGTATGAGTCGTTTCTCATTCAAAAAGGATATCTGGATAAAACACCCAGGGGAAGGGTCGCTACGAAGTTGGCGTATGAACACCTTGGATACCACACGGAAGCTGGACTTCAAAAGAGACTATTCTAAAGTTTTCTGAGTTCATAGGGTTTTTCGTATTTCTTGGGTTAATTCAAGGAATTCCGCTAACCTAAAAACTCTATAGTTTTTGGATGTTTTTGTGTGCCTCGTACCGAACCCATGTATATCTATGAGCTGCGTTGTTTCGGCGAGAAGATTCACCGAAACATCCTTGGCGCAGCACGCCAAGATTCTTGATATAGAGCAGAGTAATGGGTTGGTGGAGGCAGGCAGGGTAGGCTCATAGCCTATCAAAAATTAAGCAAACGGGGCGATTGGCAATTGTTTTAATCGAAGATCATCAATCTGATACTTGCTGCTTTGAACCTATGGAATTTATTTTGGCAGGCGCTCCGGCACTACCTGTCTGAGGATTTTCTATGGATCTGTTGTTGCATATCTGCTGTGCATGTTGCTTGTGTGCACCGTTAGAGGAATTGAGAAGGGAAGGTTTCAAGGTTACCGGATTTTTTTATAATCCAAATATACATCCATTTCTTGAGTTTAGAAAGAGATTGAAAGCATTGCGCGTGTTTCAAGAGAGCGATCCTATTCCAGTAGTTTATTATGAAGATTATGGCTTGAGAGAGTATTTGAAAAAGGTTAATTATGAGGGAAACGATCGCTGTTTTGATTGTTATGCCATGCGGCTGAGGTATATTGTAGATTATGCAAAGCAAAATAGATTTCATGGCTTTACGTCTACGATGTTATTTAGCGTATATCAAAACCACGATCAATTGAAAATGCTTTCAGAAACCTTGTCGCAAGAATATGGGATAGAGTTTATTTACCGGGACTATCGCCGTTTATCTGATTGCAGCCACGAAATAGCCAGGAAAAAAATGATTTATAGACAAGGCTATTGCGGTTGTATTTTCAGTGAATATGAGAGATATAGGGATACTACTCGGGAATTGTACAAAGGGAATAGCCCACATAGTAAAGATAAGGAAAATATTCTTAAGAGTTCGGGTAGCAAAGAAAGACTGCAAAGGTGTGATTGTTTTGAGTAAACCGAAGGGCATGGGGAAAATAACAATTTTTTCTTGGACCCTGCGTTAGACGTGATTTGTCTGTATAGATACGTACTGCAAGGTGCGCATACTACTTCTCCATCAATACCTTATGGATGCAAGATGGCATGAGTAGAGTTTTATTCCTTATGGTTGCCATAATATTACCAGTAATATCGGCAGGATTATCTTTTTCATGCCAGAAAAGTACTCCAGGAGTTCAAGATGGGGTATACGATTACGGTCCTATCCTCGATAAGGCGCCTATTATAAGGGTCATTATCGTGAAAGATGTCCGGGAAGCTCAGTTAGCTATTTATGGTTGTTACCAGGTTACTGGCAGCTTAACGAATATTATAGATCAGGGTCAAGGGTTACAAAAGTCCTTAATTTCTCTAGCAAATGGCGGTATAAATATTGGAAATAAGCATTATGGCTATAGTGAATTAAGGATTACGAGCATTCAGGATGGCGGGATTGAGATAAATAACGTACGGTACCGTGGTGAGATTAGGGTGCTACAGCAGCAGAATAACAGATTTTCAATAATTGGAGAGCTGGATCTTGAGAGTTTTGTTGCTTCTGTTATCGGGAGTGAAATGCCACAATCATGGAATGAAGAGGCTCTTAAGGCTCAAGCTGTGACGGCAAGAACGTATGCAATATATAAAAAGAAGATAAGACGGGGTGAAGTTTATCATTTGGATACCTTGGAACTTGCGTATCGGGGTACATCAGGTGAAACTGCAAAGACTACCAGGATTGTGCAAGAAACAAAGGGAATTATTATGGTGTACGATTGGAACGTTTTTCCCGCCTATTTTCACAGTACGTGTGGTGGACATACGGAAGATATTTGCCATGTATTTGGGAAAAGCAGTATACCGCCTTTAGGTGGAGTGGCGTGTAATTACTGCAGTAACTCAAAATATGCTAGCTGGAGTGCAGATATCAGCAAGTCGAGCATAGAAAAAAGGCTGAGGGAAGCGAATGTTTACGTTTCAGATATTCAGACAGTAAACATTACGGACCCTGGGAATGGGAATCATGGTTCCAAGGTTGAAATTTCTGCTGCTGATGGAATCAAAGAAATGAACGCCAATGAATTTCGGCTCCTGGTTGGTCCAAATTATCTGTACAGCACGGCATTTCATTCTAAAGATAATGGAAAAAGTATTACTTTTTCAGGAAGGGGCTGGGGACATGGTGTCGGGATGTGTCAGTATGGTGCCCGAACTATGGCTGAAAAGGGTATTCAATGGACCGCTATTTTAAAATATTATTATCCAAAGATAGAATTGGTTCGGATATACTAATACCCCTCTCTGGAGGCGTTATTGGATTTTAGAGTCCTTGCAGTTGACAGGCAGACAAAAGCCCGGTGTGGTATAATCCGATTGGCAGGCCGTGATATTCCTACTCCCGCTTTTATGCCTGTAGGTACACAAGGGACTATTAAGTCTCTGACCCCTGAGCAGTTAAAGGAGACCAATACAAAGATTATTCTGTGTAACGCGTATCATCTCTGCCTGAGGCCTGGTGAAAAAATTGTTAAGCAGTTTGGATGCCTCCATAAGTTTATGGGTTGGGATGGCGCAATTATTACTGATAGTGGCGGGTTTCAGGTTTTTTCTCTTACGGGTTTGACAAAGGTTTCAGACGACGGGGTAGAGTTTCAGTCGCCTATCGATGGAACTAAATTATTTCTCACACCTGAGAGAATGATACAAATACAAAACGACATTGGGGCAGATATTATTATGGCGTTCGATGAGTGCGTACCATATCCCAGTGAACAGGATAGGGCATGTGTGGCCGTAAGAAGGACAATTGACTGGGCAGAACGTTGTTTACAGGCCCATGAAAACAAGCAACAAACGCTCTTTGGTATTGTACAGGGAAGTGTATTTAAGGATCTTCGTATTGAATGTGCGAAAAAACTTGTGGAAATGGGTTTCAGGGGATATGCGATCGGGGGGCTGAGTGTTGGGGAGGGAACACTTTTAATGAATGAAGTGCTCGATTATACGGTGGATTATTTACCGGGTGATAAGCCAAGATATTTGATGGGTGTCGGGTTTCCTATTGATATCCTCAATGCCGTAGAACGTGGGATTGACATGCTTGATTGTGTTGTTCCCACACGGAATGGAAGGAACGGATGTGCCTTTACCAGTACGGGTAAGGTAAAAATATTGAATAGCCAATATAAAGAAGATAAAAACCCCCTTGATGAAATGTGTAGCTGTTATACTTGCCAGAATTTTACCAGAGCTTATTTAAGACATCTCTTCATGGCAAAAGAAATCTTGGGATTAACTTTGATGTCTCTTCACAATATCTTCTATTTCCAGAATTTTATGGAGCAGGTGAGAGATTCTATTACGAGGGGCGAATTCAAGAATTTTAAAGGTAATTTTTTATTAAAACAATCAGAATAATTTTAAGGTAATTTTTTAACACCGTTAGGAGGAATAGAATGCTTTTTTTACTAGAAGCAACTGGAAAGCCGTCATCACCAGGTGGTATGTTATCAATGCTACTTCCTTTTATCCTGATGTTTGTTGTAATGTACTTTTTGATATTGAGGCCGCAGAAGAGAAAGGAAAGGGAACGCAAGGATCTTTTATCCCGGATTAAAAAGAACGACCGGGTAGTAACAGCAGGTGGAATTCATGGAACTATCACATCTCTGAGAGAAAATGAGGTTATTCTCCGTGTGGATGATGCCAGGGATATAAAGATTAAAGTAGATAGAAGCTCAATCGTTACCGTGCTTGAAGTTTCTCATGATGATGATATGGAAGAGCAAAAAGAAATTACAAAAGAAAGTAAAGAAACAAAGTAGATTTTATTATCTAAGATTATTAATAAAAATATTTGCTATAAGTTATAAACAACGGAAAGGGAGCCTGTTGAGGAGAAAGAAATGTCAAAAAACTTAAGGTGGAAAATTCCTCTTATTGTGGTAATTATTGCCATTGGCATAATGGTCTTATTTCCACCATCAGAAAAAGTCATAAAGAAAGAACGCGTAAAAGAGATCGATGGCAAAGTCGTAGAGCGTACCCCATTGGAAAAGTCCTGGACACGGCTTTTTATAACAAATCCAACTGTGCGTGAGACGATTATCGATGAAGAATACAAGGATGGTCAGAAAATACAAAACAAGACCGTTGAGTATGTATCGAAAGGGAAGGTTAAACTTGGATTGGATCTCAAAGGCGGTTCTGAGTTACTTTACAAAGTAAGGGTTGAAGAGAGTGAAGACTATCCAGGTATTACAAAAGAAATTATTGAAGTATTGAAAAAGAGGATTGATCCACAGGGCGTTATAGAATATAGGATTCAAGAACAGGGCAGCCATCGGATACTTATCCAGGTTCCTGGTGCAACAAGAACAGAGATAGAAGGGTTGAAGAACCGGATTACTCGCCTCGGTAAGCTTGAGTTTAGGTTAGGAGCAAGTACTGATAGCCCTGAATATAAAGAAGCTTCAGAGGGAAAACAGGTTCCTGGCTATTATAAACATTGGATACGGAAAAGAAAGGGTGAAGAAGGAGAGCAGGGTAAATGGTACCTTGTACAGAATAAATTAGCAATTTCCGGAGAGCATTTATCGAGGATCTATGCGGACCGCAAGGGAATCGAGCCTGTCGTTGGTTTTGAGTTTGATGCGATAGGGAAATCTAAATTCGGACAACTTACGGAACGTAATATTGGTAAACCTTTAGCAATTATCCTGGACGGTGTCCTGTATTCCGCACCTGTTATACGTGACCGTATTCCGGGAAAAGGTATTATTGAAGGAAGTTTCACGCAAGACGAAGTCAACGAGCTTATTGCAATTATGCGTGCTGGAAGCCTTCCGGCAGATCTCGAGCTTGAAATGGAGACCATGGTTGGGCCAAGTCTGGGACGGGATTCGATTTACAGGGGGTTATTGGCCGGTGCTATTGGAGGCATATTTGCTATCCTTTTCATCGGAATTTATTATATGGGGGTAGGATGGGTTGCCAATTGCGCAAACGCATTAAACGTCTTTTTAGTTGTTGGGGCAATGGCGCTACTCAATGCCACTATGACGCTTCCCGGTATAGCAGGTCTAGTGCTTATGATCGGTATGGGAATTGATGCCAATGTGCTCATCTTTGAAAGAATTCGTGAAGAGAGAGCCAAAGGAAAGCCTGTCCGTGCGGCTGTTAAAGCAGGATATGAAAGGGCATTTTCAGCTATCTTTGATTCCAATGTTACGACCTTAATTACCGGAGTAATACTTGCCGCTGTAGGGACCGGGCCTGTAAAGGGTTTTGCATGGACGTTAATCCTGGGTTTGATTATCAATCTCTTTACAGCCATTTTTGTAACGAGAGTTATTTATGAATTGTTGTTGGATTTAAATTGGATTAAAAACTTTTCTATGCTTAAGCTGATCGGCATTCCGCGTATCAGGTTTATTAATTATCGTTTTATCCTTGTTGCTGTTTCAGGCGCATGCATTATTGGTGGGCTGACGCTATTTGTCCTTCGCGGAGACAAGAAATATGATATCGATTTTACCGGTGGTACCCTTGTCCATCTGCATTTGGAGAATCCGACTCAACCAGGGTCTGTAAGGGCTACGTTGGGTGATATAAACTACGGAGAGGCTGAGGTCCAAAGTATTTGGTCTGGTGAGAATTTAACTCAATTTGTATCCAATGCAACTGAATTCGGCATCCGGATAAAAGAACTTGATGAGGAAAAGATAAAGGAAAAAATATCAGAGGATATAAAAGGTGTTCTAGATAAAGCTGGTTTATTTGCTGGAATTGATTTTATGAAACCTACTCTCTTTAACCTCAAGCTGCAGAAACCAACGGATGAGGCAGTTGTTCAGAGAAACCTGAGAAATGCAGGTTATAGCGAAGAGGATGTGATATCGATAATACCTGTTAATCAGCCTACGAACGAGTATTTAGTAAATTTGTCGGGTTTGGAAGACGAAAAAAAGCGACAACAACTCATTAGTTCACTTACTGAAGGACTGAAGAACAACATTGTGTATCGGGATATGAAGCTGGAGTTAGGTGATATTACTGAATCACTGCAAACGCAAGACATAGGTACTCAAGTCTCTCAGCCTTTCATGGATGTAGAAGTGAGTGAGCCGGTGGACCCTTTCATTCTTAAACTGGAATTGATAAAGCAGGGGTTTAACAATGTTTCGGTAACCCCACAGTCAAAGGAATCAGAGACCGCACGTGTCCGGAAATTAAAAATCGAAGGACCAAGAACGGGTTTGCAGAATATAAAACAGACTGTGAAACAAATGATTTCTATTCCGGGTATTTCTCTTGCTGATAGTAATGCTGTTAAAATAGAACTGAAAGAGCGTGTGACGAAAGAAGAATTTGTAGCCATACTGAAAGGAGTAAGGTCTGTAAGGGATGCCGTTAAAAGTGTGTCTGCATTAAATGCCCCATCAGAATTGTTTACTATTCACATTCAATCTTTAAGCGCAGGGAAGGTCCAGGAAAAGATTAAAGAGGATATTACAGAAAAATTTAAAGATAATTTATACAAAGAGAAAATCAATGTCTCGCTTGAATTGGTGCGGGATGTTTCCGGCGGCGCCGAGAGTCTTGATGCTCAACTGGCTGATGCTGGTTCCCAGTTGAACCAAGAAAGTAAAAATGTTTCGGACCAGGTGCAATTCCGGATGACATTGTCAAAGCCTTTGAAAAAGGAGATTATTGAAGAAGCTCTGGCTTCTGCTGGATATCCCAATGTGCTCGAACAAGATCTTAAAGCGGGATTGGAATACCAAACAGTCAACATTACTCTCAATGCTCAACAGGATATAAAAGGCCTTGAGCAAACGGTGAAAGGTGCATTTGAAATAGTTAGCCCATTTAAAAGAATTGTAAGTATTGGTTCAACGGTTGCGAGTGAAATAAAAAGCCGGGCCATCTTAGGTGTCATTTTCTCATGTATCGCGACGATATTCTATGTTTGGTTCCGTTTTGGAAACTTCCAATTTGGCGCCTCGGCAATTGTTGCTGTTATTCATGATATTCTGATCACTCTGGGTGCTGTTGCAGTAGCAGACTATTTCTTTGGAAATATGAAAATGGATAGTGCTATGGTAGCGGCATTTCTCACCGTGGTGGGTTACTCTCTTAACGATACCATTGTCGTATTTGACAGGATTAGAGAGAATATGAGTGGCCGGGGCAAGATATTAACTCCGGAACTGGTGAACGAAAGTATCAACCAAACCCTGAGTCGTACTCTCTTGACAGGTATCACAACCATTGGTGTCCTTTGTGCTTTGTTTTTTGTGGGTGGAGCAGAGATTCACGGATTTGCATTTGTTATGCTGGTAGGGATTCTTGTAGGTACGTATTCTACCATTTTCATCGCATGTCCTATGCTCCTGAGGTGGAGAAGGCTTTCCTCTGGAAGTCAGGCGCTTCCACGAAAAAGTTATTCAGCTCAAGGAAAGGAGACCGTAACCAGCCAGAAAGGTGTAAAGGTTTAGCAGTGGTTCCGTGAACCAGTAATCTGCTTCCGTCTGGGAGGAAACAGGAGTAAGTATAATCCTAACCCGACCGGCCGGAAGAGTAATCACGGAATATGGAAATAAGAAGACACGGAACAGAATCAGGGCTGGTTCAATCTTACAGATTGAACTATGTGTTTGGAATTAATGTACGGTTTCTGATCGGTGCCAGGCATTGGCAAACGTGCCAAACGTTTCGGTTTAATCGTGGATGATTGGACCAACCCTGACAAGACGCCAAAGAGATACAAAAACGTATGTTCAGGTACTTAAGAATTAAGACGAGAGATACTATCGTGCAGTAGTAGATGCATTGAAAATGTTCAGGGAAGAAATCATGTAAGTTGAGTCTGTCATTCCTAATAAATAAAAAGCCTTCGAAAGGGATAAAACTATGAAAAGAGACGTACAAGTTGGTGTAATTTTAGGGGTGATTATTCTGGCAATTGTTGGTGTCTTCTTAAGCACAAGAACCGCTGTTAAGGAACCTAATATTCCTATCCCTGAAATTGAAGATGATTATGCGCAAGTAGGTGTCCTGGATATGAATACATTACCACAGGCACCTCCTGGTGAATCCCAATCCGAAAGGCCTTTTAAAGAAGTAACTTCAATTGTACAAAATACAGAAAAAAAAGAACAGACTGCTACGATAAAAGATAAAACCGCGGTACAATTAACCGTGGCAGCGGATAATGTAATTGAGGGAGAGTGGAAAAAGGCAAAAGACATAACGGTGGCTGATCAAAAAACGCCAGCAGCATCAGATAGCGAAGATTGGAAGAGCATCTCTACCGGTAATTCGGGAAAATACAGTTCGGAATTCCAGATATATAAGGTCCAATACAGAGACGACCTTCATAAAATTGCAAAAAAATATTATGGAGATGGCTCGAAGTGGATACTTATATTTAATGCAAATAAAGATAAAATTCAAGACCGTAACAGCCTTACAATAGGTACCGACCTTATCATACCTGTTTTAGCTGAAGAAGTGGCCGCATCGCAAGGTGCAAAAACAGGGATGATTACCCCTACGCTTTCCCATGTTACTGAAGTAGAAGACACAGCACCAAATATAAAAAGACACGTAGTGCAGCAGGGTGATACGCTGTCTAAAATAGCTTTAAAATATTATAATGACAGTGCAAAATGGAATAAGATATTAGATAAGAACAGGAAAATTCTAAAGAACCAAAATTCTTTGAAAATAGGGCAAGAATTAACAATCCCTGATCTCTAATGCTATGTTAAGGAGTAAAGAATGAGGATAAAAAGTGTTTTCACAACGAATGTTACCATCTTTTTTTATTTGCTTATGATCATATCTGTTATTTATAGCGTATTTACTTCTGCCGGCTATACTCAGGAGGCAGCAGGTAATTTCCCCATGTACAGGTACAATTTACAAAGGACCGGTAAGGTACCTTTTGCAGGTCCGTCTCTTAGTAATGTAAAGTGGGGTATTTCCAGCGCCGGGGAAATATGGTCATCTCCTGCTATAAATGCGGAAGGTAATATTTTTGTAGGTAGTACGGACCGGAGCTTACTGGCAATAACGCCAAAAGGCAAGGTGATGTGGGCGTTTAAGGCTACTGATGAAATATTTACCTCTCCGGCAATTGGAAAGGATGGTGTTATCTATTTCGGCTCGGTTGATGGAAGGTTTCACGCCGTTGAACCAAATGGAAGGTTAAAGTGGAAGTTTCAGACCAAGGGGGCTATTCATTCTTCACCAGTAATTGATGAAAAAGGTAATGTATATGTTAGTTCTTACGATGGGAAACTCTATGCCATCGGTAATAACGGAAGGCTTTCATGGAGTTATGATACCGGAGCACCGATTATGACCTCTTCGCCTGCTATAGGGCCGGATAATACCATTTATGTCGGCTCCTGGGATAAACATTTGTATGCCTTGAATCCGGACGGAAGTTTAAAATGGCGTCTTGAAACAGAAGGCAAGCTGGATGCCTCTCCTGCCGTTGGCGATGGTACGGTTTATATTGCCGATATGAATGGGAAATTATATGCCGTTAATCTTGATGGGACATTAAAATGGGGGTTTGACTTGGGTAGCCGGACACACTCTTCCCCGGCTGTTGATACTGATCAAACAATCTATATTGGGACACAGGATGGTTTTCTTTGTGCGATAAAAAAAGATGGTACCTTAAAATGGAAATTTAAAACCGGAAATTCAATTACAGCATCACCGGTAATTGACGCAAATGGTGTTATCTACATTGGTTCATGGGATGGTAAGGTATATGCTATTCATAACGATGGGTCCCTTAAATGGAATGCAATGATTGGTGAGCCTTTACTCTCTTCACCAGCGATTGATGCAAAAAGTACGCTCTATATCGGTTGTGTGGACTGGAAGATTTATGCACTAGGTGAGTAAACTATAGTACTCAAGGGATGAAACCGAACAGTATTTTAGATAGGGTGGCACGGACAAACTCGTTTGTCCGTGATGGTTTAATCAAATTGTGGTTCATTTTGTTTTATTATGTGATGTTCTATTTCATCTGTTGGATGCTATAATAGCAAAATCTTTTTTACTTAATAATTGTTTTTCGTTACAATTCTTAATATGGTAAATAGGAAAAAGTCTATGATGCTTATAGACATAACATGTGGTTTGTTAACCACACCTTTGCAGGAGATGTAGTAACATGATTGGTATATCAAAGTTATATTGTGGTACGGTAGAACCCTCTGATGCATTGCGATATGGTAGAGAATCTAAGAAGCTACCATCACATTTATTACAATTTTCTCAGGATAAAAAACCTGTTGTAGTGTGGAATGTAGGGCAACGTTGTAATTTAAAATGCATCCATTGCTATTCTCAATCAAAGGATATTGAATATCCGAATGAATTATCCACACAAGAGGCAAAAGCTATGTTGGACGACCTTTCAAATTATGGGGCTCCTGTAATTCTTTTTTCAGGTGGAGAGCCTCTTATGAGATCTGATCTTCTTGAACTCATTGGTTATGCTAAAGAGAAGGGTTTGCGGGCTGTTATTAGTACGAATGGCACACTCATTACAAGGGAAAAGGCGAATGAATTAAAAAAATTCGGACTTTCCTATGTAGGAATAAGTCTTGATGGCCTTAAAGAGACAAACGATCGTTTCCGTGGCATTCCTGGTGCGTTTCAAGCAGCCTTAGAGGGTATACGAAATTGTATGTCTGTAGGAATCAAGGTAGGCCTGCGTTTTACCATCAATAAAAGGAATGCTCACGATATCCCTGGTATTTTCCAGCTTATTGAGGAAGAGGGTATCCCAAGGGTCTGTTTCTATCACCTGGTCTACTCAGGCAGGGGTTCTAATTTAATAGATGAAGATCTTTCTCATAAGGAAACCCGGGAAGTTGT
The DNA here is from genome assembly GCA_039794405.1 of Candidatus Jinrextremum sp. Classification (GTDB taxonomy): domain Bacteria; phylum Planctomycetota; class Brocadiia; order Brocadiales; family Brocadiaceae; genus JBDIVL01. The sequence goes on along the minus strand of JBDIVL010000002.1, from coordinate 69,700 downwards.
GGATCTTATAATGGATAAGACGAGGGAAGCACATGACAGGGGAAGAAAAATAGAGGTACTCACAGTAGATAATCATGCCGACGGGCCATACGTATATCTACGTCTCTTGAAGGAAGATCCCAAAAGGGCGAAAGATGTACTTGAACTTCTCCAGTGGAATGAAGGAAACAGCTCTGGCAAAGGGCTTGCTTGTATAAGTTGGGATGGTGAGGTACATGCAGATCAGTTCTGGAGGCAATATTCCTTCGGAAATATAAGGAGGAGGAAGTTTAGCGAGATTTGGGAGGACACTTCTAACGAGTTAATGGCCAGATTGAAGAACAAAAACCCATATATCAAAGGGCGCTGTTCGAAGTGCAGATGGCTTAATATATGCAGTGGAAATTTCAGGGCAAGGGCAGAAGCATACTATGGCGACATGTGGGAGCATGACCCTGCTTGTTATCTTACCGATGAAGAGATAGGTCTTAAGCCTGAAACTCAAAAGAAAAGTAGAGCAAAGGTGGCTATTTAATAAAATCAAGCTAATCTAGTTGGGTGGGTATTGCCCACGAAAATATCGTTCATTCGTCCATGTTGCTTATTTTCGGTGGACAATATCCTACATAACTGCTGTGTGTCTCTCCATGGACCGAAAAGAGTTGCCGAAGTGTCCGTTTTTTTTAATAATCTTTTAAATACCAATCATTTCTTTACCTTATTCTCCTTCATTTGGAATGACAATTCCTGTTTTCGGACAGATCCTCAAGGTTGGTTCAATTCTGGGTCTTGAGCAACACGTTTGAAGTTGGTCTGTAATTTCTGAATCGATGTCAAGCTCAAGCTTATGATGCGTACCAAACTTTCGGTTTAACTACGGACGGTTAACCAGCTCGGCTGCCTTTAGCTCAAAGGTGAACGTTTACCCTTTCCGGTCTCTGGGTTATTTCTCCCCATGGCTTGAGTTCATCCACTGGATACTTTAGCTCAGTTCATGAGTGCTACTTTGGATGTTCGGGATATCCAAGCAGATAGGTGATGGTGATAATTTTTCCTTTAGAAGAAGCAGCCTCTCCTATTTCCCATACATAGCCTTTACTATTGAGAGAACTAACTAGTTTCTTAAGCTCTTGGGGTGAGTACGTTCTTAAGTAAGAAACGATACTATCCCATGTAGTAGCTAGAGGGATAATTGGAATCATATATGTCCAAAAGATTCTGGTAAAGGTGATTGGCTTTATGAATGGTGTTGTTAAGAAAATAGTCAATGGCGTAATAACGGGAGTGAGGAGCAAATTTTGCAAGCGCTTCCCTGTGAATTCAAAAATGCCAATAGCTGCTTCCTGATCAACCGCATTTTGTAATATAGCCCTTGCAAGATTTGGTTTGAAATGATGAAAACCGGTAAAAATGGTTCTAATTCCCGTTAAGTGTGCTGGTACATTCGTTGCTTCAACTGACTTTTCAATATACTGTATTTGATTTTTGGATAGTTCTGCAGTCCTTTTAAATGCTTTAATATTTGGATATTTATCAGTTAGTGTGACAGATACTGGATGCTTTTCGTATGCTAATTGGGTTTGTAGTTTTATCCACGGTCCCGAAGAACCGGAACACAAATCAATGATTTGCGTTGTATTCATATGGTGTATGAGTTTTTTAAGAAGTGAAATAACTGGTGTATAAATTTGGAATGCTGTTATGTTAAATTGCAGAGCATCAGTTAATAGATTACGAAATACTGCCGGAAACCATTTTAAATCTTCTAACTCAAATAGGTGAATTCGTTTTATCTCTATCATAAGTGTTTTTACCTATGCAAAGTGACCGTACGATATTGAGTAAATTTTTCTTTAATATTAAAACCTGTAATTAAAATTTATAGCTGCGATATGTGTAATAAGGTCGTAATGTCCATCAATAGGACCTTGTACGGAATCCCCTACAGAATTATCTATTTTTCTGTTTTCGTAGAATACAATTCCATAAGCAAAATCTATCCATTTGTTTAAATTTTTTCCCCAACTATATCCGAATCCTGTAAATAACGCATGCCTGCTACTTTGAGGGACCGAGGGTTCAAAGGTTTCGCCTGGAACCGGAGACTCATGAAAGGCATAGCCACCTCGTATTTTTATAGCTTCATTGAACTTATATTCACCACCAAGAGCAAACCCCAGGGTGTTATGCCATTTTCGAATATCCTCCTTATTTGCCTCTAACAAGGGATTTGTTGGTCTGAAATGGGATTTGAGGATATCGAACCGGGACCAGTTTGTCCACTGAACATCTGCTTCTATACTCCAGAGACTTCCGTGTTTATATGCATAACCAAATGAGAGCATTTCCGGTATTGTAACAGTTGTGGAAGTTTTTGAAACAAAGGTATGGGAACCAAATAACGATGCGGCTGCGCCGCTCAGGTTGGAGAGTCTCAACTTACCTTCAAAATCTATATCTGCCTTGCTTCGAAATGAAACCCCAATACTATGACGTGGAGTAATATTACAGAGCATACCAGCATTATATCCAAAAGCATCTCCATGCATATCAAGGTCCTGGATTCCCTCAGGAGTGCTATTATCCAGGATGGAACCGGTTAAGACTGAATTAACTAAACCTGTATTCATATGTTTTCCTAGTTCAACATCTGCATAATAATAGTTAAACCCTGCACCGAAAGAGAGGAAAGAAAATGGTTTGAAGGCTAGAGTTGGATTTATATTAATAATTCTTAAACTAAAATCTGTAACTACAAATCTGGAGAATCCGTCATCATCCCATTCACCATCGAGGCCATAAGGGGCGATTATTCCGATACCTGCAGATAGTTTGTTTTCAATAATTGGACTTGCAAAATACATATTCGGAACAACATTTATTGCCTCCATTTCTTCATCAATATTGGTATTGTGATATTCTACTGATGAGAAGAGGACGCTGGCACCTGAGGAGATCTCCGGTCTCTCAAGTTGCATAAGTCCGGCCGGGTTAAATGCTATGGCAGATGTATCATTCGCACGGGCTGCAAAGGCGTTTCCTTGAGCGAGCGCTGAAGCCCCCAGGGCGGGGTTATGCAATCCTGATGCTATTTGTGCAAATACATTTGCTCTTTCAAAAAAGGATGAAAGGAGAGTAAGAGTAAAAATACAAAATACGAGCGGTCGTTTTATCGTAAGCACCTGTATACAAATATTATTTAAGTACCTGAACATAATTTTTGTACCCTTATCAGGAGCATTCTCAGGGATAGTTCAATCTGCAAGATTGAACCATCTTTGGGAAAATAAAGATACAAATATTTATGTTGAGATACTTAACTGCACAAATCATTTTCATTTTGAAAACTCTTCAAATGGTTCATCACTCGTATTAATTCTATGATATGTGTTAATGGAAGTAAGAACCTTCTCCGTCAAGGTTGGTGTAAATTGAGTATGTATTCTTTCTGTAATAATCGCAAGTGCATTTGGGTGGGTATATTTTTTGCGATAATGCCTATCAGTGGTTAACGCATCGTAGGCGTCTACGATAGAAAGGATAGTAGCCTCGTGAGGAATTTCTGTTCCTTTGAGTCCATCTGGATAACCAGTACCGTTATACCATTCATGGTGATGACGAACGATTAATAAACATTCTTTTAAAAAATTGATAGGTTCAAGAATTTTATAGCCAATTTCAGGATGGCGCTTTATAAAAAGGAATTCTTCGTCGGTAAGGATACCTGGCTTTGTTAGTACATTATCGCTGATACCTATTTTCCCGATATCATGGAGAAATGCTCCATATTGAAAGACTTCAATTTTCGATTGGCTCATGCCGAGGTCTTTTGCAACAAAGGAAAACAGTTGAGATACCCTTTTCGAATGACCTGCAGTGTATGAGTCTTTTGCATCTATTGCGAGCAAGAGTGCTTCTGTCGTTGAAAAGAAATTTTTGTGAACGGCCTTTCTCAGGTTATAGATAAGCCGGTCTTTTTCCGATAATTCAGCATAATGCTGCGAAGCCCTTTCTACTGTTTCAAGTATTTCTGATGGCTCAAAGGGTTTCACGATATAATCAAAGGCACCATTTCTCAATGCCGTTATTGCAGTTTGTGAAGAAGGAAATGCCGTAATGATAATTATTGGAATCGAAGGGTTAGTAGATTGCATCCTTTTAAGAAAATCAAGCCCATTCGATTTGGGCATTCTTATATCCAGGAAGATTGTTAATGGGCTAATTTCTTTCAAGGCATTGGCGGCTTCATCAACATTTGATGCAGTAGAAATAAAATACCTGTCTTTTAGGATCATTTTTAATGATTCTCTTACGCCGAGATCATCATCCACTACTAATATGTTTGATGATGTAATTTTTTGTTCCATATATAGTAGTTCCTCCAATTATGAATTCAGATTTTTAATGCCAATCTCATACAATGATTTTATTCTACCTGATAAAAGGTGAAAAAATTATTTGGAAAAGCCCTAAAAAAGTAATATATTTTGACGATAAAAACAATAAAAATTTAATTTTTCAGTAAACTATAGTCTTATAAAAACAGAATGTCACTGTTGTAGGCTTTAGAAGCTCTCTGTTTTTCGGGAAGTTTTGCAATGCTCTATGATATTTTATTTTGAGGTTATTTAACTTATATAAAACACTCGTTATTGACAATGGTGGACATTCTGGGTATCATACTCTATAAATCTATACCATTTTTTACTCAGACATCATTCATTTCATCTGCCTATTGTAATAAGTACAAATACTTTTACAGGTAATTGGGAAGAGGGGGGGGTCTGCCAATGCATTCATTTCTGGTGATCTCAAATGATAATTCCATTCACAACTTCCTCAAAAGGTCTCTTAACAGAGACTGTATAATTCACACCGCAAAAACATCCGAAGAAGCATTACAGATATTCCTTAGAAAAGACATTGATGTGGCTTTCCTGGATGTTATTTTACGTGACGACGGGGCTAATAAACTCATCGAGAATCTTCGGCAAATAGAAATTGATCCAACGATTATTGCAATAGTTCCTGCAGCCCAGCCAGTATTATCTGAAGAAGCCTTAAGAGTAAGACCTTATGAACTTCTTGAAAAACCTCTGAAAAAGGAGATGATACAACAGGCTTTAGAAAGGGCTTTAGAAAGGCAGGAATTAAAACGAGTGTTGAATTTTACTCAATTGCAGGTAAAAAATTTAAAGCCGATGAGTAAAGAGAATGGATTATCGGATGAATTGACCTCTCATAAACAAATGAGGTCTGGTGATATCCGCCTTACCTACAAGGAAGTGTTTCAGAAATTCTCGAAGGCGTTAACACATGTATATAATCTTGAGAAGCTTGTTGATCTTACTGTTGAGGCATTGGCTGAGATATTTAGGGTTGGAAGGGTAGTGTTCATATTGATAAACAGGGAGGAAGGGATAAGCAGACCTTATCGCTGTCTTGGCTTAGACGAAAGGGCATTTCGGGATATTTGCTTCTTAAACGAGCATGGTATTATGTCATGGCTAACCAGGAACCATCAGATATTAAGTAAGGACGTTATCGATAGAGAAATCGCTTCGGAAAGATTAACCGGGCGTGAGGCTATCAGGATACAGAGAGAGATGAACCTTTTGCAGGCACAACTGTGTATACCGATCTTCGCTAAGGGGAACATTATTAGTGTGATTGCCTTAGGAAACAAGATTACGGGAAAGGCCTATTTTGATGAAGATATTGAATTGTTATCTATGCTGGCAGGATATATAGGTATGGCGGTGGAGAACGCATTTCTTTACCAGGAAATAAATGTCAGGAAGGTTCATAATGAGAACGTCTTAGAAAATATTCCCTGTGGTGTGATTGCTATAAATAGTGACGGTAAGGTTAATACTTTTAATCAAAGCGCCTCAAAAATGTTACATATTCCCTCGCATGAAGTGCTGGGGAAGGATGTCAAACATATCGGTTCTGTTTTTGCCGATGTTATTTTGAGGACCTTGAAAGATAAAAAAACTTATAGGATGAGCGAGATTCGTGATCCGGTAACCCATTCTACGTATGCTGTTAGTACATCCTTGCTGGTAGATGCCGACAGGGAACTTGGCGCGATTATGGTATTATCCGATTTAAACGAGATTAAGAAACTGGAGTTAAAGGTAAAAGATCTCGAGAAAAAGGCGTTCTTCAGCATGCTGAGTAATAATATGGCCCATTACGTTAAAAACCACCTGGTTGCTGTTAAGACCTTTATGGATTTGTTCCCTGAAAAAATAGAAGATAAAGAGTTTATGGAACAATTTTCTCATGTGGCGCGGAGAGAGGTAAGTAATCTCGACCTTATGACAAAAAAGCTGACAACTTTGGGAGAAAATAGAGATCTTATGAGAAGAAAAGCAGATATCAGGCTTCTCTTAGATCAGGTGCTGGACTCCTATAGGGATAGGATGGCAGAATCCAATATCAAGTTACTGAAAAAGTATGCGGAAGAAACCGCAGCCATACAAGGGGATTGTGAAAAATTGGAAGAGGTATTGGCAAACCTGGTGCTTAATGCAGTAGAGGCTATGCCCGATGGCGGGACATTGACTGCTGAGATTTCACATGTCTTACTGGATGAGAAGAGGCTTGCCGGATCACATAGTTTTCTCAATAATGGCGGGTCTCATAGCAGATACAATGGTACTAGTGCGTTGAAAGGGTTACCATTGAAGTACGTTGAAGTAATAATCCAGGATACGGGCGCCGGTATTCCCCGGGATGAACTCAAAAACATCTTCCTTCCTTTCTTTACAACAAAGCCGCATAATATCGGACTTGGACTTTCAATATCCAAGAGAATAATTGAAGAACATGAAGGATTTATCTATATCTCTTCTAAGGAGGGAAAAGGTAGTAAGGTTTATGTCTTTTTACCTATTTCAGATTTTCTTAAAGACTACATTTAGATAGAAACTCTTAAGTCTTATTTTGAACAATTTGCAAGAGAAATAAAGTGGCTGACTCATGAAAAAGCGAATAGTAGTTACTGGCGTTGGTATTGTTAGTCCGCTGGGTGTTGGTATACATGAAAACTGGGAAAGATATCTGTCTGGTATATCGGGAATAAAGGAATTTGAGATAGAAGGTGCTAATATAAGAACATATGCTGGCAGAGTATCCGGCCCGGAACTCGAAACATACGTTCCTGAAACGAAAAAAGATAAAGTCGATCGTTTTGCGAGTTTTGCCCTGGCTGCCGCGAAGATGGCATTAGCTGATGCAAAAATTGGTGAAGAGTTTGATAGGGAAAAAATTGGTGTTTTCATTGGCAGTGCTTATAGTGGACTCTATAGTATCGAAAAACAACTTCAGGTGCTTTACCTTGAAGGTCCGAGAAGGGTTCATCCGCTCTTAATGCAAAATAATCTTGCAAATGCTCCGTCAGGTGAGGTTGCAATAGAATTAAACCTTAAAGGTCCTAACGTTGGATTTTCATGTGGTGGGTGTTCAGGGGATTACAGTATCATTCAGGCATTTAATACACTGCAACGCCATAATATCGATGCAATAGTTGCGGGTGGAACTGAGGCACCATTGTTACCAAGAGTTTTTGAGGAATTAGGACCTAAAGGTTTATTTCAACCAAATAGTGCTGATGCAAATCGGGCTAGCTGTCCTTTTGATATTGCAAGAAAAGGCTTTATCCTGAGTGAAGGGGCTGGTATCGTTGTCCTGGAAACACTTCAGAGCGCAGAAAAAAGGGGTGCCAGTATTTATGGCGAGATCATTGGATTTGGAACCTCTTATTGTCATAACAATTCTGAAAACCAGAAAAATACAAATTTCTATTCTAAGGTTTCTTGTATAAAACAGGCGTTGTCCTCTGCATCTCTTGATCCTGTAAGTGTTGATTATGTTCATGCGAGTGGCATATCCGGGATAAGGGAAGACGTAGAGGAAGCAGAAGCAATAAAATCCATTTTAGGTGATAATGACCGGAAAACCCCTGTAAGTTCAACAAAAGGTAGTTTGGGATTCTCTATAGGTGCTTCCGGTCCGATTAACATAATTTTCTCATTGTTATCCCTGAGAAAACATATTTTACCCCAAACAAACAACCTTGAGAATATCGATCCAAAGTGCACATCAATTTCCATTCTTAAAAGGTCTGATTTCCGACCCATTAATATCGTGCTTTCAAATAACTTCGATTATGCCGGTAATAATGTATCATTCGTTTTTCAACGTTTTTGACAGTAGTGGTGGAATAGTGACTATTCACGAAAAAGTATATACGCGGTGCTAAAAAATATACTTTCCTTTTGTTCATTGTATGCGATATGGTGGAATTAACGAATAAACAAATGAGGGTTTCATCTAAAATGAACGACCGAATGGAAAAGAATAGGGTTGTAGTAACCGGAATAGGAGTTATTACGCCAATTGGAATTGGAGTAGATTCATTCTGGAAGTCTTCCATGAGTGGCAAATCGGGGATATCAAGTATCTCAAGGTTTGATACAGAAGCTTATCCTACGAAAATTGCCGGAGAAGTAAAGGATTTTAACCCTGGAGAATACATGCACGAGGAGTTGGCGAATAATTTGAGCAGGTGTTCACAATTTGGCCTGGCAGCGGCTCAAATGGCAGTAAAGGATGCTGGTCTGGATTTTTCTCGGATAGATAGAAACAGGGTTGGAGTATTGATTGGGGTAGGAATTGAAACTTTATTATATTATGATGAAAAAACCGCAATAGAGAAAAACAATTATACCCTACGGACTAAGCCTCCTAAAGATAATAGAAATGCCTCAAATGTAATCTCGGGTTTTTTCAATCTTCCAGGTCAAAGTTTAGTTGGTGCAACGGCATGTTCAAGTGGTAATCAAGCTATTGGAATTGCCAGAAATATAATCAAATCGGGCCAAGCTGATTTTGTTTTAACCGGCGGGGTTGAGGCACCCATTTTTCCGCTTAATCTTGCGGCTTTCTGTTCCTTGAGAATTATGTCAAAAAGAAATGACCAGCCTGAAAAGGCGAGCAGGCCTTTTGACAGGGAAAGGGACGGATTTGTAATGGGAGAGGGTGCCGGCATTTTGATTCTAGAAAGGGAAGAAAATGCCAGAAAAAGAGGTGTGCATATCTATGCTGAGATAGCTGGTTATGGAGCTACCAGTGACGCCTTTCATATGACCATGCCTTCAAAGGACAGGATACAGATATGCAAGTCAATGCGTTTGGCAATAGGAGACGCCGACCTGGATATTCAAGATATTGATTATATTAATGCACATGGGACATCAACATTGGCAAATGATAGTGGAGAGACAAAAGCAATAAAAACGGTTTTTGGAGACAATGCATATAAAATACCGATAAGCTCAACAAAGTCAATGACAGGACATTTGATAGGTGCTGCCGGTGCAGTAGAACTTATAACATGTATCTTGGCTATGGAAAATAGCATAATCCCTCCTACGATTAATTTAGAAAATGCAGATACTGAATGCGATTTGGACTATGTACCCAATAAAGCCAGAAAGAAGGAAATCAATGCTGCCATGTCAAACTCTTTTGGTTTTGGTGGCAATAATTCAACTATCGTGATTAAGAAAGTTTTTTAAACTATCTGATAACGTAAATTAGGAGGGCGGGTAATGCAAAATCTTACAGAAGATTTGATTGTAGAAAGGCTTAAAAAAATCATATCAAGAGAACTCAGGATGGATGCTGAGGATATTACCATCAGTTCACATATCGTTGATGATATCGGTATAGAATCTGCCGAGATGATAAATTTATTATATAGTATTGAAACGGAGTTTAATGTAGAGATTTCTAATGAAGAAGCAAGTAGGAATTTAACCATACAAGGGATGGCTAATCTGGTAAAACAAAAAATTGATAAGAAATCTGTTTAGTGACAGAATATTGGCGTTTCTTTCACAACAATACCCCATTACTCGAATTAAGGATTTGAGTTGCAGCTTTGCCGGGCTAGGAAACATATGATGGGAACTTGGGTTAGAAAAAACTAAAAGGAGATGCCTTTTGTGTAACTTTGATTTTTGCGGAGTTTTCTATGAATAATTTGTATGGCATAGATCTTATGCTCTGGAATTCGTTTATGGGAAAGGCCTATTCCGTTAGTGATTGTTTTAAAGAAAATGGTATTGGAACATTGGCCAGGACATGTAAAGAAGCTGGATTTAACATTACCATCGAAGATCCTGCAAGAATCGAATTTTACACATCATTTACAAGAAATAATCTCACACCAAGATTATCAGAACTCTCTGAGCAAATTTTTCGTGAAAGAAAAGGAGATGCTCCATCCTCTTTGAGGATGGAATGGGATGCGCTTCAAGATAATCTCACAGAGATTTTAAAAGGGAGAATGGAAAAGTATATTGATGATCTGGTTCAAAAAATATGTGAAAATCAGGTAAAAGTGCTTGGAATCAAGACATGGCTTGGCCACAGGTTTTCATACGCAGAGAAGCTTGCCGGGAAAGTTCAGAAAACAAGCCCGAATACTTTAGTGATTGCCGGTGGACCGCAGGTTAACCAATTCAAGGTACATGCATTGGAGAAAAGCCCATTTGATTTTTGTATAGATGTTGAGGGTGAGATAACCTTGGCAAAGATCATGAACATAGTAAGGGAGTCGTATTCTAAAGGATATGCAAAACCTGAGGTAATAAAAAGAATTACTGCCCTTGCCGAAGCCGGTGAGATCTTTAATTTGATATATAGGGATGGTAGTGGCAAAGTGAAAGAGACGTCTATTCAAAGAGTTCCGTTAAACTCAAAACTTTTTCCCTTATATGAGAAGGATGACGGGAAGGTAAACATAGCGGTTATAAACGAGTCTTCGGGATGTTACTACGGGAAGTGTAATTTTTGTACGCATCCAAACATTACGGGAAAATATCAAGCGCGAGATGTTGATATAACCCTCAATGAAATAAAGAAAACAATTTATGAGACGGGTATCGGGCTCTTTAGATTTGCAGGTTCCGTAACACCTGTTTCTCTGGGCAGGCGCATTGCCGAAGCATTATTAAAGGAGGGTTTGATTATTGAATATTCAATGTTTATCCGGGCAGAGAACAGGGCAAAAGAGCGGATGGATGAGTTGGTTAAGGTTTACGAGTCAATAATACGTTCTGGACTCAAGGCTGTTTTCATGGGTGTTGAAGTTGCTAATGACGAGATACTCTCAAAGGTTATCCATAAAGGTAATTGCATGGAGGATATGTATTTTACGATTAAGGCCATGAAGCAGGCATCTTACAATCAAAAGAAACATCTTGATGTGGGTGTAAGTTTTATTTATCCTTGCCCGCTGCCTCACGGTAGTGGCATAACGTATGAGCAAGTCTTGGAAGAGAATTTATGTTTCCTTCAGGGACTAAAAGGTGAAAACTATAAGCCTGATTCTGTTCTTATAACTCCGGGTACACCGTTGCCTGCTACATCCTGGCAATTAGAACCTTATCGATATGGTTTCGACTTACCTGGTGATTATGTCCAAACATTTTTGCGCTATGAGTATGAGCTTACGAAGGACCCAAGTACATGGCCTGAACTAAATATTTCCTTACAGGGGATGCAGTACTTGGATATGTTAAAGATGGCCGGTCTGATGGAGAGAAAAGTTAGAGAAATGGGTTATACCGTAAATGTTTCAGATGAGCACTGCCTTGCGGCAAGAAGTGCCGGGTTTTTAGGCCAAGAAGGATTGGAAGAGTTTAAAATGAGAAGCGATTTAGCCTTACTAACTACGGACTACAGCTTTCTTCGGGATGTTTATCAAAGGATAAATGACTATAGCAGAAGGATAGCAGAGAGAAATTTTCCTTCAATAAATAAAGATACTCTTTAAGGAAGGAAAGATCCTATGGTAACAAGGCGTGTTGTCATTACTGGTTTGGGAATCTTAGCACCCAATGGTATTGGAAAAGATGCGTACTGGGATGCGTTGATTAATGGACGTTCAGGCATATCGAGGATCACATCCTTTGATCCATCTGCTCTTAGCACAAGAATTGCGGGAGAGATAAGAGACTTTGATCCTTGTGATTATGTTGACCCGAAAATAGTAAAAAGAAGTGCAAGATTTACCCCCTTTGGTATTGCAGCATCAAAGATGGCGGTTGCAGATTCTAATATTGATCTGAGTAGGGAAAATAGAGATAGGTGCGGCGTGTGTTTTGGAACTACATTAGGGGCCGATAATGATTTATATGAAGTACAGTACGGAAAATATTTCAATTCAGGACCTCAGGCAGTAAGCCGTATTACTGCTCCAGAACTTACACCGCATGCAACAACAGGCTATATTTGTTCGGAACTAAAAATTAACGGGCCTAATTCCACGCTATCATCGGGATGTTCAACCGGGCTCGAAGTTGTAAATTGGGGTTATAGGATGATAAAACAAGGAGATGTAGATGTAGCAATTGTGGGGAGTGCGGACACACCTATTTTTCCCTTTATTATGTCTGCATTATGTGCCTTGGGGATTCTTTCACAGAGAAACGATGAACCTGAGAAAGCATCTAGACCTTACGATAAAAATCGCGATGGTATGGTACTGAGTGAAGGTGCAGCATCAATAGTACTTGAAGAATTGAATCATGCCTTACAAAGAGGGGCAGATGTTTATGCTGAAATTGTATCTTATGCCACTTCATGTGATGCACAAGATATTTTTCAAAATGATATAAGTGGAACAGGATTAGTTATTGGATTAGAACAGGCGCTAATCAATAGCAAAATGAGAAAGGAAGAGATAGATTATATCTGTGCTCACGGAAATGCTATTCCTAGCTATGATGTGGCAGAAACGAATGCATTTAAAACATTCTTTGGTAGCCGTGCATATAAGATCCCCGTAAGTTCTGTCAAATCTATGACAGGCCAATCATTTGCTGCAGGAGGTGGTTTTCAAGTAGTGGCAACGTCCCTTAGTCTAAAAAATGGGATCATCCCTCCTACGATGAATTTGGCTGTACCCGATCCTCAATGTGATCTTGACTATGTTCCGAACCATGCAAGGCGATTTTCCATGGATACAGCGCTTATAAATAGTCATAGTGTAGGGGGAACACATGCTGTTCTTATATTAAGAAATTATCCATAAGAAGGTAAATTGTGCTTGCAACTCAAATAGTATATATTCTGATATGCCTGTTAATTGCCGGACTCGGAATCTTTGTGTTTTTAAGAGAGCCTGTAAGTATTCTTAACAAAAGATTTTGTATCTTTTCACATGTTTTGTCTATATGGATATTTTTTATTTTTCTTGTGGTTTGTACTACAGATCCTACATCGGCTGCCTACAGATTGAAGCTGGTCTATTGTGCAGCTCTTTTTATACCCTCTTCGTTTTTCTTTTTTTCCTCTATTTTCCCGGATAAAGTAGAGCGATCCGTTGACAAGCACTTAAGTATCTTTTTCTTCACGGTAAGTACGATTCTATCGTTCCTTTCTTCCTACATTGTTGATTCGGTTTCTTTTGAGAACCAGTTTCCTCGTGCCAAATACGGTCCTCTATTTCATATTTTTTGGCTTTATTTTATACCCTGCATGATTTATTCACTATACGGTCTTTACAAAAAAAGTCTGCGTTATTATGGGATCAAAAGGTTGCAAATTCAATACATGTTCTTGGGAGTTTTCTTGTTTTTCTTTATAGCAATTATTACAAACTTTCTTTTGCCAATATTAGACATATGGCAGATTGAGAGGTTTGTACCCTTGGTATCCATTCCTATCCCGGCAACTGTAGCTTACACTATCATAAAGTATCACCTTATGGATATCAGTCTGATAATTAAACGGAGTACCGTCTATGTCGTTCTATCCATTGCTCTTAGTGCAATCTATTTTGCTGTTGTACTATTCTTAAGCAGTATACTCCCTGGATCAGAGTATAAAAATACAATTACCACTATTGTTTCTACCATAGTAATGGCTATAACGTTTGTATCTGCCCGGGAGTCAATTCAACACATTATTGAAAAGACTATATTTCGTACGAAATATAGTCACCCAAAAATTCTCAGTGATTCTACAACGATGTTCTCATCTATCCACAATTTAGACGGGCTTCTCCATCATGCCATCCAGTATCTAAACGAATCTATAGGTATGGAGAAGATATGCATTCTTCTTAAGGATGTGGTTACCCAACACTATAATTTGAGAGCAGCGATAAATTTTACACCTGGAGATAACCTGTTCTTCTCCAAACAAGAACCGATAGTTACATGGCTTTGTCAAAATAAAACGGTTCTCTCTCGTGACCAATTGAGCCGTTTTACTCACAGCAAATTTGATTATTTACTAGAAGATAAATTAGCTTCTCTCGATGTAGACAGTTGTATCCCTGTATTTCAGGAGAATGATCTCTTTGGCATAATCCTTTTGGGAAGGAAGATTAATAAAAAGATATTTACCCAGGAAGATATTCAAATGTTTCTCGCGTTTTCCGGCCAGTTAGCCATGGCAGCCAACAATGCCCGTCTCTATTCAGGGTTGAGGGAAGCTAAAACTTTCAGGGATAATATTCTTCAGAGCTTAAAAAATGGGGTTATCGTTGTGGATAATAACGGAGAAGTTACCTTTCTGAATAATGAAGCGAAAAGAATCCTTGGGCTGAAGGGTGAAAATACCACCGAAATAATACTGAAAAAGCTTGGTAAAGAGACGTACCAGATATTGAAGCACACCCTTACAAGTGACACAGAATATTATAATATCGAAACTATTATTGAGGAAGGAGAGAAAAAGATTCCGTGCGATGTTACAACAACCAAACTCAAGACAGAGGACGGGAAGAGGCTTGGCTCCTTAATAATCCTGACAGACCTTACAGAATTGAAATCACTCCAGGCAGAAAAGCAGCACTCCGAGCGCCTGGCCCATCTTGGTACCCTTGCAGCCAATATTGCCCATGAGATAAAAAATCCACTTGTGGCCATCAACACTTATTTTCAACTGCTTCCATACAAAAAGGATGATAAAGACTTTCACACGGGCTTCCAGCAGGTTGCTGTAAAGGAAATAGAAAGGATTAACAGAATTATTGAAGATCTGCTCAATTTGGCAAAACCCTCTCAGCCTATCTTACAACACATGGACCCTTATTCTGTAATAATGGATGTAGTAAATTTATTCAAAAACACCGCACGAACGAAGGGTGTGGAGATAACTGCAGATGTAAAAGAAAGAGGGTACCGGCTTATTGCAGATGAAGATAAGATTAAGCAGGTACTGATAAATATTCTACAAAATAGTATTGATGTATCGCCAGGAGGCGGGTACATTAAAGTGAATACGGATTTGATAGATAACCTTTTAGGATTTAGAAAAATGGCGAAGGCAAGCGCTTGTTGTGTTTTCTTTTCCTTTGCCCCATTTTCATTTCATGTATTGAATAATAAACACTACTATATTATTAAAATCTCTGATAAGGGCGCAGGCATTCCTGCCGAGAATATTTCACATATCTTTGAGCCGTTCTTTACGAATAAGGATAAAGGTACCGGACTTGGACTGGCGATAGTGTATAGAATCATAAAGGATCACGAAGGGATTCTCTACGTAGAGAGTAAAGAAGGTGTTGGAACGGATTTTTATATTGGCCTGCCTTTAAGCCGTACAGATATTCACACTATGAATCTGTCGCCTGAAACTTCAGAAGTATCCTCTGTTTTATAGCAAACGGGGTTTAAGAGTCTATCCGAAAACAGGCATTGTCATTCCGGCTCCAGGAGTATTCTCAGGGTTGGTTCAATCGTCCACGATTGAACCGAAATGGTTGGCACGTTTTCCTAAGCCGACACCAACCAAAAATTTATCAATCAATTCTAAATTTTGGTTTAATCCACAAGATTGTACCGACTTTGGGCATTTCTACTTAAGTTATCTATAGAAGGCTAATGAAATTTTGGAAAAATATCGTGCTAATAGTTGTATGAAATTTATATAATATGGATAATAATCCCTGAGAACAAAAAACCCTTTTTCGAACTCTTATGACAAAACGAAGATATATATTTATTGGTACTCCTATTGCCTGTATCCTCACCATCATTGTGTCTCTTGTTATATCTCAACCAGGAAAGGATACAAAGGGCCGGAAGGAGAATCCTGCTCAGGAAAATCCCGCTATTCATGATCCGGTATATAATAAAAGTAATCAGGGCACAGTAACACAAACAGTACAAGATCTTTCTATTCCAAACTATGATGAAAAAGGAGAAGAATTTTTAATCATGCGTGGCAAGGATACCATTCTTCTGGATAATGATATGTATAAGATTATTACTCCGGAAATTGAGGTCCGTGATACTACAAATACTGAAAGTGGTACGCAGTCCGTATTCATTACTTCTGATAATGGTGAGATGAATAGGGTTACGAACGAGGGTTATCTCTCTGAGAATGTAATTATCCATTTCGACCTCGAAACGAAACTCAATACAGACTATATGAGATACTTGCCTGAAAAAAAACTGGTATCCACGGATGATTTTGTTACGATACATGGCCAGGGTATAGTAATTACCGGTCAAGGGTGCGAGATAGACCTTGCTAATAAAAAGATGTGGATTAAAAAAAATGCTGAAATGGAAATGGATGGTGTCAAAAACGACCTCTTTTTCCTTTCCAAGGACGATGTTGATGATACAGCTTCTTTAGAGGAAACGGACACGAAAGAAATGCCTCTTGAGAAAACCTATATCCAATCGAGTGGACAACTGGTATTTGATAGAAGTGCAGATGCAAATATTATGACCTTTAACGATAATGTACAGACAAAAAGAGGCAGTGCGACTGTTTATTCAGATAAACTAGTCATCTTCCTTAACCAGAAAACAAAAAAAACGGAGCAGGCCATTGCAAGTGGAAATGTACTCGCCTCCCAGGGGACAAAAATTGCCAAGGGAAGTTTTTTAACATGGGATGTTAACACCCAAAGTGCAATCCTGGAGGATGCCCAAAAGGCTGAATTTGTTAATGATGTGCTGAGTATTGATGCACTGAAGATGATCTTTTATAGAGATACTGGTAAGATAGATGTCCCGAGTTCCGGCAGCTTAAAGGCAAAGATCAGAGAAAAATCAAAGGAAAAAGATACTACAGCCAGGACAGATAAACCTGATACAAACATTAACGTGAAATGGGAAGGGAAAATGAATTTCCTGGATGGAACGCGGGAGGCTAGCTTCGAAAAAAATATTGAAGTCAGAAGGGGAAATTCTACCCTTTCTTGTGATAACCTGTATGTGGTATTTAATGAAAATGATTTCAGTATGCAAAATATGAAGGCAACAGAAAAAATTCATATTATAGATAAGAAAGGCAGTTTATACAATGAAGCTGTTGGGGACCAGGTTACCTGGAATGCAAAAAATAAAGTTACCACCTTGAGGGGTCACCCCTTTGCAATCTTGCGGGAAGGAAATAGAAGGCAGATTTTTTCACCGAAAGTACTTTTCTATGAAGACAGAAATAGCGTCCTCTGTGAAGGCAAAGGAAATTTGTATGAAAAAGGGGAAGAGGGTGTTGAAGAATCGGATGTGACAGTCGATTGGTCTAAGAGAATGACCTATAATGACGACCTGAAAAAAGTAAGTTTTTTTGAAGAAGTTCAGGCTACGCGAGGTGGACAGAAGTTGAATGGTGATCAAATAGATGCGTATCTGAATGACAGCCAAAAAATAAGTAAAATCATAGCAACTGGTAATACCTATTTTTTTAGTAAGGTCTTACATGGTTGTGAAGGGTTCGGCTCATTTCTTATTTGGGATTTGGTTCAGGATATAGCCATAATGACAGGCAATCCAAAAGCAGAATTGCGGAAAGAGGGATCAAAGACATTCTCTGACAAGGTATATTTTAATATGGCAGAGAACCGTGTTACATGGGAAGGCAGGCCGCACTGGCAATTGCAGAATAGTAAAAAATAGCACATCGCAGCAAAACCGCAACCAAAAGACAACCACCCCTCTTTCCCCTCCTTGCGAAGGAGGGGAAAGAGGGGTGGTAGAGCAATAACGGCCTTCCGATTCTCTCCTTCACAAAGAGGAGACTAAGGGGAGGTAAAAACTTACAAAAAGAAGTTTTTACGGAGTAATACTATAAGAAGCCGGATATTCGTAAGTTTTTTCTTTGCGTCCTTTGTGCCCTTGCGGTGAACTGAATTGTTACGGAATTTGTTTGGAATTTGGATTTGGAGTTTTTTGTGCCTTTTTATCGAAAATATCTGAAAAGTCTGAAATACATCTCACTCCTCGTCCTGTGTTCTTTGCCCCTTTTGACAATACCTGCTCTGGCAGAAAATACAGGGCACGTCGAAATCATTGCACATCACGGGATATTAGAAGATGTTCCTGAAAATACTTTTGCTGCATTAAAGCGGGTTTCTGAGCTGGGTATCGATGGAATTTGGATTGACATTCGACGAACAAAGGATAATCAACTTATACTGATGTGTGATGAGACAATTGATAGAACAACCGACGGGAAGGGACGTGTTGACCAGTTATCATATGCCGAAATACGGCAATATGATGCCGGGTCATGGCGTGGTATGGAGTTTGAGAATGAACGAGTACCACTTCTTTCTGAGGTCCTCCAATTCTCCAGGATAAATAAGCTCAAGTTGATTTTAAATGTCAAACAGACCTGCCTCGAGAAGCAAATCATGGACCTTATCGAAGTATTTGAAATGGCTTCGCAAGTGTACCTCTGGGGTACGTTGAGAAATTTAGATACGAATGAAATAAGCCAACCTGGTAAAGAACTTGTTTTTCTGTCATCAGAGGAGTTGACAGAGGAAAAAGTTGCCCGTATCCACGAAGAAAAGAAGTATGTATTCTCGATGGTACTTGGCAGCGACAACAGAAAGGCTATAAAAGATCTGATTAAGAGAGGTACTGACGTTATCCTCATAGATTACCCATGTGTTGCCATGGATATTCTCAACATCGAAGACCGGACAATCTTCCGGGAAAAACAGCAAAATGCCAGAATGAGTAATATCCGGAAAGATGAAGGCAGTAACCCTGCCTCTATTCAGGGGAATGTGAAAACATTGGTAGAAACAATAGAAGATGCAGATTATGATAAGTCAAGAACCGCCGCTCTGTCGCTTCTGATATTACCAAATAAATATACTATGCCGTCTTTCGTAAAACTCCTTAAGAATAAACACTTCCACGTAAGACAAAATGCCGCCTGGGCACTTGGGTTTTGTGATGATAAAGATGCATCGGAGTATATACAACCTCTCCTGAAGGATAAAGATGCCGAGGTGCGGAGAGAAGCTGTCCTTGCATTGAAAAGGTTAGGCAACACCCGTTCTGTATCAACGCTTGTTGAGGCGTTAAAAACAGAAACAAATCAATGGGTCAGGTATGATATCGCGAGAACCTTAGGTACATTCAAAAACCGGAGTGCAGTGTTTGCGCTGACAGAAGCCCTCTCGAAAGAGAAAGACTGGTATGTTAAAAGCGCTTGTGCTGAGGCGTTGGGTCATCTTGGTAGTGATAAAGCCATAAACACCCTTGCGAATGTTTTGGTTACTGATGCCGGAGAAAATGCTGCATGGACACGTACAAAGGCTGCATGGGCATTAGCCGGAATCGGAAAAAAATCAATACCGTCCTTAATAGATGCCTTGAGAGATAATGAAGAAGTAACAAGACGCAGGGCAGGATGGGCGCTGATAAAGATCGGCACCCCCGCAGTAAATGCACTCATTGGTTTACTTCATGAAATAAACGGGTTTACCAGGGAGCGAGCAGCGCAAACCCTGGGTTGGATTGGAGACGACCGTGCCGTTACCTCACTTCTATGGGCGCTAAAGGACAAAGAGCCATCGGTCATAAGCTCGGCTGTATGGGCACTGGGTAGAATAGGCAATCCGAAGGCACTTTCAGCACTTCAGGCCTTAACCCTTCATAAGAATGAAGATGTCCGGGAGAATGCAGCCGAGGCCATAGAGAGAATAAAACAGTACGAAAAACATAGTTGATTAATACCGTAATTTTCAATATCATAATTATTTAAATTTTGTATGAAAATAATCGAATATATGAAAGGTTCTATTGATGAAACGGAGCATCGTGTATCTTGTGGGCGCAGGTCCGGGTGACCCACGGCTTATTACCATAAAAGGCCTGGAATGTATTAAAAAGGCCGATGTAATTATTTACGATTATCTGGTAAATGTTGACCTCCTGAAAGTTGCTAAATCGGATGCGGAACTGGTCTATGTTGGAAAACAAGGGGGTGCACACACCCTTGAGCAGGAAGAGATTAATATGCTTCTCGTGAAAAAGGCGCTGGAGAATAAAGTAGTAACCCGGTTAAAGGGTGGTGATCCCTATGTCTTCGGACGCGGTGGAGAAGAGGCACTGGTGCTTTACGAGCATCACATACCCTTTGAGGTAGTTCCTGGTATTACTGCTGCTATCGCAACTCCTAACTATGCAGGCATACCCGTTACCCATCGTAATTTTACTTCAACCTTCGGGCTGATTACCGGGCATGAAGACCCTACAAAAGATGAGAGTTCTATTGACTGGGCAAAGATCAGCACAGGAATCGGTACGCTCACCTTTTATATGGGAATTAAGAACCTTCCGTATATTACCGGACAGCTCATAAAACACGGCCGCTCCAAAGACACCCCTGTTGCCGTAATCCGATGGGGAACCAGATCTCAACAAAAAACCGTGGTAGGAACGCTGGACACGATTGTACAGAAAGCCAAGGATATAAAGCCCCCGGCCATTACCATTGTTGGTGAGGTTGTAAAGCTTAGAGAACAACTCAACTGGTTTGAGACCAAGCCCTTATTCGGGAAGACGATCGTTGTAACACGTTCAAGGGATCAGGCCAGTGAATTTGCAGACCAATTAAGTGAATGGGGTGCCCATGTCATCGAATTTCCTACCATTGAGATTGCAAAACCGGATACCATTCATCCCCTCGATGAGGCCATAAACAATATCAATTCCTACCATTGGCTTGTCTTTACCAGCATCAACGGAGTAGATGCCTTCTTTCAACGATTGTTTGAGCTGGGAAGGGATATCCGGGACCTGAAGGGCATAAAGCTGTGCGCTATCGGCCCTGCAACAGAGAGTGGAATCGAAAAATACCATATAAAAGTTGACTGCCGGCCACCGAAATTTGTTGCAGAATCTGTTGTAGAGGAACTCAAGAAGGTAACGGTTATCAAAGGTGAAAAATTCCTGCTGCCAAGGGCAGACATCGCCAGGAGCTTTTTACCTGAAGAATTGAGAAAATTGGGTGGAGAGGTTACCGATCTGGTGGCTTATAAAACCATTATGGCACAGCCAAAGAATGTTAACCTTGCGGAGAAGATCAAAAATGGAGAAGTCCATATTGTCACCTTTACCAGCTCATCTACCGTAAGGAACTTTGTTCAGATCATCGGTGAAAAAAACATTGCAGGTTTAAATGGCCATGTCCAGTACGCCAGCATCGGTCCCATTACCACACAGACCGCCGAGGAGATGGGGCTTCATGTTACGATTAAGGCCAAGGAATATACTATTCCAGGGCTGGTAGATGCCATATTGGAAAACGCTAGTCCAAAATAAAATCTAGCGAAGTAAAGTAAAGCCCCAGTCTGATAAAAAGAGATGGAAAAACCCAGATTGCACAGATTTAACAGATTTTGGTAGATGAGTAAATGGGTAGATAAGTTGAATATCCATTCACTAACTTGGGGTTTAGGAATTTCAAAGTTGTATGCTCTATGTGTCATTTCGACCTCTTCTCTTTTTGTCATTTCACTCATTTCTTTTGTCATTTCGAGGAACGAAGTGACGAGAAATCTTTCGCTTAGGACAGGCTCCGGGAGAAATCCTTGTTCCGAACATCGTGAGGAATCTTGGGCTGTTACTGTTAAGATTCCTCACGGAGTTCACCCATCACAGAGTGAATGTGTTCGGAATGAATGACAGAAAAGTCGTTGGGTTTTTGTCCTTTAAAACCCGATCTAATTTAAGGTTTTTATCTGTGAAATCTGTGCAATCTGTGGTTTCCGTAGTTCTCTCACTCCATCTTTTCACCCCTATCCACTTTTTTGGACAAATAAAATACCTTGACAAGAAAAAAGGATTTAAGCTATAAATTGATCAACTCAAATCTAATACCATCGAATTTTTTAAAATAGGTGTTCTTTACGATTAAATAGAAAATGGAGATTAGAATTAGAAGCACGTAACTGGAGACAGGAAGAGGCTACTAATAAATTCGCAGAAAAGACTATTAAAGGCACATGAAATCCTAGAATATTTTAGCCCCTAAAAAAAACACATATCACGAAGAAATCTCGATGAGTTTAAACATACTGTTTCTAATCTTATACCGCAGGAATATTTAGTAGAGAAAAATATTAATAGGTCTTCACTAGAAGGCTGCATATCCGCAATGTGAACAAAAAAATTAATCAACATTTTCTTTAAGGATCTGAACATCGTGGCACTAATTCGTCCAAGGTTAAATGATTACTACAACTTAACTTTCACACAAGAAGAAGTTGGTTTTGCAATACCGTTTTTGAACGAAGACATTCCTTTGTATTTAGACCCATTTTTGCTTTGGAAATCCCCTTCACTTCAAGATAACGCTTTACACACCTCGTTAACTAACTCGTTTAATAGCTTAGGATACCTGTCCAAAAAAAATAGAGAAAAGGAAGCTATTAACATATTAATAAAAGCTTCTGAGTGTACCGAGGTAGGAATGGGCATGTCCATGACAAAAAAGGGATTACGAATCGGTGAGGACACAGCTAAAAATATAATTTCTTTGTTTAAGATCATTCCACAAATCCGTGAAAGTGGTTTTGTTCACTAAAACAGTGATGCTGTTCTTATTCTTGGGCAATATCGTGCAGCTATGGATCAATTTCATAGTAAATATTATGGTTATGACGGTTACGAACATCGTTGGTTTACTCAAGAAAATCCTGGATACCCTGAACCTGAATAATACAATTATTACAAGAATACACAAAGAATAAATACATAAACAAATGTAGGGACACGGCGCCCCGTGTCCCTACACCGGTACAGTCGGGAAAGAAAATGACATATAATCCAGACAAACACCATCGCAGATCGGTCCGATTAAAGGAATATGATTATTCCAGGGCAGGTGCATATTTTATAACGATATGTACATATAACAAAGAATGCATTTTAGGAAATGTGTTAAACGGTGAGATATTGTTGAGCAAGTATGGGGTAATTGTTGAAAATGAATGGATGAAAACGTCAGAAATACGCACAAATGTTATATTGGATAAATACGTTGTAATGCCAAATCATATCCATGGAATAATCATAATTTTAGATGACGGTAGGGACACGGAGCACCGTGTCCCTATATTCGAACAATTCGGCAAACCAATATCCAATTCTATTCCAACAATAATCAGGTCATGTAAGGCGGTAACGACGAAATTGATAAATGAAATCCGAAAATCCTATGGCAAAACAGTATGGCAATCCCGTTTCTATGATCATATTATCCGAAACAGAAATGAATTAGACAAAATCAGGCAATACATTATCAATAATCCCTTACAATGGGAATTTGATAAAGAAAATCCTGATACCATAAAATAGCAGTAGAAAAACAAAATTCATAGAGATTTATGAATACCAAAAATTTTTCAGAAATAGTGCTTAGGGGAATCAGCCAGGTATTTTTACTCAATAATGTAACAACGGGGATTTTATTTTTAATCGGGATTTTTTATAATTCCTGGCCTATGGGCATTGGGGCTGTCATAGGTGTTCTCATAGGAACATCCATTGCCCTACTCTTCAAATATAAGCAGAGTGATATTCAACAGGGTCTCTATGGTTATAATAGTACCCTGGTTGCTTTAGCGACCATATACTTCTTTGGATTCAATGCTTTGTCTGTAGTTGCTGTGGTCTTTGGCTCCATTTTGTCAACAATCATTATGCATAGAATGACGAAATGGAGGTTGCCTCCCTACACGGCACCTTTCATTATCTCAACATGGATACTCATGGCCGTGTTACTGTCATTGAATATCATCCCGTTGCGAACATCACCATTGCCAATTGCACATACTATAGAAGTTATTCCCGCTGTGAGCAAGGGTATTGGACAGGTTATGTTCCAGGAAAACACCATTACTGGTATCATGTTTTTTATTGGGATACTTGTTAGTTCAAGAATATCGGCATTCTATACCTTATTGGGAGTGCTGCTGGGAACTATTGTATCCCTCGTTTGCTCACTGCCGTTAAACATGATAAATATAGGATTGTTTGGCTTTAATGCAGTCCTGTGTGGTATCGCATTCTCGAACAAAAAGTGGAGTTTTTTAATCCCGGGAATCATGTCGATCGCGGTCTCTGTTTTTATGACGTATGGGATAGCGAATTTAGGGATAATTACCCTGACTTCACCCTTTGTTATATCTACCTGGCTGGCCTTACTGCTTGAAAAGGGAATTACCTATATTTTTATTCGTAAATCTGGTGAAATGGAACTGCATCAGGCCCGCAAATAGCGTAGTTACTCAAAATTTTGTTGAAGATATTCCCTTTGTCCTCCTTACTGAAAGGGATAATGGGGGGAGGCATGTAGGAATGGATGAAGTATTGGCTTACGAAAAAAACGGTTTAAACAGTTTAAGCTGTTTAAACGGCTTTGCGATGGGTCTGCTTCGCTTGATTCATCCTGCTTCAATGCGTAAACTGCCGATGTAGTGGCAAGGCGCGCCTTGCCACTCACTATTAAAGTCGCCGAAGGCCTAATTTATGGTTGGTTTAATCTCAACGTCATTAAGTTAAGGATTATTGATCAAAACAACCCCCTTTGTTCCCCCTTTTTTAAGAGGGACTTTTACAGCAGGTAGCTTAACTTAATGACATTGGGTTCAATCTTGTAGATTGAACCATGTGTTTAGCATTGGCCGATACGTTTTTGATCGGTACCATGCACATGAAAAAAATCCATGCTAAAAATAAAGGTAAAACCAGAAGATTTTATTGTCGAAGAGATAGCCGATATCCCATTTCAGAAAAATGGAAACTATGTCGTCTGTTTGTTGAAAAAGGAGGGATGGAATACCGTCGATGCCATAAAAAGGCTTTCCAAAAGACTCAATGTACCGTTTTCAAATTTCTCTTACGGTGGTAAAAAGGATAAACATGCCCTCACATCCCAATACATAACGGTTACACAACACGCTCATAATCAGCACCCATTTACGTCATACAGGAAGGATAAAGTTATTTCACCCACGAATTCTCCCCGGTTCCTGTTTACTCCAGGTGGGTTAGAAGAGGGTAAAAGAGAAAAAGCCACAGAGATTTGTGAAGAGCATTATTCTCTTCATCCCGTTGGTCTCATGGACAGACCCATGGGACCTGACCTCATAAAGGGTAACAGATTTACTATTACTATCAGGAACCTTATAGAAGACGATATAAAGCCAGCACTTCATGAGATTGATAAAGTAAGAAATGACGGATATCCCAATTATTTTGATGACCAACGATTTGGAAGCTTCGATCCCCGGCAGGGATTCCTTGCAGAAAGGATTCTTAAGAAGCATTATAACGGCGCATTGAAGATATACTTTACTCACATTCGTCCGGAGGATAGCAAGGAGGAAAAAGATCACAAGAGATTTCTTTTTGAAAATTGGGGTAACTGGCAAGTATGTCTTGAACAGGCAAAATCCAGATTTGAAAAAGAAGCCTTCGGGTATTTAAAAAAGAACCCAAAGGATTTTACCATGATACTTCAAAAAATGCCTCATGAGGAAATGTCACTCTTTTTTTCAGCATACCAATCGTATCTATGGAATGAACTTCTCCGGAGAATCGTAAAATCGATAAGCAAAGATACGTTAAAAGTTTATAGAGGTACTGCAGGAGATTATCTTTTTTATCAGCGATTGGATGATGAGCATAAAGAATATCTGGAAAAGTTGGATATTCCAACCCCCGCATCCAATATCAGGATGTCTGATGCCCTTACTGAAATTCTTTATTCGGAGATATTAAAAGATCATGCGGTAAGACCTCCCATGTTTAATATACGAAAAATACGGCAAACGTTTTTCAGAGGTTCAGAAAGAAGATCAATAATTATACCCGGAGAATTATTAGTTGATTCTTCAGAGGACGAAATTTACCAGAATAAGAGAAAATTAATCCTGAAATTTTTTTTACCACGAGGATGTTATGGCACAATGCTCATCAAAAGATTATTCAGTCAGGCACAGGATGGGCAATATCATGAAGAGCCTAACCGGGTAATATGATAAGTAATATTTTGGTGTCTCAGTGAATAAATCTCATGTAACAATTGTTATTGATTCTAGCTACAATCCATCAGGAAGGTTTGGAGTAGGGGGATTTTTGTGTATTCCAAATTGCCCTGATGAGATACTAAAAGGTAAGAAGGTGTCAGAGGGGTTGTATTTTCCGGATGCAGTGAAAACAAGGATTATAAAGAATACAACGAATACGCGATTGGAGCTTCAGACCCTTCTCTGGGCTCTCGAATCAGTCAAATTGGATAATGAGCACACGCCCTCCGGAGAAATGGGATCAATAACAATTTACACAGACTGCTGTGCAGCAGTTAATTTGTTACGGCGGAGAAAGAAGCTCAATAGCGTCAATTATCTCAGTAAAAGAAAAGGTACAACATTAGTAAATGCAGATATCTACAAAGGTATTTTTACGCTCTATGATGAGCTTTCACCAGAGCTTGTGTGGATTAAAGGACATACACCGGAAAAAGACCGTGCCGGTATACAGAGGATATTTGCGGAAGTAGATAGATCAGTCAGGAATCTATTGAGAAGCTACATCGCTTGCAAGTTCTCAGGATTTGATGAAGAACTTTAATCAAACATTCATTAGGTACATCCTGGCGCGGCACAGCCGCAGCCAAAAATACGAAAAGGAGATAGTACAAGTTGCAAATGATGTACTCTATGGTTTGGGGGCAGGTCTATGAACAAGAGATATGCATCAGGTCTATCAGATAACACGGCAGATTGAGACCGGAAGGGAGAGGTTGGAAGCTGGAAATTAAACTTCCAGCTTCCAATATGTCTACAATCTCAGCGTTCTCAGCGGTAATCTGCACCCTTCTTCTTTTTTCCTTTTGCAGTCCTTAACTTCGTTTTCTTCTCAAGGGCAGCAAGCCGTCTCAGGTTATTTGCCTCGCTTTGTATATCCACATACTTCTTGAGCAGGTTTGACCAGGAAATATAGGTGAAACCATTAGGGTTCATGTGTGCCATGCCTTTTCTGACCAGGAAGGCATCATTTTCCCACATATAGAGAAAATCCTTTTCAATCTTACTTGGATTCCCTTCTTTTGCCCAGAATTCTCCATAAAAACCACCCAATAGGTCGGGATATTTCTCTGTCACCGGAGCAGGTGCCTTTGGTCTGTCTTCAGGCATGGGGTAGAGTATTCCTTCCTCGTAAAGTGATTTAATAGTAGCATAGGCGTCGCTTACGTATTGAAAAATTAAATCCGATGCCTTATCCATCGAATCGAGGTAGTCACGGGAAAATCGTGTTGAATGGCATTGAACACAGACCTCAATCCACGCCTCCCGCCTTGATAGTAATTCTTTACTGTTTTTTATATAATCTGTTGGCTTGATCCCTTTCAAGACGTTGTCATAAAACAGCACGTCACCCTCACCCATGATGGCCTTTCTCACCATATTATGTGAATATTGTCCTTTATAATACATATGGCAGGATTGACAGGTGGGTGAAATATAGTTGGCGTCTTTCAATTGTTTGTTCCAATCCCAGTTCTGGCCTTCAATAAAGTATATAGTACCGTGCTTTGAATCTCTGTAGTATTCAATATCGGGGTGATCAGGCCCGTTATGGCAGGTTTGGCATGCCTCAGGTCTCCTGGATTCAGATGCCTTGAAGGCGTGGCGTGTATGACAGCTATCACATTTGTGCTGGATGTTATGGCACATATCACAACCCTGAACAATATTCTTGTCTACTGCTGCCCATACATCTACATCCAGGTTTGCATCGTATGCTTTTGCATGGCTTTCCCTGCCTGGTTTCCAATCGGGGATACCGTATTGCTTCTCAGATTCAAATTCCTCGTACTCCTGTTTGTGGCACTCACCACAATGGGCAGGATTTGGCATCAGGAGATCTTTTTCGTGGTCCAGCGTTTCAGATCCGATCTTCCCATGGCAGTCAATGCAGCCTACCTGGGCAAGCTTTCTCCCAAGGACTTTTTCTATCTCGGACAACTTCTCCTTTTGATAATCCTGAAGCTGTCCAAAATCGGCGTGGCCGCTCTCTTCCCACGCCTTTACTAATCCCGGGTTTATTGCCTTATGACAGGTAACACACTCATCTGCACGGAAGGTCCCTTTGGGTTCTTCAGGCGGTGAGTAAAAATAATCCGGAGCCCAGTATCTCTGAGTTGGTATCGGTTTCCAGAATTCCCCGTACGGCCCTACTCCTTTATCCAGATTTCCAGCCTCCGACACGTTCCAAAAAGCGCTAAAAAATATTGATGTAATAACAGCCGCTAAAATGCCCCTCATGTACGACTTTTCCTCCTTTCCATAAGTGTAAAGTATAGAATACCAATAACACAATATAGACAACAGACAATAGATTACTGGTAATAATCTAAAGATACCTCGATATCCCTTCCTTAAATCCAATAGGCTTGATCCCAAAATGCCCATAGAACGGTCTTTCATCACAAACATTACCTTCCAGGAGCATGGTGATCTGCTCTTTTGTAACAGGGAAGGATGGCATCCAGTCAAGCAGTTCCGCCATAAAACCCATAATGAAGACTGGGATATGGAGCTTATGCGGCGGCAGACATAAGACTTCACCAATGATATCAATGATCTTGTTAAACTCAAATATTTCGGGACCCCCTGCTTCAAAGGTCTTTCCTGCGGCATTTTCCTGTTCTATTGATTTTACAAAACCCATGGAAACGTTTTCCACCGCAATGGGTTGCATCTTGTATTTTCCGTTACCCACAACAGGCACGAATTGCTGCTTCTTCAGCATATTGGCAAACAGGTTAACAAATTGATCCTCGCGTCCGAAGATAATTGATGGGCGGAATATCGTATAATCAAGCCCGCTGTTTCTCACAAATTCTTCCGCACGAAACTTCGTTTGCTGGTACGGGGTTTTTCCGTCCGGTCGTGCCCCCAATGCGCTCATCTGTATAAATCTCCGGACGCCCTGCGAACGGGCAGCCCTGGCCATGTTTACCGTCCCTTCATAATGTAACCTCTCAAAAGTGATCCCTTTTCTCGGAAATTCCCTGATAATGCCAACGAGGTTAATTGCGGCATCACACCCTTCCAGTTTATCTTGTAAACTGGAAGCATCGGTAATATCGCCGTGCGCGATATCGACGTTTTTGTGCTGTGTAATCTTGCGTTCCGAACCTTGCCGGACAAGGCACCTCACCTGATGATTATGGTTGATCAAATCCTGCAGTATCTGCTTTCCAACAAAACCTGTGCTACCTGTTAAAAAAATCTTCATAGCTTGTCACCTCCTAAAAACAGGCCCATTTCTCGAAAAACAACCTCACTTTTATCTTTAATGCACCTTGCACCGGGAAGAGACTGGAGAAACACATGTCCGTACCTTTTCGTTATGATACGGTTATCAAAGACAACCACTATCCCCCGGTCATCACGGCTGCGTATGAGTCTTCCGAATCCTTGTTTGAATTTGATTACTGCTATAGGCAAGGAGTAGTTATAAAAGGCATCTCCGCCCGCTGTCTCAATGGCTTCTGCCCTTGCTTCTATAATAGGTTCTGTAGGTACTTTAAATGGTAATCGGGTGAGAATGACACATTCCAATGCATCCCCCTTTACATCGATCCCCTCCCAAAAACTATCCGTAGCAAAGAGCACGGACGTTTTGTCCTTCTTAAAGGTTTCCAGGAGATTATGCCGGTTGTCCATTCCCTGTTTTAGACAGGTATAGCCGAGTGGTGTAATCTGCGGTTCTAATCTCTTATAGAGATTATCAAGGAGGCTGTATGAGGTAAATAAAATCAGGGCGCGACCCTTTGAAATTTTTACTGTCTTTAGGATGTTCTCTTCAAGGGCCAATGCAAAACCGGGTTCTTTTGGTTCTGAAATGTCTGTGGGGATACCGATAATTGCCTGCTTTTTATAATCAAATGGGGAGTCCAGAATTAACTCGATTAATCGATCCCCGGGAATTTGGTGCAAGCCAACGCTTTCTTTAAAAAAGGTAAAGTTCTTGCTGATCGCCAGGGTAGCCGACGTTAACAGTATCGTGTGGTAGTTATCATAGAGACAGGCCTTCAGACCGTCAGAAACGGAAATCGGTGCAGTACAAAACCGGACAACCGGGTTCTCTTTGTACCTTTTCATCTCTGTCCATTTACAGGAATTTTTATCCAGCGTAACGAAACAGGAGATATCGTGTGCTACCGTTTCGAGCCGCAGCTTGCATGACAGGATATCTATCAATACCGATGACAGCATATCCTGTGACTTCTTTGATAATCTCCCTGTTTCATCCAGCAACGCTTTTAATAACGAATAAAATTTATGAATATCGGTACACAACGCCCTGAGTTTTGCCTCAATGACATCCCGCCACAGTCCTGTTGAAACAAAAGGCGCAGTGATACGCAATTTCGCCTCTTCTTCCTTATCTTTGTCGTTTTGCGGCCTTTCGTGGTTGCGATAATTATGTACTGCAAGGGAGATATCATCAAAAATCGTTTGAACGGTATCGTAGAGACGCTGCCTTGCCTCAATGATTTCCGTGTTAATTTTATCGGTAACCTGTGCAGCAATAATCTTATCGTGGTCTGAACTTACCTCCTTCAATTTGTTTTTAAGATATTGAAGGAGGCCTTTTTTATTATCCTTAAGATTGACCAGCCTTCCCAGGAGTTTTGTTATTCTTACCTTTGAAATCATGCTGCTGAGATTTGCCGTTGCCACGGCTTCGAGGTGATGTGCCTCATCGATAATGACCTTCTTGAAGGGCGGCAGGATGGCTACGGCCTCGTGACCCTTCATTTCCTGCCGTACGACAAGGTCTGCCATGAGGAGATAATGGTTGACCACGAGCACGTTGGCACTCGCTGCGTTCCGCCTGGCAATATAAAAAAAACACTCATCGTAAAACTGGCATTTCAGCCGTATGCATTGGTCTGCCTCTGATTGTATTGCCTCCCAGGCATCGTCCTGCGGTATAAAATTCAGGTCAGCCTTGCTTCCGTCCCGTGTTTTTCCTGCCCATTCCAAAAGGTTATTCAACTGATTCCTGTCTTTGTCGTCGATTAACGTACCACCTTCGGAGCGTAAGTTGTGCACCTTTCTTAGGCATAGGTAATTGTTTCTTCCTTTTACCAGTACACTCTTAAAATCGAGTCCACAGCACTTCTTGAGCAAAGGGATATCCTTTTCAATCAATTGTTCCTGAAGATTTATCGTATTGGTAGAGACTACTACCCGTTCCTGGTTCTTTATGCTCCAGTGCACGGCTGGAATAAGGTATGCCATGGATTTTCCCGTCCCTGTTCCTGCCTCGATTATGGCGACCTTATCGTTATTGAAGGAGTCTATTACCGACCCCAGCATTTCGATCTGGGGTTTGCGGTACTCATATTGAGACAGGTGTTTTGAAAAAGTTCCACCGGGCAGGAATTGTCCGGAAATCTCTTCGAAATGGATCTGTTCGTGTATCCGCTTTTTGGGCACCTTTACTACGGGATATACGTATTCCACCGTATTGTCCACAATGTAGCAGCCTATCCCCAGGGATCCCATATGCGATGCAATTTCAATATCAGCATCGGATGGATCAAGGGTGCCATTTGGGTGATTATGAATAATGACATCACCCTGTTTTACCTCTTTGACGATAGCCGGTACGGCATGTTTGTTTCCCATAGCGTAAACATCGACATCCATAACCAGATACTTATCATTCAGTCTGCCTATCAGGAATATTTCATTTCCGCCTGCCTTTCCGATAGCATCCTGAATTGTGGAAATGGTTTCGGGTGTGATGAATTCACGGGCCAGCCATTTTGTTGGTTTCATAACTGAGAGTATAAAAAAAAGCACAGGGGGATACAACGAAAAATACACCTTGTTTTCCTTCTTGACTCTTCTTCTCATTTTCATATAATAAACATTTCTTTAAACCCGCTTGGGTGGCTTTATAGTAAGCGCCGGAACACAAATTTCTGGTTTCTTTTCAAAAATATTTTTCCATTCTCGGCAAAATATGCAGTGCCGGCCCTTGTGGCCGGCTGTTATAAGAAAATGAAAGGATAATGCAAATGAAGAAGAATTATCTGTTTACGCCGGGTCCGACGATGGTGCCGCCTGAGGTAGCACTGTCCGAGGCACAACCGATGATCCATCACAGGACACCACAGTTTTCTCAAATCTTTTATGAGTTGAGTGAAGATTTAAAATATCTGTTTCAGACAAAGACGGGTGAGGTCTTTACCCTGATGTCTTCCGGAACCGGGGCTATGGAGGCCTGCGTCGCAAACGTCTTGTCCAAAGGAAATAAGGCGCTGGTGGTCGTCAGCGGGAAGTTCGGTGAACGCTGGGCAGAACTCTGTAATTGTTTCGGTGTCGAGACCATTACGATTGATGTAGAGAATGGTAAGGCGGTGAACCCGGTTGATATCGAGAATGCCTTGAAAAAGACCAGTGGAATTAATGTTGTGTTTACCACCCAGTGTGAGACCTCTACCGGTGTCGTCCACGATATAAAGTCCATCTCTCCCATCGTGAAGAAATATGGTGCATTACTTGTGGTCGATGCCATCACGGGGATCGGTGTCCATCCGCTACTTATGGACGAGTGGAATATCGATGTTGCAATTACCGGATCACAGAAGGGGTGTATGATGCCGCCTGGCCTTGCCTTTGTTTGCGTTAACAGCAGTGCCTGGAGCGTTATTGAAAAGACTAATTTACCACGGTATTATTGGGATTTCAGGAAGATGCGAAAGGATTTAAAGGATAAAACGACTCCCTTCACCCCGGCCGTTTCGCTCGCTATGGCCATGAAGACCGCCATGGATATGATAAAAAAGGAGGGGATCGAGAATGTATGGAAGAGGCATGCCCGCCTTGCCCATGCTACTCGTGAAGGTGCGAAGGCACTTGGGCTGGAACTCTTTGCCGGAGAATATTCGAGTAATGTGTTAACGGCTATTAAGGCACCCAAAGGGGTGGATGTTGATAAGATTATTAAGAAATTAAGGGATGAGACGGGTGTAACCTTTACCGGCGGACAGGATGAGTTGAAAGGGAAGATTATCAGGATCGGCCACATGGGATATGTGAATGATTTTGATATCATCGTCGCCATCGCCGCCCTTGAAAAGGGACTTTATGAGGCCGGATATCCTGTTGAATTGGGGAAAGGGCTTGTAACGGTACAGTCGGTATTGGTAGGGGAAAAATAAAGGGTCATCAAACTGGTACGCCGTCAAAAAATCCGTTTGTTCTGTTGCCATACACCACCATATGCATATTTACGATAGCGAAATCAAACGGGCAAGAGACCTTTCAAACAGTACATTCAGAATCTAACGTTGAATTTGAATACCGCCATGTATTTTGCAAGACAGGTAATGCCGTGAAAGGAGAAACGTTGTCATGGCTTGCCTCGAATATGAGAAATACCAAGCGTACGAATGTAGAGTTGGCGGTCTTTGCCGGGACTTACGATCGAGCGGCTGAACCGGATCAGGTCAGGCAAACGTATAGTAAAGCTCCTTTTCAAAGCCAGTAAACGTATCCATACTGTAAAACCTTTTCTTGGGCTCTCTCTGTGTCTTTTTTGTTTATGCCTGTTGCTCAATCCCTGCCTTCTTGTACCATAGTACTTCTCCTTTTTAGACACTATGTACCGTGTAGACTAATTAATAGCAGTCCTTAAGTTAATGCTTTTATGCCCATCAATCCCTTCCCAGGAGAGGATTTCCTTATTTCCCTCTTGGGAGAGGACAAGGGTGGGGTCTCATAGCATCTTCCCTAATTCGAACTATTCAACATAATACGGTATATTATTTTGTATTTGACTTCGTTATGTCGTGTATGATACAATGCTGTCGTGTTTTGATAAAGTGATATTTTTTGCGGAAGATAAACCATGAAAAAATTCAAAAAAGGTTGTTTTTTTGTTGTTGTAATATTTTTGTCGATATGCATTTCGGATACCGTCCGGGCGGCGGAAGAGCTTTCTCTTGCCGCTGCATCTGATTTAAAATTTGCAATGGATGATATCTGCATGACTTTTGAAGAAATAAATCCCGGCATTGAAATAAGGGTTTCTTATGGGTCATCAGGTAATTTCTTTGCACAGATAAAACAAGGGGCACCTTTTGATATATTTTTTTCAGCAGATAGCAGTTATCCAAAGTTTCTTGAGGAAGAAGGTCTGGCTGTAAGGGGCACAAGAGGACTTTATGCTGTGGGTAAGATTGTGCTTTGGATTCCTAAAAAGTCAAAATTGAATTTTCAGAAAGAACTAAAGGTAATTTTAGAACCGGAAGTAAAAAGGCTGGCGATTGCAAACCCCAAACATGCCCCATACGGCAGGGCAGCAGAGGAGGCACTTCGGTATTATGGCCTTTGGGACAAGGTTCAGGATAAATTAATTTATGGCGAAAACATCTCACAAACGGCACAATTTGTTCAAACAGGCGCTGCTGATGCAGGGATAATTGCTTTGTCTTTGGCAATTTCTCCAAGAATGGAGAATGAGGGAGATTATTGGATCATTCCTGCTGTGTCGTATAGCAGGCTGGAACAGGCATATATCGTATTACAAAGAGGTAAAGACAAATCAAGCGTAAAGAGTTTTTTGGAATTTGTACAGGGAAAGAATGGGAAAAAAATACTTTCTCGTTACGGTTTTGTGCTTCCTTGTCCTTAAAGAACAACGAGATAAAATGACTGTGAATGTTTTTTACTATCTGCTCTACTTTCTTTCCCCATAGTTAGGCATAAGTATTCAATAAACTTTAAGATGGCTTTAAACTTAATATAAAATTAACACCCCTTTAACATCTCCTTAATATTTAAAGGATATAATATCCTCATGATTATGGGAAATATTCTTCTATCTTCCATAGTTTATAAGGAAGTATGGTGTGAATTTGGTTCTTCCGGAGCGCTATATGAGAAAAATAATAAATAAAGCAAAATAAGGAGGTTAAGTTTATGATAACGAATACATTTTTTATTTGCCCCAACTGTGGTAACAATAAAGAATTTAGAGTCTTTACAAGTAATTTCCGGGATATCAAACAATCCCCTGAATTGGGCATACGTATCGAAGAAAGCGATGCCCTGCCAAATTTGCGGCAAGCCGATACCTATATTGAATGCAAATTTTGTTTCCAAAGATTTGAGTACGATAATGCTATTTCTGTTGGTAAAAAATACATTCAAACAATTCGAAGGCTTGGAAAGGTAAAGGATGCGCCATAAAAACAGGAATGCCAAGTCTTAGGTAAAATAAAACTGAAGGTAGTTTTAAAAAAATATCAAACTATTTTTAAAAGAAAGATGGCCGTATATATGCTTTTGATAATGAGTGGTAGTGTCCTGGGTAGTATTTTTATGATATTGATATATGCCATATTCCAGGGGAGTAAGCGAAGAGAAGAGGAATACGTAGGTAAAATTGAGAGTATTGTAAATTAAGCTACGTATTTTGCTTGCTGCTTAGGCAGCGTAATGATGAATTTACTTCCAACACCAGGCGTGCTTTCAACATGAATGAATCCATGATGGAGGTTCACGATGTGTTTGACAATGGAGAGCCCCAACCCTGTTCCTCCCATTTCCCGTGAGCGGGCTGAATCGACACGATAAAATCTTTCAAAAATACGGGGAATATGTTCTTTGGGAATCCCTATGCCTGTATCTGATACTTCAAATACCAGGGATTCGTTGGCAGGTTCAACCTTTAAACCTATACGTCCACCTTCCGGTGTATACTTTACGGCGTTATCAAGCAAGTTCGTCAGCAGTTGACGCAGGGTATATTCGTTCGTTTCTATCACGGGTATATTATGGGGTATACTGAGTTCGAAAGTTTGACCCTTTTGTATACAGTGTTCTTTATAGTGAGAAGAGATACTTTCCAGGCAGGGTCGTATATCTAAACCACAAAGCTCTGTCATTAAATCATGAGAGTCTAATCTGGATAGATCAAGAATGTCTTTAATCAAATTGTCGAGTCTCTGGGTATGCTTCATCATAATACCGAGAAATTCCTGCAATTGTTCCTGGTCCATTGCCGTATTATCAAGCAACGTTTCTAAATAGCCCTTTATGGAGGTAAGCGGTGTTCTGAGTTCATGAGATACGTTGGCAACAAATTCTTTGCGTGCGTTTTCAAGCCTGCGCAATTCTGTAATATCGTGAAACAGGATAAGAATTCCGCTGGTCTTTGTATCAATCTGAATAGGGGAGAGATGCACTTGCAGTAATTTCTTTTCAGGTGTGGTGAGTTCTATCTCAAATGCCTTAGTTAATTGAGTTCTCATAACCTCTCTTACTGAATTACATAGCTTCTCGTTTCGTATCTTTTCCCATAAATAATCTTTATTTACCGTGACCACTGATATCCCGAATAATGCTTTTGCCGCCTGGTTGATAATGACGATTCTTTCCTGTATATCCGTTGAAATTACTGCATTGTTCATATGTGCCATGATAGCATCAAGTTTGTTTTTATCATCAAGAATCGTTTGCATCTGGGATTGAAGTTCTATGCCTATGGTATTAATTGCATGTGCTAAATCACCGATTTCGTCAGAAGAAGTAATCTCTACCTTTCTCCCGAAATCGCCCCGTGCAATATGCTGTGCTATTTGGGTAATTTTTGATAAAGGAGATGTATTTACCTTAATAATGATAAAAGAGACTGGTAAGGTAAACGCAAATGCAAGAAACATAGAGAGGATAATTGTTTTTATTCCTGCAGTGAAACTTCCCTCGTACGACTTCAAAGAGTCTGATACCCCTACAAGAAACTCATTATCTTCTGTTATCTTTACCGGTCTAATACTATAGATTAGCCCGGATAGATTATCATGATAGATCTTTGGTATGGTATCTTTTCGCAGGATACTTGTACCGTTTTCTTTCAGGTATGATCTTAACGGTCCGGTAATTCCCGATTGGCAAATAATATTTCCTGTCCGGTCTGCAACGATAATACCCATATTTGAATGTTTACTCAGCATTTTACAAATATACAAGGCCTCTTCAGCATCGTTTTTGGATAATGAGGTCTTGATTAATTGGCTGGTTAATAATGTATGGGATTCTACGTTGTTTGTTAATAATTCGAGATTGTATTTTTTTACTATCCTGGCTGTAAAATATCCTGTAAAGGCCAGGCACAGACAAAAAAGAACGATATAACTTACAAAGATTTTCCAAAATAATTTATTCTTAAACATCCTTTTATTCTTTGAATTTATAACCGACCCCCCGTATGGTAACGATATGGTTTGCAAATGTTTTTAGTTTTTTTCTGAGAGAGGCAATATGCACATCGATTGTCCTGTCGGTAACGGAAGTCTCAGGCCCGGAAGCCGCATCAACTAGCTGATCCCTGGTAAATACCCTTCCCTGTTTGCTGGCCAGTTGGTGAAGAATCTTAAACTCGGTAAGCGTTAACGGAATAATCTCCCCTTGCATGGTTACCTCGTGTCTGGATACATCAATTGCAAGACCATCTATTTCCACATAATCTTTCACTGGTGAAGATGATCTTGTCCGCCTGAGGATGGCTTCTATGCGTGCTACAAGTTCTTTTGGACTAAAAGGCTTTGTTACATAATCATCGGCACCTAATTTTAAACCTACTGTTATATCGTCTTCCTCACCCTTTGCTGTTAACATGACAATAGCAATCGTGGCTAACTCTGGGGATGCCTTCAACCGCCTGCATACCTCAAGGCCGTCAATTCCAGGCAGCATAAGGTCCAGGATAATAAGCTCCGGCCTCTCTCTTCTGGCAAGAAATAATGCATCCTCTCCATTGTTGCTGACTATTGTCTTATAGCCATTTTTTTCGAGATGGAAGCGGATTAATTTCACAAGGTCTTGTTCGTCGTCTACAATAAGGATTTTTTCTTTCGGCATTGCATTCTTAATTATCATATAAAATTATGATGTTGAAAAGATCATTTGTAACTTCTTTGTTCCAAGAAGTCAATGTATTTTAAAATCAGGTTTTTCTTCGATTTTTTTTATAACACCTATGTAGGGGCGAACCTTGTGTTCGCCCTTGTCCCATACAATTCAAAATATTTGTGCTTGTTTTCTATTCGGGCGAACACAAGGTTCACCCTACAAAAGAACTTTGAATTTTCATTCTTGGGATTTTTAGGTTAACTCGAGAAACCCAACCAACCCATGAAACTCTATGGAGAGACGCACGGTTGCGGGTCTCTACAAACTTTATACAAAACTCATAATTTATTAACAATACCTTAATATTTGCAGGCTGCAATTTTCTTGTAGTAATGCTTACAGGGATAATGGCATGCTGGTTTAAAGAGTTTGACCTCTTTAAAATGGGTATGCTGACCTTTCTTGTTTTTGTCTTATGTATCATGAGGATTTTTACGGCAAATATTCTCCGGGTATAAAGCACTAATAATTTAATATGAAATTAACAATCCCTTAACAATTCCTTAATATTGAAGTTGTATAATTTCCTCAGGATTTACATGATCTAACTCCCCATGTAAATTTATCCGGTAAGGACACCGGACTCCAACGCGAGAAGGACTGCGGGAGAGGGGCTTCTTCCTTCTTTCCTGCAACTTGTTTGGTAACTTGTGAGATTAAGATAGGAACTTGCAAGTGTACTACCAGCTTTTCCTGCTGGTATTATGAAAGATCGTGCGGCAAGCTACTAAGGCTGGAGATACCCAAAATACACCGAAATTAATTTCCGGCAAAACATTTGCAAACTAAGCATTACAACGTATCCCTATAAAAATGATATTGCAGAAGATTTTTGGACAATTTCTTGGAAAGAATCATACTAACGCTTCAAACTAAATAAAAGCAATAACATCATTTATTATTTATATTGTTTTTTATTCTGTTTTGTAATGTCTTGATGGGTATGTGTATTTACGTGAAGGGTTATTTTAAGAAAAGGAGATTTTTCTTATGCAAAGGAAATGGTATAAATATGGTATATTCTCTGCCGCAGTATTCTATAGTGTATCGGTAAACGGTATGCTGCAAGGTGTCTTTGCCCAGCAAACTGAACGGCCTGCCGGGGTATATGAAGATGAAGGAGAAGATTTAAAGTGGCAGTTGAAACAGATGGAAGAGGCGTTTCTAAGACAGCAAGAACAAATGAAGCAGATGCAGGAGTCGACTTTAAAACAGCAGGAACAGATTCAGGCACTAAAAAACCGTATAGAAGCTGTACCGGCAAAGGAAGAAGTAAAAGAAGAAATTAGGCAAGAAGTTGTGGACTATTTTGCTTCAGACGAAGCAAGGGAAAAAATGGGACTTGGTTTGTCTACCGTCACGACTGCCTATACCCCCGATCACGAGAAATATGCATTGGGTTTTAAAACGGAAGATGAACGATATTCGTTAAACCTGGGGTTTAGAATGCAGTTCCGGTATACCTTCAAAGATAGGGATGCCGATTTTGATAAAAATGATACAAACAACATCGATGTTCGTCGGGCAAGGCTTTACTTTGGCGGAAATATCTATAGTAAACTCCTCCATTATTATGTTGAATTAGATGGTGACAGTTTTGATGTGGGTGTGAGGGGTTTTTATGTGTACTGGACGCCACTTGAAGAGTTGAATGCCAAGATTGGGTATTTTAAAGTACCCTTTAACAGGCAAAGGGTTGCATCGTCTTCTAAACTTCTATTTCAGGATAGATCTATTGCCAGTGAATTCTTTGATCAGGACAGGGATTATGGATTTGACATCTATGGACAACCATTTGATGGACACCTGGAATACCATGCTGCGGTATTTAATGGCGCTGGTGAAGACCCTTCAGAAAGGGGTACGGATGATAACATTGATAATGAACTCATGTATGTCCTTAGTGCCCGATACAACCCATTCGGGAAGTACGATTATTATGATGAAACAGATGTTAAGTATTCTGAGAAATTACTGGCAACCATTGGTGCATCTGTAGCCTTTAACGGAAAAGTACAAGATGAAAAACTCGAAGATACTGATGTTATTGTCGGGGTTGTTGATTTAGGATTAAAATATAAGGGGTTGTCGTGGAATAATGAGTATTATATCATGAATCGGGATCCCGAAGGTGGTGGTGGTTCTATAGACTCTGATGGATTTTATACCCAGCTTGGCTACTTTGTGATACCGAAGAGGCTGGAACTCGCTGCCCGTTATTCGATGCTTGATCCCGATGATGATGTGTCTGATGACGATGGAAGGGAATATGCGTTTGGTGTAAACTATTATTTCCGTGACCACCGTTCCAAAATACAGGCAGATTTCGGCCACTTTGAAACTGAAAGGGGTGATGAGGGTGATGAAGAGGAGAATCGGTTCAGAATACAATACCAAATTATATTCTGATGGATATATTAACCTAAATAACAGGAGATTATTAAGTGTATGGAAAAGTTAAAAAAGGATTTTATGTTTTATTCCTATCATTAGGTATTACCGGTTTGATACTTTGTATTACTTCACAGATAACTGCATCCTGGGCTGACTCATCGGAGGAAAGTGCGTATCAGGAGGTGAAAAAGGATGGGAGAATTTATATCTTCTCTTCAGAGAAACGAAAGGAGGAATTTGAAAAATCAGGAGAGTTGGGCAAAGGTATTATCAAGATCGGACACGGGCCTAATGGAGAAACAGTTATCTTCGACTCTGATGAGGCTGTTATTGAATATGAATCCCATCTTGTAAAGGAGATACTTGGAAATGCCCGTATCAAGGCTTACCAGGAATTTAAGAAAGACGGCAGGGTGTATGTTTTTACCTCACCTACGCGCAAGAAAAACTTTGAGAAATCAGGAGAACTTGGTGTCGGTATTGTTAAGATAGGATACGGCCCGCATGGTGAAACGGTTGTCTTTGACTCTGATGAGGCAGTAAAGGAATATGATAACCGCCATTCTAAAAATGAGTTGATCTCTCGTTAAGTTTTACCGCAGAGAAAATTCAAAACGGCCATGGAGGGGCGAACCTTGTATCCGCCCAAATGGGAAACAAAATCAAATGTTTTGAATTGTGCAGGACAAGGGCGGACACAAGGTTCTCCCCTACGTAGGCGTTCTGAAAAAGTTTGCTGAAGGCTCGTGGTTGGTTCAATCGTCCACGATTGAACCGAACGTTTGGCACATTTACCTATGCCAGGCGCTAATCAAAATACGTACATCAACTCCAAGCGTATGGTTCGATCTGCAAGGTTGAACCAACCTTTGATCATAGGGCCTTCTGGCTCGTTCTCTAACTCTGTTTGAGAACGTGATGAGTGAGAAATTCTGTTTCGAGAAAACAATCAATAAAGTTTCTCGTAGTTAGCCGGACATCCATGAAACAGAGTTTCATGGTAACATGGTGTTCCCAAACAGAGTTTGGGAACAAGCAGTCAAAAACAAGCAGTCGAAAGTCGCTGCCAGAGGCAGCCTAACTTGAGGTAAGATACTAATCAAATATCATAGATAAAATGAGGAGAAAATAAATATGGGAAAAAAAATTTGGTCTTCGTTGATGATTCTTCATCTCGGTATGGCAGGAATGTCCATACCTCATGCATTAGTTTGTGCCGAAACAGGTATCAAGCCTTACGTCAAGGTTGAAGGTGTATCCGGTAACCTGAGTAGTATCGGTTCGGATACCATGAACAATCTTATGACTTACTGGGCTGAAGGGTTTAACAGGGTATATCCGAACGTGAAGGTACAGATAGAGGGCAAGGGTTCTACAACTGCTCCGCCTGCATTGATATCGGGGACGGCACAAATAGGTCCGATGAGCAGGGCTATGAAGCCTACAGAAATAGATGCCTTTGAAAAGAAATACGGATATAAACCCACGGAAATAAAGACGTCGCTGGATGCCCTGGCAGTATATGTAAACAAAGATAATCCTATAAAGGGCTTAAGTCTTCCGCAGGCAGACGCTATTTTCTCAAAAACCAGAAAGGGTAGCTATAAAGAAGATATTAAGACATGGGGACAGCTTGGTCTGACAGGGGATTGGGCATCGAGGCCGATAAGCCTCTACGGCCGTAACTCTGCTTCAGGTACCTATGGTTATTTCAAGGAACATGCCCTTTATAAAGGCGATTTCAAGAGTACGGTAAAAGAACAACCTGGTTCCGCCTCTGTAGTACAGGGTGTGACTGAAGATCGATATGGCGTAGGATACAGCGGTATTGGTTACACGACATCAGGTATCCGTGCTGTGCCTCTTGCATTCAAACAGGGAGAACCCTATAAAGAGGCAAAGATGGAGAATGTATTGAATGGTTCTTATCCATTGGCAAGGTTTCTCTATGTATATATTAACAAAAAGCCCGGTCAGCCCCTCGATCCTTTAGCAAGAGAATTCATTAAATTTATTCTGAGTAAAGAAGGTCAGGAGGCAGTTGTGAAGGATGGGTATTTGCCTTTACCGGCGCCAATTATTGCAGAAGAACTTAAGAAGATAGAATAATACTTGAACTATCATCCCTGTAAGGAAAATACAACAAAAAACCCCCAGAATCCTGTTTTAAAGGGTTTAAGGGGGTTTTCTTTGTGCATAAACCAACGGTCCAGATACATTTCATTGGCATGTAAAAATTGTAATCAGGATTTGCTTATACTTTCCATTCCGTTTATAATAGCTTCTGTTAATTGTATAGGAATTTCAAAGTATGTATTATCATCATGTAGGGTAGGCAATGCCCCATATGCATCAAGCTAAACTGATTTACCGGAAAAGATTTTCTTTCGCCCTTTCAGGGCTTGGTATTTTTCTCTTTCTTTTCAGAGGGCTTCACCCTCTGCTATATCCTTACAGCCTTTCAGGCCTATAAGGGAAAAAACATTATTGATGAATCCGGCATAATGAAATTATGCCCGAAGGGCAGGAAGATTATAGCCAGGGGAATAAGCCCCTGGAAATAAAAAATATCAAAATGCAAGCCCCAAAGGGGCGAAAGAAAAGACCTGGCTTGATACCTATGGGGCATTGCTCACCGAAAAATAAACAATGTGGGAGGGTGCGCGATGTTTCGGTGGGCAATGCCCACCCTACCCGACTTGCCCCTGGTATTTCGTGTGCGTTGGTGACGAAAATAGCCACCGAAGGCTTTTCAACGCTTAGGAATCTCAAACTGCCGATGTAGTGGCAAGGTGCGTCTTGCCACTCTATACTATTAAAGTTGCCGAAGGACTAATTCAATGTTGAGAAACCTCAATATATAAAATTTCTTACGAATTACGATGGAAGGCTTAAAAAGAAGAAGGTTTGCTGATAAAACTGCACGTTGGGTTATCACGATTGGCGGCTCAATTACGATTTTTGTCGTGATCGCTTTATTTTTGTTTATTCTCTCAGAGGTTTATCCGCTTTTTAAGGGTGCTAAAGTATTAAAGGAGAATGCGTATTCCGTTCATGGCAAGGTAGTTTCCCTTGGAGTAGATGAATATCAGGAGATAGCCTACACAGTTTATCAGGATGGTAACGTGGAGTTTATCTCTTTACCAGGTGGTAAAGTCATGAAAAGATACCATATAGCGGGCATGACGGGTCCTTCTGCTACGGCACAGCATAATCCGGATAAAAATCACGGTATTTTTACCCTGCCCTCTTCTCTTCAGGGGAAAAAGGAAAATACCCATGAAGAAATTCCTCAGAAATTTCTAGGGCAGAATACGATAACATCTGTTTGCAAAGATAACGATCGTCTTGTCCTCGGAACGAGTGACGGAAAAATCCTGACGGCCTTTATTACCTTTTCTGAATCGTTTAACAGCGAAAAGAGAATTATAACTCCTGAGATATTAAGAGAAGAAACACTACAGATCGATGAGAAAGAACAGGAGATTAAACATATTGTATCCGAAAGCGATGATAGCACGGTAACTACCGTGGCCAGCACGATAGATGATAGATTGTTGTTAAAATATACAGAGGAGAGGAAAACCCTTTTTGGTACAGGAGAAAAGACAGAACTCAAGAAGAATATAACAGACCTCTTAAATCAGTCTCAGTTGAACATCCCCTTCGAATCGCCCGGCTTGCGTTCCAATCTTATAGATCCGGAAAACAGGGTTGGGATAACTTCCCTGGCACTTGATTCCTTTATGGAAAACCTCTATGTTGGAACTTCTTTCGGAGAAGTTTTCCGTATAAATATAAGGGATAAGGAAAACCCTTTTGTGCAGGAGTGGATAAAAGTATCTGATAAGGCTGTCACTGCTTTGGGTTTTGTA
The DNA here is from genome assembly GCA_039794405.1 of Candidatus Jinrextremum sp. Taxonomy (GTDB): domain Bacteria; phylum Planctomycetota; class Brocadiia; order Brocadiales; family Brocadiaceae; genus JBDIVL01. Next base: position 25,147 of record JBDIVL010000002.1, on the reverse strand, counting down.
TTGGGAGATATCTCACTTATCGTTGGTGATTATGGCGGTAGTGTAAGTGTCTGGATGCAGGTAAGGGAAGAAATCCCATCCTCGGAAGTAGTTCTTAAAAAGATACATGCCCTTAAATCCCACACTGCCCCGGTTGTAGCAGTAGTACCTTCCAAAAGGAATAAGGGCTTTTTAACGATGGCATCAGATGGAATGATTCATCTCAACCATGCGACTTCTGAGCAAACACTCCTGAACCTTCATTCAAAAGCCACACCAACTGCCCTTGCATTCTCACCAAGGGGAAACGGTATTCTGGTGACCGATTTGGATAGTAATCTATTCCACTGGAGCATATCAAATCCACATCCGGAGGTTACCTTAAAAACCCTGTTTGGCAGAGTATGGTACGAAGGATATGAAAAACCAGAATTTGTTTGGCAATCTACCGGAGGTACAGATGATTTTGAACCGAAATTGAGTCTCGTTCCGCTGATCTTCGGCACTATTAAGGGTACGGTATATTCTTTGGTTATTGCTGTACCTATTGGTATCCTTGCAGCGCTCTATACATCCCAGTTCCTTCATAAAAGGATAAAGTTCATTAAGCCTGTTATTGAGATCATGGCAGCGCTTCCCAGTGTTATCCTTGGATTTCTCGCAGGTTTATGGTTTGCTCCATTCATTGAGAAAGTATTTCCGGCAGTGGTTATTGCACCGCTGTGTATTATCCTTTTCATTGCAATTGCCCTTTTTCTCTGGAAGTTCTTGCCAGCCCGGTTAAAAGGCAAATACCGATACGGAGTAGAAGCCCTCTTTTTAATACCATTTATCATTGGGGCTGTATACATATCAATCCATCTCAATAGTATCTCGGAATCTATTCTTTTTAGGGGAGATTACCGGGAGTGGCTTCTCAATATTTTGGGTCTCCATTATGATCAGAGAAATGCCCTTATTGTAGGTTTTGCAATGGGGTTTGCTGTAATACCCCTTATTTTTACGATATCAGAAGACTCCATGAGTAATGTGCCCGGCAATCTTATTTCTGCATCGCTTGCATTGGGGGCAACTCCCTGGCAGACAGCCGTCCGGGTAGTGCTTCCAACGGCAAGTCCCGGGATTTTTTCAGCTATCATGATTAGTTTTGGAAGGGCGGTAGGTGAAACTATGATCGTCCTTATGGCAACGGGTAATACCCCTATTATGGATTGGAGTCTCTTTAATGGCTTCAGGGCACTTTCAGCAAATATTGCAGTTGAAATCCCGGAAGCACCTGTCGGAGGAACTTTATACCGGGTGCTTTTCCTTGCGGCCCTGCTTCTTTTTATAACAACCTTTATGGTGAATACCGCTGCAGAAATGATAAGGCAGAAAATGAGGAAAAAATATAGGAAATTATGAGAGGTTTTTTTAAAAGCGGAAATCCTTATATCTGGCTAACTGCTTGTGCACTGACTATCACGATACTGATGATGGGTGGATTAGTTGCACTTATTATGATGAACGGGCTTAGCGTATTCTGGCCCCATAATATTATCAAGTTTGCGCTCAAAGATGGCAGCGTGGTTATGGGAGAAATGGTAAAGAGAGAACCTATCCCCTTTAAAAAGGATGCCTATCGAACGAAACTAAAGATAGGAAATAGAGACGTCTACGGTTTAGATTTCAGATGGATTGAAAATGTAGACATTGAATTCCGGGAATATCCCGCACATGCTTTAACATTTGAAAGACGTGAATGGGGGAATATGTATGGTTTCTTGAAGGGGATAAAACAAAATGACGATGTTTTACCGCTGACGGTAGAAAATCTCATATCACTCCTGGAAGAAAACCACTCTCTTGTTGAGAGGATACGGTATATTGAAAAAAGTGTGATAGGTGATATAAACTTTAAGATGGAAAAATACCGTCTTGCATTGAAACGTCTGACATCGGAAGAACCGTCTCCGAAAGTTCATAAAAAAATCGAGTTTTTACATGCCAAGATGGAAAACCTTGAAAAGACTTATAGGGAAAAAGAGCACGTGCTAGCCGAACTTTATTCCGGAGTGATGAGAAAAGAAATCGTGGTACTTCTTGCCAGCGATGAAGAGAAAATCGTGCCCCTTTTCCAGGTCATCCGTGTTTATGCTCCAAATGAAATGGGGGCTCTTTCCAAGCTTGGTTTTTACACGAAAAAATTCTGGGAGTTTCTGTCTGAAGAACCGAGAGAGGCAAACACCGAAGGAGGTATATTCCCGGCTATTTTTGGTACCGTTATGATGGTATTCCTTATGAGTATTGCAGTCGTTCCGCTTGGAGTATTGACTGCTGTATATTTGAAGGAATATGCAGGCGATACTATTATTGCCCGGATTATCCGGATATCGGTAAGTAATCTTGCAGGAATACCGTCAATTGTTTTTGGCATCTTTGGCCTCGGTTTCTTTATTTATCTCATTGGTGGCGGTATCGACAAACTCTTCTTCTCGGAGACTCTGCCTGCTCCAACTTTCGGGACGGGTGGTATTCTCTGGGCATCACTTACCCTTGCACTTTTGACCGTACCGGTAGTTGTTGTGGCAACGGAAGAAGGACTATCTGCCGTTCCAAAATCCTTAAGGGAAGGCTCTTTTGCACTTGGTGCAACCAAATTTGAGACCATCTGGAAGATAGTACTTCCTCATGCAACCCCTGGTATTCTTACCGGTATAATCCTTGCGATAGCAAGGGCTGCCGGGGAGGTCGCTCCGTTAATGCTTACCGGAGTGGTAAAGCTGGCACCGTCACTCCCTATTGACAGTCATTTTCCGTATATACACCTCGAAAGAAAATTTATGCATTTGGGTTTTCATATTTACGATGTCGGTTTTCAGTCTCCTAATATAGAAGCGGCAATTCCGATGGTTTATACCACAACCTTTGTTTTGCTTTTAATCATTCTCGTATTGAATACTACTGCTATAATAATAAGGAATAAATTAAGAAAATGGTACAGCGCTGCGTCGCTATAGCTTGAAAAAAATCATATGGAAAAAGAAAAAATAAAAGTTCCCGAGCCAATTGTTAATATTATAGATTTGAGCCTTTACTATGGTAAAACTAAAGCATTAAAGGAAATAAATCTCGATATTTCCAAAAAAAAGATAACCTCATTTATTGGGCCGTCGGGCTGTGGAAAATCGACATTAATCCGATGCCTGAACCGTATGAACGACCTTGTAGAAAACGTAAGAATAGAGGGTACGGTAAAAATTGACGATCAGGATATATACGCCCCTGCGGTTGATGTTACTGAACTGAGAAGAAGGGTTGGGATGGTATTTCAAAAACCAAATCCTTTCCCAAAGTCCATTTATGAAAATGTGATATATGGGCCACGCATCCAGGGCATTAAAAAAAGAAGTATCCTTGATGAAATTTGCGAAAAGACCCTGAGAAAAGCTGCACTCTGGGATGAAGTAAAAGACAGGATTCATGTGAGCGCTCTTGATCTTTCCGGCGGCCAGCAGCAGCGAATTTGTATTGCAAGGGCAATGGCAATGGAACCTGAAATCATACTTCTCGATGAACCATGTTCCGCCCTCGACCCTATTGCTACTGCCAAGATCGAGGATATGCTTGTTGAGCTGAAGATGGACTATACCGTCATCATTGTTACCCATAACATGCAGCAGGCAGCAAGGATATCAGACTATACCGGTTTCTTTATGCTTGGAGAGCTTGTGGAGTTTAATACTACACCGGAGATATTCACCAACCCTTCAGAGAAAAAAACAGAAGACTATATTACGGGGAGGTTTGGCTAAAGACAATGGTTTACTGCGAAGATGTGAATGATGCAGTAGGGGCGAAGCATTTGCTGTTCAGAATATAAGACTGCATTCATGTTATAGCAATGTTAAAACAAAATGTCACTTTTATAGTCTTCATAAGCCCCGTATTTCCTGGCAAAATCTGCTACGCTGTGTAACATTTTGTTTTGAGATCTCTATAATATCAGCAAATTACAACAAACATGAAAATTCCTATACGTCTTCGTGCGGGTCTGTACCTGAACCTCTCTCATGAGGAAAAATATGAAGACCTGTAATTTGATAGCGTTGGGTTCAATAGAAAACGATTGGACCAATCATGAAAATAAAATGATGTTTACTATTTTGAACGGAGGTGGATCGTGACCCGAAATGTCTACCATAAGGCATTAAACAGCCTTCAGGATGAAGTGTTGAAGATGGGGGAGATGGTTAAAAATGCTATAAGGAGATCTGTAGAAGCACTCCAGAAGAGAGATGAAAAGGCATCTAAGGAAATTATAGCGGATGATATCTTTATCAATAAGAAACGGTTTGAGATCGAAGAAAAGTGTATTTCTCTTATCGCTACCCAGCAGCCTATGGCTGTTGATCTGAGGATATTGACTTCTATATTAAGTATCATAACAGACCTTGAGCGCATGGGAGATCATGCGGAGGGAATCGCAAAGATAAGTCTGCTAATCGGTGATGAACCCCTGGTAAAGCCATTAGTCGATATTCCCAGGATGGCTGACCTAGGACTATCTATGCTTGACAGGTGCCTTACGGCATTTATCAATAGAGATATTGAAGCGGCGAGGCTTATCTGCAATGAAGATGATCAGGTGGATGCCCTCCATGACCAGATATACAGGGAACTTTTGTTCCTGATGATTGGAAATCCGAAGATAATCCACGGGGCTACCTATTTGACCTGGGTATCACATAATTTAGAACGTATAGCCGACAGGGTAACCAATATCGCAGAAAGGATTGTATACATGGTTACCGGAAAAATAGAAGAGCTGAATGTATCGAAGTATTAACACGGATTTTGACATTGCCAAAATGGATTCCAACTTGCCAAATGTCACTAACTTTTCATGATACTTATGCAGCTTTCAGGATTGGTTCAGTCGTCCACGATTGAATCGAAACATTTTGCATGTTTCACATGCCTGGCACAAATCGAAAACATATAGGCCAATACTAAACGCACGGTTAAACCTACAAGATTGAACCAACCATGGGTTCGCCGAAGGCGCTAAGTTCGTAGTTCATTCTTACCTTTCAATACATCTTTAAGGCCATTATTTTCGTCTATACGCCACAACTCCTGCAGTATAATTATCATTTTTACTTGATAATAATATCGGTATACGATATTATTTATCGATATCTATGGACAATATTACTCATATTATGTTACGGGATATTCATCTCGCATTTATAAAAATACACATCCTTTATCACGCCTCAAAAGAGGAAGTCTTTGGCATCGGTCTGATCGAGGAATTGGGAAGGCACGGGTACAAGCTCAGTCCGGGTACGCTGTATCCCACCCTGGCGAAAATGCAAGAGGCTGGCCTTCTGACCTGTGAATGCAGGACTGTTGATCACAAGCAGAGGAAATATTACAAAATTACCCGTACGGGGATAAAGACACTCCGTGAAGTAAAGGTTAAATTAAAAGAATTATATGAAGAGGTTATAAAAGAAAAATGATAAGTAGTTCAGTACAAAAAGGATTTAATTTATTGAAAATAAAACCTATCCGGTCGGTAGTTGTATGGCCGGGTTTCCCATATATTTTTCAATTTTTAGCGCTTGCGGTATTTGTGTTTCTTGCCATTACCGGCTGGAGGCAATTTACACCGGAGGGGGTGAACGATAAACTTTACGCCAAGACCAATATCGTTAACCTTCTGATTTGGGGGCTGTGGTGGCCTTCAATTGTATGGATGTCTGTGCTGTTCGGCAGGTTCTGGTGTATGGTATGCCCCCTTGAGCTTGTTGCAAATGCCACGGAACGCCTTGCACGAAGGCTCGGTGTTAAACAGTTTGTGCTTGGTAAATGGTTAAGATCTGGGGCATTGATTCTTGGGATATATGCCCTGATACAACTCCTTGTTGCCGGTATACACCTGCACCGTGTTCCCGCTTATACATCGTTATTTTTATGGGGATTAATCGGGACTGCGGGCATTGTCGGGTTCTTTCTTAAAGACAGGGCTTTCTGCCGGGGTTTCTGTCCTGTAGGGCTCCTCTTAGGTACGTATGGGCGTGGCGGTATGCTGGCTATGCGTGCCGGGTCAGGCCATGTTTGCGATTCCTGTACTGGCAAGGATTGCATTGCGGCATGCAACCGGACCAAACTCTATGGGCGCAGTTGTCCAAGTCTGCTGAACCCGCCAAAATTAAACAGCAACCGTGATTGTCTTGTTTGCGGCCAATGCATAAAATCATGTAATCCCGATAACATGCAGTTGGTCCTGCGCCGCCCGTTTCATCCCTATGACACCCGTGAACCGATTGCGTCGTGGCCTGTAACCATTTTTGTCATGATGGTCTCCGGGTTTGTAACGGGAGAGTTGTGCAGCGAATGGAGTACTGCACAATCTATATTTTTCCGGATCCCTGCAAGTTTTGCTGAATATGCTGGTACCTCTTCTGTTGCGGGTTGGATTAAAGGAATCTGGATGATATGCGTGTACCCGGTGGTGTTGTGGTTTATTCTCGGTATATTATCTTCCTTAACCGGTAGAAATACCTCTCTAACGAATTCCTGGCGCCTTCTGGCACTTCCTCTTGCTGTTATTGTGTCTGCAGGGCATATGGCCAAAGGTTTAGCAAAGTTTACTTCCTGGATAGGTTTCCTTCCGTATGCTGTGAAAGACCCATCAGGCATAAAGACCGCTTCGGAAATAACCTCAAAAACTATTTCTCAACCTGCACCGGTTATGTCTATGCCTTTCGTTTCCATCATTGGGATGATACTCATTATTGCGGGAACTTATTTCGGCATACGCGAGGCCCGCCTTGCTAATCCGGAAACGTATCGCCAACGCCTTGTTCCAAAATTTATGATATCTATCCTTTTCATTTTTATCATTGCAGGATGGGAATTTTTTGTGTAAGTACCTGAACACAGGTATTTATAGGCAACAACTTAGTTTTTGAAAATTCTGCACGAGTTGTATTTATTGTAGGGGCAGGTTTGAAACCTGCCCCTTACGCGGCAAGCAATACATTATTATTTTTGAAAATTTCTCAAAAAACTAAATTGTTACGAGAATTTTACCGTTAAAAGGGTGGCACGGACAAACTGTTTTGTCCGTGCCGATGTAATCAAATTCTGATTTATTTTGTTCGGCTTCATCTTTGGATTACTATAGAAAGGATACGTATGGTCTATTTTGTCATCTGCACCGTAGCACTGATCGTTTCTGGGTTAACCCTTTTTTCCGGATTCGGAATAGGCACCCTTCTTATGCCTGCATTTGCGATCTTTTTTCCTATAGAAATCGCAATCGCAACAACTGCTATTGTTCATCTGGCAAATAATATTTTCAAGCTAGGACTGGTTGGCAAAATGGCGGATTTTAAAACCGTACTAAAATTTGCCATTCCGGCCTCAATTATGGCCACTGCCGGTGCGATGTTATTAAACTATTTTGCCGATGTTCCTCCCATTACTGAGTATAGGTTTGCAGGCAGGACCTTTAGTATTACGGTTGTAAAAATTGTAGTTGCCATTCTTTTGGCAATTTTCGCAGTCCTGGAGCTCAGTCCTCGTTTTGAAAAATTGGGGTTTAATCCGAAGTATATTCCACTCGGCGGGGCGATTTCCGGGTTCTTTGGCGGACTATCAGGCCAGCAAGGCGCCTTGCGGTCCGCTTTTCTGATCAGGTCTGGATTAAAAAAAGAATCTTTTATCGGAACATCGGTCGTTTCTGCGGTAATAGTGGATATATCGCGGCTTATTGTTTATGGAGTCACCTTCTTTTCAAAAAATATCGCCGTGCTTCAAAATCAAATTGGAATCGGATTAATTACTGCTGCCACCTTAACGGCATTTTTAGGTTCATTTATTGGTTCACGCTTGATCAAAAAAATCACCTTCCGTACAATTCAAGTTATTGTTGGAGTATTATTGCTTTTTGTATCGATTGCATTGGGATTTGGTTTAATATAATTTATCTGGATAAGCAATGCATTATCATCTTTCGTAGTTCGTCTCAGGAGATATTATTACATGAGGCAAAAGGAGGATTTCGATGAAACAAAAAATAATAAATTGGTTCCAGGGACGTTATGGTAAGTTGGTATTATTTCACTATAAATTTCCTATCTTCTTATGTTCTCTATTTTTCTTAATTCTTTCCTATTATTTCCCTTCTTCACTCCACGGATCTGAAGAATTTTCTGAGAAAAAACCGGATCTTGCCCTTTCAAACTTCTTTTCTGAAGGCTGGAAGTTTATGCAATGGGATGAGCCGGAGCAGGAACCAGACCAGGCACCCCGCTTCAGGCTCCTCAAGATACCTGCCACAGTTTTTGAACGTGAGATTCGTATGAATTACTCGTTCACTAATAACGGTGACAGAGGCAGGGCTGATGAGCACGAATGGGAGTTTGAATTTGAAATGCCGGTTAGCCGAAGGCTTTTACTGGAGGTTGAACCAACGATTGTATCGATATCTCCCCGTGACAACGACGACCACAGTGGCTTTGGCGATACCTCACTCATAGCCAGAATAATGCTTATGGAAACACGTAATACCACAGTGCTATCGATCCTGGATTTAAAACTTCCCACAGGAGATGAGGATCTAGGATTAGGAAGCGGGATGACTACTATTACTCCTGGTATTGGCGTGTGGAGGGATCTTGGCGGGCGTTATGCCCTTCACGGCTTCTTTGGGCTCGATATCCCGGTGGGAGGCAAATCCGATGAAGACCCGGATACCACAGTTGTTTACGGAACTGCCATAACAAAAACCGTTACACCAAAGGATACACCGTTCTTTGGGAATCTTACCTTCTTTGTTGAATTTAATGGGAGTTCAGACATAGGAACAGATAATGATACTACGGTGGTAAGTATCCTTCCTGGTGTCAGGTGGCATCTTGGGCATGAATTCTGGGTCATGCCGGGCATAGAATTTCCTGTAATCGGAAGAGATGAGTTCGACAGCAGGGTTTGGCTAAGTGTGTTAAAGGATTTTTGAAGGGCTAAATACCAGAGCACCTGTCGAATGAAACTGAACATTCCATAATTATCATTTCGAAGAAGCGAAGCGACTGAGAAATCCTTGTTTCATCGTGTCAGTTCACCGCAGAGGGCGCTGAGAGCGCAGAGAAATAAAGAAAACGGAATAGAAAGATTGTATAAAATATGGAAAACTTGGATAAAATATAGTAAAAGTGTGTGCGATTTAATTGCCCGTTATGGGAGAAAAAACAACAGCAAATTGTTTAAATGTGTCCATTCTTTTACGTTTTTGTAAACTTTTTGTAATAAATTGACGTTTTGAAAAGAGAGGATTATTATCATGAAGACAAAAGGTGTAATGGCAGAGGTATTTTTAACTGCGTTTAAGACGCTGCCAAGAAAAGAGCAAAATATTTTTTTAACGGAGATTTTAAAAGACAAAAAAATCCGGGAGGATTTGATGGACATTGCAATCGCCGAAAGCAGGATAAAAGAAAAAGGCAGATCGTTCCGTAACTTTTTAAAAGAGCATGAAAATTAATGGATGAATATACCGTTAGTATCATCTCAAGGGCGGAAAAAGAGTTTTTAAAACTTCCGGAAGTAATAAGGAACAAAATTCGTGAAAAGATACTCTTGCTGGAAGATAATCCAAGGCCGTTTTGGATCTAAAAAGTTACGGGATACTGAGTATTACAGAATAAGACTTGGAGATTTTAGGGTGATATATAGTATTCACGACAACGCCAAAATGGTAAAAATCTTATCTATCGCTCATAGAGAAGACGCTTATCGCTGAAATCAGACCATTGCATTCTTATTAATAAAGTCAGTGACCCTCAAACCCGTCTTTGGTATGCGAAAAGAGCGATTGAAGAAGGGTGGAGCCGCAACATTTTGGCGCTTAAGATAGAAACTCGCCAGCATCAACATCAGGGTAAAGCCATCAGCAATTTTGCCCTCACCCTGCCCCCTGAACGGTCTGATATGGTGGCGCAGGTTTTCAAAGACCCCTACCCTTTAATTTCCTCGGGACAGCCGATCCTCGCCGTGAGCGGGAAATTGAACAGGCCTTGGTGGACCATATTTAGCGCTTCCTGCTAGAGCTTGGGACCGGCTTTGCATTTGTGGGACGGTAGGTTTACCTTGAAGTGGGCGATAATGGCTTCTATCTTGATTTGTTATTTTATCATCTCAAGCTGCGTTGCTATGTTGTAGTGGAATTGAAGGCTGTGTCCTTTGACCCCCGGTTTTGTTGGTACGCTGAATCTGTATTTGTCGGCTGTAGATGATCTTTTGTGCCATCCTGATGACAAGCCCACCATTGGGCTCTTGCTCTACAAGAGCAAAAACCGGCTGATAGTAGAGTATGCCCTTCGTGGGTTTCAAAAGCCCATCGGAGTAGCTGGATGGGAAACCAGGCTTGTTGAGTCCTTGCCTTCAGAATTGAAAGACAGTCTACCCACAGTAGAAGAGATTGAAGCCGAACTGACGCGGAAGGAGGGATAAGTCATGGATAAGTATGCGATTGAGGTTTCAAACACCCAAGCGGGTGATTTGGCGGAAAGGATTAGTGAAAAATATAGAGATAATCCTAAAACCTCAATTGCGTATCTATAATCATTTGAGATATAGTATTTAAATTTTCATGCTATGTAAGCCAATTCTGGAGGTAGCGGGGTGGCACTGACAAACTCTGTTTGTCAGTGTTTTATAATCCATATCCATGTGCTTATATCTGACGGAATCAAATTCTGACTCATTTAGTTCGGTTTCATTTTTGGATTACTATAGTCTCCTCAATTTTTGTTCCGCCTAAGGTAGGAAATCATAAAAAAACATTTACGATTTGTAACAATTTAATTTTTGAAAACCTTTGGACGAATGATGTTTTTGTAGGGGCAGGTTTCAAACCTGCCCCTACGCTGCATATAAGCATTGGTATTGTTGGGAATTTTTCAAAAACTAAATTGAATAGTTGGGTTTCGCTTCACTAACCTATGTAATCAAAATAACATTGAATTATATTTTTGAATCCTTTATATAAAGTGGACGGGTTTTGTTAAGACCATTATAGGGGAATGTAATGTCTCTTTTAGAAATTGAAAAAATATTTAATAAAAAAGACGCAGTATCTCAATTAATCAATGAATATAAAAAAGGAAATGTTCTAAATCTCACAACTTTCGAGAAAGAAACAATACACAAAAGAATAAAAGAAAATGTTTCTCGATCTAGATTTATCACATCTTTAAATTATATTATATCCGGGCTCTTGTATGACAAAGAAGATACAACAGAATTTATAAAAAGAAAAGGTATTTTCCGTTATTCAAACTATCTTGAGAAAAAAGGCATAATTGAATCTTTATGTAATAAGATTTTAAGTTTATCCATAGATTTAAATCAAAACCAAATAAAATATTTTAAAACAATTAGAAATTTATCTCCAATTTATAATGTTTTAGGTCGAAAACGTTCGTCCATTATCAATAAGATTAGAAATTTTCAAAAAAAATCACAATATAAGAATATCAAAAAACCAAACTCTCTTACAAAAACCTTACTTGTTTATATTGATTATTTATTCCTAATAAATCATTATCCAGCTCAAAAAGAATGTCCTCAAACTTTGAATTATTATTCAAAAGAAAAAATATCTGAGGCCATATCATATATAATTTTTCTCTATCAAGATTTATTTGGATTTGAAGAAATTGAAAAATTATTTATTGATGAAAATTATATTTTATCAAATTCTCATACGAATGTATTAGTGAAAATAAAAAAATCACTTTAATGTATTTGTAAATTCAAATACTATTAGAAATATATTTGCTTCAGGATACAAATTGAATAATACACAAATATTTGATGATGGTAAATATGATCCTATATCTGAAAGTTTGGAAAAATCATTTCAATGTCAGGGGTTCAGAACTATTAAAAAATTAATTATTCATTTAGGACTTGTGGAGAGATAGAGTTTTTAGTGTACAAGGAAGATTTTCTATTTGTTGCTGAGTGTAAAAACTCACTATTACCTACAGATATTTATGAATTAAGGAATATCTACGACAGCTTAAATAAGGCGAACAAACAATTAAATTTAGTTCTCGATGCCTTAAAAGATTCAAATTACGAAGAGGGACGTAATGTTCCTCAAAAGGATGTTGATATGTTGACCTAACTTTTGAAGGGAGCGTGCCGTCAAGATAGTGATCATTGGGCCTACTATCGGTTCCATTAGACTACCATATTGTTGTGCCCGGTGCCCGTGGTTAGATCTTGAGAGGCAAAAGGTAATAGTGATTATCCAAATGCTGTGGTAGTCCGGCAGTAGGAATATACTAATTACCGTGCTGCCCTTCATAATTTAAGCAAAAGGCTAGGTTTCATAAATTTATAAAAATGCTTATAATCAATAGATGAAAATAATTTTTGTGAAATTAAAGTTATATGGGGATTTCCTGAGTTACTGTTGCTTGGGTTGGGTGAAGCGAACAAACAATTTAATTGGATATAGAAAATAATGCAATTGAGGAACTGGATTTCATCATTACAACACAAATTTTATCAGGTCTCTGTAACTGAAAATGCTTCGCTCCTACAACCAATAAATCAACCGCATGGGTAAAGAATTGGACGAAGAGAATTGAGATCATTACAATAATACGATGACTATTTAAAGAGAAAACTTGTATCCAAGGAATAAATGACGTCAAATATCTAATATATCATTATATCTTGATATAGAAAACTTATAAAAAATAAATTGATCTGATTACAAGACTACAAGTAATTTTTATTACAATATTATTTAAATTCTAATAATGGCATAACTACAAAAAACAATAAAGTATGGACTTTATAACAATTGATTTTGAAACGGCAACCTCAGACCGTGACAGTCCCTGTGAAGTAGGTTTGACTTTTGTGAAAGACCAGCAAATTGTTGATACAAAATCATGGCTGATTAAACCTATGTATCAAGAGTTTGACTATTTCAATGTTTTAATACACGGAATCAGACCAGAACATGTAGCAGACAAGCCGGAATTCAACGAACTCTGGATGGAAATAAGGCCCCTGGTTGAAGGGCAATTTTTGATTGCTCATAATGCAAGTTTTGATTTTAGTGTATTGAGAAGAACGCTTCAGGCGTATAATCTTCCTTATCCAACACTCAATTATTCCTGCAGTTATATATTTTCGAGAAAAGTTTGGAAAGGACTTCCGGCATACGACCTGAAAACTCTCTGTAAAATCAATAATATTAAGTTCAGCCATCACAGGGCAGCAGATGACAGCAGGGCAACCGCAGAGTTAGCGATTAAAGCATTTGACAAAGCAGGAGTAACAACTATTGAAGATTTTCCTGAAAAGCTAAAAATTACTGTCGGACAACTTTTTGAAGGCGGTTATAAACCTTCCAGAACAAAAAGATTGGACATTTTCAGGAATTATTGGAAACACAACAAAACATAGTCCGGACAGACTTTTTATGGAAATATGTTAGAACCCGATGTTAAAAATACTTTCTCAATTCAGAATTAATCAACAAAGTACCCAGTTATGTAGACATGGGTGAAACGCCAGCGCACCCATCAAATAAAAATATTTAACAGGATTGATGGGTCCCTCTGCTTGGCCCATCCTACTCACCTTCTGTTTGGGAACAGGCAGTCAAAAGTTGCTGCCAAAGGCATACTTGGCCTCATCTATTGAATACTATAACTACAATTATATTATCACCTCAAGGCCTTTGCCGTCATAAGACCCCAAAGCCAATTGATCTTGTATCTCTCAACTTTCACGCTGCTGTAACCGGCGTCCCGGAGTAAGCGTTCACATGCAGCAATTCCATATGTTTTGAAATGGGCACGGTTAAACATACGCAAAAATATATCACAAATACGACAGGCGATATAGTCATCACACCAATCGGTAATTACGATTCTACCTCCGGGTTTAAGGACACGGGCAATCTCTAACAAACATGCTTCGGGCCTGCGCAAATAGTGAAAGGCGTTACAGGAGACTACAACGTCAAAACTTTTTGAACGAAATGGTAAATGCCGTGCATTGCTCGTAACAAGGCTGCATTTTTTCATTTGCTTATTACCGGCAACCTTGAGCATCTCTACACTGATGTCTACCCCGATTAAATCAACAGAAGGGTATTTTATAGAAATAGCCTGAAGTAATGTACCGGTGCCGCATCCGATATCTAATAATTTTTCGGTTGGTTCAATATTTAACCGTTTGAGTGTTTCGTGAAGTGTTGCCTTGATGTAAAATTCCCAACGCATATCATATTGGGAAGCAAGATTGGCATACTCGTCGATAACAGCATGTTCATTGTTTGCCATATTCATATTGCCCATGGTAGTCTAGAATTGATGTTCCATTCTATTTGAATGTATAGGATTTTATTTAAGCGGTTTTCAGGGTGGCACAGCGTGGCAGAGCCACAACCAGAAAAACTTTGCTAAAAAAACAAGGTTTTACAACCTTGTAGTACAGATAAACGTAGAGACGCAAGATTTTGCGTCTCTACGTTGGCCGTGATTGTTCGAATACGCACATTGATATGGAATATGAAACACTGACAAACAAAGTTTGTCAGTGCCACCCAAAAATTTGCTTATTTAGGGTTGGTTCAATCGCCCACGATTGAACCGAAACGTTTTGCATGTTTCATATACCTGTAACACTCAAGAACGTACAGGCCCATGCTAAACACATGGTTCAGTCTAAAAGATTGAACCAACCATGAGAATTTCAATGTTTTGTTGTAGGGGCAGGTTTTAAACCTGCCCCTACTTTTGTTCGCCCAAATGGGAGAAACAAACATAAACGGTTCGAATGGTGCTGGGCAAGGGCGAACACAAGGTTCGTCCCTACATAGTGGTATTAAAAAGCCGCTGAGTACGTAATTTATCATGAATTTTTGTTCTCTCCACGAAAGGTTTTTCCGATCCAATCCTTCATCTCATCTCTTACTTCCCGAAAAACGGCTAATTTCTGCTCTTCTTCTCCTTCAAATTGGGAAGGGTCTTCAAAGTCTTTATGGAGATATTTTTTTCCTCCCTGAAACCACGGGCAGGCTTCTTTTGCATGATTACAAACAGTAACCACGTAGTCAAACTTCGTCCCATGAAAAGCATCAACATGCTTTGACCGATGCGTTGATATATCAATACCGAGTTCTGACATTACTTTGACGGCATAAGGATTAACCTTTGATGGTTGGGTACCTGCACTGTATGCCTCGTAATGGTCTCCATAGAGTGTCCTGAGTAATCCTTCTGCCATTTGTGAACGGGCAGCATTGTGGGTGCAAATGAACAAGACCTTCTTTTTCATACAACAGCTCCGTTTTTGGTAGGAAGATGTCTTGTTTTGCACTGTGGCAGATCCAGGCAGCATTCTCTGAATACATGGCACGTCTTCTTGCAAACCGAAACTAACATAAGCATTACCGGCACTTCGATCAGGACGCCAACTACCGTTGCAAGGGATGCACCTGAAGACAGTCCGAAAAGCATCGTTGCCGTTGCAATTGCTACCTCAAAATGGTTTGAGGCGCCTATCATTGAGGCAGGGGCTGCATTTTCATAGGAAAGCCCTAACAGTCGGGCTAAACCATATCCCAATAAAAAAATGAACAATGTCTGGATAAAAAGCGGTACGGCAATCCATGCTATTGTTAAAGGGTTTCTCAGTATAACTTCGCCTTTGAAGGAAAACAAGAGTACCAATGTTGAAAGGAGTGCAATGACACTTACCGGTGTAAGCCAGTGTAAAAAGTGCTCTTGAAACCATTTCAACCCCTTACATTTGATAAGCCATCTTCTTGAAAAGTACCCCGTAACCAGTGGCAATACTACATAAATCAATACTGAGAACAGAATTGTTTGCCACGGTATGGGCATGGCGTTTATCCCTAACAGGAACCCTCCAAGAGGTGCATAAAGTATTACCATGGAGAGGGAGTTTATGGCGACCATCACTAACGTAAGCCCTTCGTTCCCTTTTGCAAGGTAGTTCCACATAAGAACCATAGCGGTACAGGGGGCAATCCCCAGGAGAATTGCACCGGAAACATAGCTTCTCCATAGCTCAACTTCCTGTCCGTTCCTGATTATTTCGGTTCCCGGTAAGAATCCATTAAACAGGTACCCTAAAAAGAAGAGAGCAATTGCGTACATCGTAAAAGGTTTGACTGCCCAGTTGATAAATAAAGTCAAAACCACTGGTTTTGGGGTCTTTGCTGCTTTTAGTACCGCTGTAAAATCAATCTTTACCATAATAGGGTACATCATAAAGAACAGGCAAATAGCGATAGGAATAGAAACATGATACACGGCAAAAGTATCTAACTTTACAGCAACCGCAGGTGCTAATTTTCCGAGGATAATACCCGCACCAATACAGAGTAGTACCCAGAGTGTTAAATATTTCTCAAAAATAGATAATCTTTTTCTCGCCATTTTATCTTTTCCTCCATCGGATTTCGGGTGTGTAGCTTAAAAGATGACTTCCAATCAACGTCCCCGCAACCAGTTTCCGAATTATCTGTGATTAATCGAAAAAAATTATAACGATTAGTTTCTTTGTAACAATTTAGTTTTATGAAAAACCACGATAAACTACCAAATTGCTACCTAAAATATGAGTTGATATTGTAATCTGAATCTGTTTTCATTCTTGTCCGTGCTTTTAGTGTCGGTTACAAAGTGAGTTGTGTCTGCCTGTAACTTTGAACGATGGCCCCGGAAGTAATAATTTATGCCGGTACTATACTCTTTTTGAAGGTCATCCGGCATGTCGTTGTCGGGGTCAAAGAGGGAGTAGCGGACTGCAAGTTCCAGTTTTTTTGGTATAACAAAATAACCTGCCTGGGTATAGAAACCGTCTGAAGTTATTGAATCACCACTGTCCGCCTCAGGGTCATTCGATCTTATATAATATTCACTATCCCACGTAAACCCTCTGTATCTCATACCCATATCAATATTGCCGATTAACGAATTGGTATCCGCTAACTTTTTGTCTCTTTCCTTTGCATTATAGACTATTGATGCGCCGATTACAGCCTTAAATTTCTCTTCATATTTCACGTCAGTCTCATCCCAGCCCGTTGATAAATTATAAGAATTGTACCATCCAAAAGGATAATACCGTGCGGTAAGCACGTACAGGAGTTCGTTGTCGATGTTTTCATCCCTTCCCAGTACCTTTGCAGGATTTTGGCCAGCGCCGCGGAAAACTGCCGCGTGGTATTCCATATGTCCATCAAAGGGTCGTCCAAAGATATCCAGACCATAATCACGATCCTGCTTAAAGGCATCGCTGGCAATGGACCTATCCTGGAATAAGAGTTTAAAGCCCGATGAATTCCATTGACGGTTGGCCGGCACCTTAAAATATCCGGTCTTTATATTTAACTCTTCCAGGGGTGACCACCAGATATAATAATCCCTTACATTTACCTCAAAGCTGTCTCCGTCAATCTCCACGTAGTAATTTACATCCTTGCTATAGATGTTGCCGCCAAAGCAAAGCCTTGCCCTGCGAATATCGATATCGGTTTTATCGGGTTCATCAAAATCCTCATCGTTGTCCCTGTAGGTGAGTCGTGATTGGAATCTGAAGCCCATATTTAAAGAATATTTTCCGTCCCTTGTTTGAAAACCTATCGATGCCTTTTCCTTATCGGGCAGGTAGTAGCCATTAACAGGTTCATATTTGCCTGGCAACCCTAGTTTCAATTTTTCCCGTGCCTCGTTCGATGCAAGATAATCTCCTACTTCTTGCTTCACCTCTTCTTTTATTTCCTCTTTGGTAACTCCTGCAGATTTTTCACTCACCTTTTCGATGCGATTTTTTAATTCCAGGATTTGCTCTTGCTGCTTTGAAGTGGACGTCACCAATTGTTGTATCAGTTCCTGTTGCTTTAAAAATGCCTCTTCCATCTGTTTTAACTGTTTTTTCAAATCATCTGTTTCGCTTTCCGATGCATCGGAAGCTTGTTCGGCTTTCTGTGAAAAAGCATCTTTTAATGCGCCACTTGAATACATGATAAAAAATATCAGTACAGACAACAAAACTTTTTTATACGATACGCCGGCCATTACCATTCTCCCTTATCCCTGTATTTCTTTTCTCTCAAATACATATATTTCCACTTTTTGCATTACAGAAAAGTCTTTTAAAAATTGAGTGTACGTTATATCATACATGACATAACGTAGTCAATAAATTTATTGTATAGGATTTCATTTTATGTAAGTGGGTTTTCTGGGCGGCATGGACATGGTAGAGACACAAAATCCTGCGTCTGTACTCCGTGCATCAGGGTTAGTTCAATCGTTCACGATTGTACCGAAACGTTTTGGTATGTTTCCTCTGCCTGGCACCGCTTAAAACGTACATGCCAACACTCAGCATATGGCTCAATCTGCAAGGCTGAACCAACTCTATGGAACTAATTGAAAGATTAATCTTGACAAAAATTATTGTTGTTGAAACAATGTTTGGTTGTATATACAACTAAAAAGGTTTTACCATGGATAAGGATAAAGCTACAAAGTTTGCAGAAATTAGAGTGCAGGAATGCATTGCCGTTCGTGTACGCCTTATTAATCGGGTTATCACAAATATCTACGATAGGGCGCTGCGTCCGTATGGGATAAGGATCAATCAGGTAAGTATTTTAACTATTATTTCGCTTTCGGAAGGACTAAAACCAAACGATATATGCAGGATGCTTTATATGGAAAAATCCACGGTAAGTCGTAACATTGAACGTATGAGAAAAAAAGGCTGGCTTAAGATTACTCAGGGGACAGACGGTATTTCTCAAATTCTTGTAGTAACTCCTGAAGGAAATAAACTTTTAAAAGATATTCATAAAGACTGGGTTAAGGCGCAGAACAAAACTACGGATTTTATAGGCAGCAGGGAAATCCAAATAATAAAACAACTTGCCGACAACATATGGTCTTCTAGAAAAAGAGGAAGCTAATTTTATTTTCAACAATAAGTTGTATATACAACAAAGGAGCTATTATGTCGAACTCAAATGAGTTGCTAACGGTGAAGACTCTTTGCCTACATAACGAGCAAAATATCTTATCAGGAAAAATTTCTCGACTTGCATCCGAACACATCAGACAATTATGTTTTGATCTTGGTGCTGATGATGTGGGTTTTATTGAAATTGATCGTAAAGGAATTGCTGATCAGAGAAATGATATTCTTCAAGTATTCCCTTCTGCAAAGACCCTTATAAGCTTTGTGTGCCGTATAAATAGGGAAAATCTTAGAAGTCCTGCGCGCTCGGTTGCCAACCTTGAGTTGCACCATGTAAACCGGCGTATAGACGAAATATCACACAAAATCGCAGCATCACTTGAAAAAAGAGGAATTCGTGCCTTAACTCCGGCTGCCGGTTTTCCTATGGAAACAGAACATTGGCCGGAAAAGATGTGGGTAGTATCCCATAAACCTATTGCAGTCGAGGCCGGGCTAGGCAGAATAGGATTACATCGGTGTGTAATACACCCCAAATTCGGTAGTTTTATACTCCTTGGTACCGTGCTGATAAATGCCGAGATGGATACGTATAACAATCCTTTGAGTTTTCATCCTTGTATTCATTGCAAGTTATGTGCTGCTGCTTGTCCAACAGGAGCAATAGAATCCGATGGTTATTTTAACTTTATAAATTGTATGACTCATAACTACAGGGATGGAATTGGAGGATTTACTGATTGGGTGGAAAAGATCGTTGAGAGTAAGAACTTCCCTGGCTATAGAATGAAAGTGGATGATTCAGAAACCGTGTCCAGGTGGCAGAGTATGTCGGTTGTATTATGTAATAAATCGGTCTACTGCATGGCAGTCTGCCCTGCCGGTGAAGATGTTGCGGAACAATTCCTTACCAATCGGGAAGACTTCATAAAAGAAGTTGTTAAGCCTCTGCAGGAAAGGGAAGAACCCGTATACGTGTTGTTTGGTTCAGATGCTGAAGAATATGTATCCCGAACGTATCCTCATAAAAAGATAAAACACGTAGGGAACACAATCAGACCGTCTTCAATAAAAGCATTCCTCAGATTACTTCCCCTGGCGTTTCAGCGGCACAAAGCGGAGGGACTTACGGCAACATACCATTTTACTTTTACAGGAGATGAGGATATAGCGACAACCATTATAATCGCTAACAAGACAATTGCAGTTCAAAACGGACATATCGGCGCAGCAGACATATGTATACAGGCTAACAGTAAAGCATGGTTACGGGTCCTCAATAAAGAGAGTACTATGTTAAAAGAAATTATTTTCCGTAGAGTTAAGATCCATGGACCCATTCGATTGTTGAAGGCATTCGGAAGGTGTTTCACGTGAGAATTAATTAAAAAGACAAGGAAAGGAAGGTTAACAGTATGAAAGTGTTAGGGGTTTCTGGTTCTCCTATTTACCATAGCAATACTGACAGGGCATTACACGCAGCTCTGGAGGCTACCGGACTTGAAACTGAATTCATAAAACTTGTTGAATATAAAATCACTCCATGCAGGGCATGTCTTGGTTGTGTAAATACAAACAGATGTGTAAACGATCAGGATGATGGAATTTTGTTAGCGGAAAAAGCAAAAGAAGCAGACGCCCTGATTATTGCCTGCTATACACCATATTCTACCATTGATTCCTTAACGAAGGCGTTTATTGAAAGGCTTTATTCCCTTCGGCATTTGCATGGATATATGGCCGGTAAACCAGGCGGTGCAATCGTTACTTGTGCAATTCCCGGTACAAATAAAGCATTACCTCCCTCAGGCGATATGGGTGTAAATGCTATCATGTATTATATGATGGAAGAGGGAATGAATTTTGTAGGTGCTGTGAAGATACTGGGAAATGTCCCCTGCATTAAATGCGGGTATGGTAACGAGTGTAAAACGTCCGGTCTCAAAATGATATTCGGGAACGAAGCTACCGTAGAATCAGTTGGTGTAAACAAATTTGAAGGGCAGCGGGATGCTTTCGATGCGATTCGGGAGCTTGGGGAAAAAATAGCTAATGTCCTCAAAACAAAAACATAGTCATTACACATGGTATTTTCCCATGTACCATTGAAGAATTGCGGTTATTGATAAGCAAGCATCAAGTGATGCAATGGTGGCGATTGATAGAACGGGTGAAGCACAGCAAACCTGTCGTAGATTTTACATTATTCTATATGGTATAAATGCCATTCCGTTTTTGAACAAAAATCTCCCAGTCGGTCTGGTTCTGCCTCTTCACTTCAAGAATCTTATGTCCTTCAGATTCCAACGCCTTTGGCACTTCAGTTACTGCTAGTTTGTGATCAATAACGATCTTCAAAATCTGACCATGTTTCAGCTCTTCTAAAGCAAGCTTTGCCTGCACAAAAATCTCGGGGTAGATGGTTTCCTTTAAATTCAATTCTTTATCAATGATAAGTTCTTCAATGAATTCTCCGTTAATGTAGTTCTTAGTTTTCAAATATTTGGGGTGCTTAAGGACTTCTTCGGCAGGGCCGTGTTCAATGAGATTGCCCAAATACAGAAAGATAACATAGTCAGCGAGTCTTTCCGCTTGTCTTAAGTTGTGGGTAACGAGTTTGACAATGCGTTTGCTAAATTTATTTGATAAAGTCCTGGAGATAATACTGATCAGGAAAATTATCCCCGTTAATACCAGCGCCGAGGCATAACCACGTTCTTGTACTTCGGGAAACGGTGTGCCTAATTGGAAAAATATTGCAAGAGGTAGTGTTGCTACGGGTTTAAAGAGTGAATAGGGCAAGGAATCTGTGAAGCTTGCCGTAAACAATACTGCAGCGGCATCACCAACACCCTTGCCGAAGGCGATCAGGATTGCCGTTATGATTCCAGGCAATGCCTGTCTAAAAATTACTTTTACTGCGGTTTCTAATCTCGTTGAACCGAGGGCAAAAGAAGTCTCTTTCAGTTCAAAAGGGATCATCTTTAAGACCTCATCCATGCTCCTTGCCATGATGGGAATTATGAGTAAGGCCACAGTAATCATGCCGGCCAAAAGCGAGGCCTTTAAACCAAAAAAGACCATCAGGGTAAAACCAAAGGCACCGTAAACAATCGAAGGGATGCCCCAGAGGACGTCAAGGAAGAAGCGCACAAGAAAAGCAAATCTTGACTTTTTTCTTACATACAAATTTAAGTAAAAAACCAGGGGAAGACTGACAACGAAGGCCAAAAATGTCGCTCCCGCCCCTAATGCAAGCGACCCATGATGGCATTAAGAATCCCGCCTTCTTTACCAAGGTAATATCCGCCCTTTGGTGTCTTGATAAGCATATCCAGGTTTAATGCTGGAAACCCTCGTATGAATATCGTCACGAGAATAAAGGCCAAGTTGCCCACGACTACGAAAGTAGAAAATATCATAAAATAGTGAAATATATTTTCTTCAATCTTTCTTTTGTTCATATTAAGATTCTCTCCTTTCAATGTGAAACAGTATTCCCCATCCAACGATATTAAACAGAATGGATACAATCAATAGGGTAAAAGCTGCTAACAGAACGGCTGCATCATATAACGGTATTGACATCATCTCTCCGTAGGTATTGGCAACAAGCGCAGGAAGGGGGTAAGCTGGATCAAAGATTGATTTCGGAAATGTATTAAGGGCACAACCTGCAACCATGAGCACTGCTATCGTTTCTCCTACCGCACGGGACAGGCCTAAAATGATTGCTGCAATAATGCCCGGTCAAGCCTTTCTTAGTATCACATATTTTACGGTCTGCCATTTTGTTGCGCCCGGTGCCAGGGACGATTTCCGTACTCCGAAAGGAACAGTCCTTATTACTTCACTAATAATAGAGATCATTATGGGACAGGCCATAATAGCTAAAACAATGCCACCCGTAATGGCAGAAAAGCCGGTATGATTATCTGAAATAAACGGGAAAAACGGTACTTTTTCACTCAGGAATGGCGTAAGATAGTCGCGTACAAAAGGTACGATTGCAACCACTCCCCAGACACCGTGAATAACGGGGGATATCCCTGCAAGGAGATCGATCATTGGCCTTATAAATTCACGTACCCTCCGGTGTGAATATTCAGAAAGATATATTGACGTCAGTATACTTAAAGGCACGGCAATAATCATTGCAATGGCAACGACCCAGAGTGTGCCGGCGATAAAGCCTGCCAGGCCGAATTGTCCCTGAGCAGGATGCCAGGTAGCAGAAAAGAGCAAGTCCTTCAAACTCTTTATTGCCAGTATAGGCCTGGACCGTTGGTATAAGCCAAATATTATCAGAAAGGTTAAGCTCAGGATGAACATACACAAAAGAAACATTACTTTCCGGGCAACAATATCCTTGAATTTCCTCGTGTTCATTTTCTCTCCAGACATGAATATATCGTGACAGTTTTTTGAAAAACGTATTACCTGTAAGCTCCGTAGGAGCAGTCTGTTTGTAACAAGATGGGATACCGCACAGGCATTAGCTCCGTCAGGAGCGACCTGTTTACTCTAGAGGTTATCCCAAAACCTCAATTGAGTATCTATAATCATTTGATATATAGTATTTATAAGTAGAGAAATTTTCATGTTATGTAAGCCAGTTCCGGGGGTGGCACTGACAAACTTTGTTTGTCAGTGTTTTGTAATCCGTATTCATGTGTGTATTTAAATAAGCACGGACAAACCAGTTTGTCCGTGCTACCCGGTCTGGAGTCATCCAAAAACTCATTTTAGTTTCTATAATCATCTGAAAATATAGAGCTTATAAGAGATATCCAGTACAGAAATAGGTTTTGGGATAACTTCTAAGCTTTTTAACACCTTTTTACCTTCTTTCTTCAGTATAGGAAGGCTCGTTCCCACCTCGTCAACGATCTTTGCGCCTTCATCCGAAAGTGCGAATTTAATGAATTCTTTTACCAGTCCATGAGCTTACCCTTCACAAAGAAGTAGTTCCTCCTTGTGGCAGGGTACCTGCCAGATCGTATTGCCTGAATTGCGGCCTCACGATTTTCGTAGACTTCATCAGGTTCAACCACACTATTTTCATCAGAGTCGATAGGGACTAATTTCACCCCTTTTAGTACTTTACCTTCGCGGGTAAAGACAAAACTAAAATTTTCGTAGCCAACTCCAATAGAGTTTCTTTTGGTTGCCTCGATTAGCCCGGTGTCACCATAGACACCCACACCTTTTAAGTCATCCTGTTTCTTGTTATCAAGATAATTCGCCCAACTGGCAGCGGCACCGCAGGCATCGGAGCGGGTATAAACATGTAATGGTTTATTCACCTTGCTTCCTGCAACCTCGTCCCATTGCGTGATTGTACCTGTGATATAGATGCCAATCCATGTCTTTTTCTTCACGCCTTTTTTTAAAAGGTCGCCAAGTGCTGGATTTTTCTCGCTTACCACAGGAAACACAGCGTCATGCAATACGTAACAGGGGCAATTCCTTTTTTAATCTCTGCGGGGTCTGGATCTCGTGAGACCATACCAATATCCACCAGGCCTGCTATGGCATCAGAAGCACCTTTACCAGCCCCGCCTGCCGATACATCAACCTTCACCTTCGGATGTAATTTCTGGAATGCCTCACCCCACGCAACTGCTGTGGGATAAATCGCCCATGCTCCAGACAAAGTTATCGTGCCTTTAAGTGTTTCCTCTACAGATCTCATTGGTTCTTTTTCCTGAGCCAATACTATGACATGGTTTAAGAACAAAATACTGATTAACGACAAACCACAAATTAATCCTTTCATTTCTCACTTCTCCTTAAAAAACCGGATAGGAAACAGCTTAAATCCATCTGCATTAAAACGACAACTGAAAGCGGGTGGAGAATACTTTTTCAGTCTTACGATCCTTACCTTCTGCAGCACCTCCATCAAAATAAGTTTGCTCATAGTTGGCCATAATCCTCGTATACCTGTTGAGGAACCAGTTTGCGCCCACTGTCCAGGTTGTAGCCTTGTTCACCGACTTGGCTGGGTCCAGGAACACAAAAGTATCATTATCGATATCCAGTTCAGTCCAACGCGCTGCAAGTTGCAGGGCGCCCCATTTTCCCTTCATCGGATTGAAATCTTCGCGAGGTTTTACACTCTGGAAGG
>JBDIVL010000001.1:0-1496 GCA_039794405.1 Candidatus Jinrextremum sp. | reverse complement strand
TAGTCCTCCTCACAAAACACA
This sequence comes from Candidatus Jinrextremum sp., assembly GCA_039794405.1. Classification (GTDB taxonomy): domain Bacteria; phylum Planctomycetota; class Brocadiia; order Brocadiales; family Brocadiaceae; genus JBDIVL01. The sequence goes on along the minus strand of JBDIVL010000001.1, from coordinate 1,475 downwards.
CCTTAGCCACTTCCCTCCCTTACGGGTTGGGCCGGTGACTTCGGGTGCATCTTGCTTGGGTGGCTTGACGGGCGGTGTGTACAAGGCTCGGGAACATATTCACCGCGGCGTAGCTGATCCGCGATTACTAGCGATTCCTACTTCACGGAGGCGAATTTCAGCCTCCAATCTGAACTGGGATCGGTTTTTTGGGTTTCGCTCCATCTTGCGACTTAGCATCCCTTTGTACCAACCATTGTAGCACGTGTGCAGCCCGGGACATAAGGGCCATGATGACTTGACGTCATCCCCACCTTCCTCCGTCTTGACGACAGCAGTCTCTTTAGAGTGCCCGGCTTTACCCGGTAGCAACTAAAGACAAGGGTTTCGCTCGTTAGGGGACTTAACCCAACGTCTCACGACACGAGCTGACGACAGCCATGCAACACCTGTGATAGCTACGGACTGGATACCGTTCGTTGCCCTTTCAGGCTCCTACTTCTACCATGTCAAGCCCCGGTAAGGTTCTTCGCGTTGCATCGAATTAAGCCACATGCTCCACCGCTTGTGCGAGCCCCCGTCAATTCTTTTGAGTTTTAGCCTTGCGGCCGTACTCCCCAGGCGGGGCACTTAATGCGTTAACTCCCGGCAGAGAGATATTTAAAACCCCTCTACTTAGTGCCCATCGTTTACGGCTAGGACTACCGGGGTATCTAATCCCGTTTGCTCCCCTAGCTTTCGCACACTCAGCGTCAGTTACGGACCAGAGAGTCGCTTTCGCCGCCGGCGTTCCTTCTGATATCTACGCATTTCACCGCTCCACCAGAAGTTCCACTCTCCCCTCCCGCACTCAAGCCCTGTAGTATCAACTGCTGTTCTTCCGTTAAGCAGAAGGCTTTCACAGCTGACTTGCAGAGCCGCCTACGTGCTCTTTACGCCCAATAATTCCGAACAACGCTTGCCACCTCTGTATTACCGCGGCTGCTGGCACAGAGTTAGCCGTGGCTTCCTCTGGGGCTTAAGTCAAGTAAGGACGCTCTTAACACCCTTACACTTCCTAACCCCTGACAGTGGTTTACAACCCGAAGGCCTTCTTCCCACACGCGGCGTCGCTTCGTCACCCTTGCGGGCATTGCGAAAGATTCTCGACTGCAGCCTCCCGTAGGAGTCTGGGCAGTGTCTCAGTCCCAATGTGGCCGACCACCCTCTCAGGCCGGCTACCCGTCTTCGCCTTGGTAGGCCTTTACCCTACCAACTAGCTGATAGGACATTGACCCCTCTCTGAGCAAATGAAGCCTTGCGACTCCAGACTTTTGATTTCCCGTGCCGAAACACCAGAAATGTTATTGGGTATTAGCAATCCTTTCGGATTGTTATCCCCATCTCAAAGGTAGGTTATCAATGTATTACTCACCCTTACGCCACTCGGTTTGTGCCCCTTTCGGAACACTCCCTCGTTCGACTTGCATGCCTAATCCACGCCGCCAGCGTTCGTT